>CAYQDR010000094.1:0-18728 GCA_964416315.1 uncultured bacterium
AACACGTGATCACGATCGGTCGGACTGAGCGATCATGATGGCCGGAATACGCACGGAGATCGCGCGGAAGCTCACGCGCGGGCTGGAGCTGCTGGACGTGGAGGTGGAGGGGCGGTTGACGTTCCTGCTCAACCTGCTCGGCCTGGACCCCGGCCGGGACGCGTTCCGGGGGCTGGACGGCGAGATCATCGGGGCGCGCACGCGGGAGGTGCTGGAAGAGCTCCTGGGGGCCCGGTGCCGGCTGTCGGTGGTGGTCTTGGCCCTCGATGACCTCCACTGGACGGACTCGGCCTCGGAGGAGCTGCTGCTGCGCCTCATCCGGCGGGCCGAGGCGCAGCCGCTCCTGGTGCTGTGCGCCTTCCGGCCGGACTACCGGCCGTCGTGGGCCGGGCGGGCGGAGGTGGTGGAGCTGGCGCTGGCGCCGTTGTCCGAGGAGAGCTGCCTTCAGCTCGTGCGCGCCGCCTGGGCGCCGAGGCGCTGCCCGAGCCGGTCACCCGCCTGATCGCGGACAAGGCCGAGGGCAACCCGTTGTTCGCCGAGGAGCTGACGCGCTACCTGGCGGAGAGCGGCGGCCTCGTGCGCACAGGGGAAGGCCTGTCGCTCCGGGCTGACGCGGCTCGCCTGTCTCTGCCGGGAAGCCTGCAGGACCTGGTCATGGCCCGGGTGGATCGCCTGCCGGAAACCGCCCGGGCGGTGCTCCAGGTGGCTTCGGTTATCGGCCGCCGCTTCTCGCGTGAGGTGTTGCAGACGGCCGCCGGCGTGAACGGCCACCTTCCTGACTGCCTCCGGGAACTGGAGGCCCAGGAGCTGATCTTTCGCGAGCGGGGCCCGGAGGACGAGCAGTACGTCTTCAAGCATGCGCTGATCCAGGAGGCCGTGTACGGGAGCCTCCTCACGACCCGGCGCGCGGACCTGCACGCGCACGTGGCGGAGGCCATCGAGCGGAGCTACGGCGACCGGCTCGCGGAGTGGGCCGAGGTGCTGGCCAACCACTGGGGCCAGACCCCGCGCGTGGACAGGACCATCCAATACCTGAGGCTGGCCGGCGAGAAGAGCCTGCGGGTCTATGCGGTCGAGGCCGCGCACCGGCACTTTCAGGGGGCCGCACAGCTCCTGGAAGCGAATCCAGGTTGCGCCGACGACCGCTTCCTGGCCGACATGGTCCTCGCGTGGGCTCGCGCCTACTACTACCGGAAAGACTTCCACGGCCTGATCGGGCTGACGCGCTACCTGCCGCGTGTCGAGGCCCTGGGCGACCAGCGCCGGCAGTCCCTGCTCCTCTTCTGGCTCGGGTTTGCTCACGTCACGGCTGCGCACTACGAGGCGGCCGATTCCGTCTGCAAGAAGGCCCTCGCCCTGGGCGAGGCGCTCGGCGACGAGGAATGCATCGGCTATCCGTGCATGGGGCTGGCGTTCCTGTACGAGATGAAGCCGTTCGGCGAACCGCGTGACGTCGTCGTGCGGTTCGCCCGGCGAGGCCTGGAGATCGCCGAGCGGCTGAACGACGTCTATCTGATATCCGCCAGGCCCTCGCATGACCCCCCGTCCGCCCCTCGCAGGAGCACCCTGATGCCTCTGGAGAGGGTTCGCGGACCGCCCTTCCACATCCTGAGCCTTGCAGATGGCCGAAGGGGCATGTCTGCCCTGCGAATCGAAGAGGCCGATGGAGGTCAGTTATGCACGCAAGAGTGGTGTATACACAGGTTCAGTCCGGCAAGATCGATGAAGCAATCCGTATCTATCGAGATTCCGTGGTGCCAGCGGCCGAGAAGCAGAAGGGATTCAGAGGTGGTTATCTCCTGACAGACCGTGCCACTGGCAAGGGGATCTCGATCAGTCTGTGGGAGACCGAAGCTGACATGAAGGCGAGCGAAACCAGCGGGTACTTGCAGGAGCAGATTGCCAAGTTCGGTGGCCTGTTTGCCGGACCGCCGATCCGCGAGGCGTTCGAGGTCAGCGCGCACTTGGTGAAGTGAGCGTTGCCACGAGTGCAGGACTACAGGCGCTAGGTAGTGGGCGCGGCGGGGCCGGCAGGCGGGCCGCTGAGCGGGTACGAACGGCTCGCGCTCGCCGTCGCCGGCTCGCGCGCGGGGGCATGGCTCTACCTCCACGTCTTCACCCGTGTCGATCGCCTGCTGCTGCGCGCGTCCGCAGGGCGCCTCTCCACGGCGCTCGGGACCCGCTTGCGCCACCACGTGGTCCTGCTCACCACAACCGGCGCCCGGAGTGGACTCCCGCGGACCGTCCCGCTGCTGGCGCTGCTCGAGGGTGACGACGTCGTACTGGTCGCCTCGAAGGGCGGCCACCCGCAGCACCCCGGCTGGTACATGAATCTGCGGGCGAACCCCCGGGTTACCGTCACGCTCGGAGGTCGGAGCAGCGCGCGCATCGCCCGCGAAGCCGACGGCGCGGAGCGTGAGACGCTCTGGCAGAAGATCATCGAGCACTTCCCCGGCTACGCGGACTACCAGGCGCGGACTGCTCGGCGCATCCCGGTGGTCGTGCTGTCGCCGGCGCCGCCGGGAGTGGATCCATAGTGAACCGCTGCGCGCGTTGCGGGGCCGAGAACCGCCCCGGTCGCCGCTTTTGCGCGGAGTGCGGCGAGCCGCTGACCCAAGCCTGCCCGGCCTGCGGGTTCGCCAATGAGCCCGGCGAGAAGTTTTGCGGCGGTTGCGGACAGCTGCTGGGCGCTACCCCGGCAGCGGCCGAGTTCGCCGCGCCGGCGTCCTACACTCCGAAGCACCTCGCCGAGAAGATTCTCACCTTCCGGAGTGCGCTCGAGGGCGAGCGCAAGCAGGTCACCGTGCTCTTCTGCGATCTCGCGAACTCGACCGGGCTGGCCGAGCGGCTGGGGCCGGAGGGGATGCACGCGCTGCTGAATCGGTTTTTCGAGCTGGCGCTTGGCGAGGTGCACCGGTACGAGGGCACGATCAACCAGTTTCTCGGCGACGGCTTCATGGCCCTATTCGGCGCGCCCCTGGCCCACGAAGATCACGCCCGGCGGGCTGTCCTGGCCGCGCTCGCGATTCAGCAAGCCCTGCAGGAACACCGCCCCGCCCTCAGCGAAGGCCTCGCGGTGCGGATGGGGCTGAACACGGGGCTGGTCGTCGTTGGCGGGATCGGTAATGACCTCCGGATGGACTACACGGCCGTCGGGGACACCACCAACGTGGCCGCCCGACTGCAGCAGCTTGCGGAGCCCGGCACGGTCCTCGTGGGGAAAGCGACGGCGCGACTCGTCGAGGGTTATGTGGGCCTCGAGCGGATCGGCCCGGTCCAGCTCAAGGGGAAGGACGAGTCCATCACCGCCTACAAGCTTCTCGGGCTCGGGCCCCGCCGGACTCGCCTCGAGGGGCTGGGCGCGCGCCCGCTGAGTCCGTTCGTCGGTCGGGAGCGAGAGCTGCGGACGCTGCACGAGATCCTGGCCCAGGTCGAGGCGGACCGCGGACAGGTGGTGGGTATGGTGGGCGAGGCCGGGGTCGGGAAATCGCGGCTCCTCTACGAGTTCCGCCGGAGCCTCGAGAGCGAGGCCGTGACGTACCTCGAGGGGCGTTGTGTCTCGTACGGGAGCGCCACGCCGTACCTGCCCGTGCTCGACCTGGTGCGTCGGGCCTGGCAGATCGCCGAGACCGACCCGCTCGCCGTGGTCGTTGAGAAGGTGGAGGCCGCCCTCCGGGCCGTGGGCATGCCGGCCGAGGAGACCGCGCCCTACCTCCTCGTCCTCCTCGGGATCAAGGAGCGAGCGGACCGGTTGGCCACGCTGACTCCGGAGGCGATCCGCGTGCGGACCTTCGAGATCCTTCGAGAGCTCTGCGGGCGAGCCAGCCGGGATCGACCGCTCGTCCTTGCCGTGGAGGATCTCCACTGGATCGACATGACCTCCCAGGAGTTCATCGCCTCGCTGGTGGACGGTCTCAGCGGCGCCCGAATCCTGCTCCTCCTGACCTACCGACCCGGGTATCGTCCGCCGTGGATGGAGAAGTCGTACGCCACGCAGGTGGCGCTCCGCGCACTGTCATCACGAGAGAGCGCGATCGTGCTGGAGGCCGTGCCCGGCGCCAGCGGAATTCCCGAGGCCCTCGCCCAGGCGGTCCTCCAGAAGGCGGAAGGCAACCCCTTCTTCCTCGAGGAGCTGGCACGCGCCATGGCGGAGCGCGGGGAGCCGGGCGTTGCCGTCCCGGAGACCGTCCAGGAGGTCCTGGTTGCGCGGATCGACCGTCTACCAGACGGTCCCAAGCGGGTGCTCCAGACCGCCGCGATCCTCGGACGCGAGTTCCCGCTCCGCCTCCTCCGCGCGATCTTGGAGCGTCCGGGGGATCTCGAGCATCACCTCGCAGAACTCACGCGGCTGGAGTTCCTGTTCGAGCGGTCCCGCGCGGACGAGCGCGTCTACGTGTTCAAGCACGCGCTGACGCAGGAGGCGGCGTACGCGGGCCTCCTGCTGCCGCGCCGCCAGACCCTCCACGCCGCGGCCGGCCACGCCCTGGAAACCCTGTACGCCGGGCGACTGGAGGAGGTCTACGACCGACTCGCGTACCACTTCGCGCGGACGGACGAGGTCGCCCAGGCGGTCGAGTATCTGGTCGCATTCGCCCGGAGGGCGGCGCGGGGCTTCGCGCTGGCCGAAGCCGCGACGGCGCTCGAGGAGGCCCTCGGGCTCGCCGAGCGGCTGCCGGCCGAGGAGCGGGAGCGCTGCCTGCTCGACATCGTCCCGCGGCTCGCCCGCGCGCTCGCCTTCCTCGGGCGAGTCGAGGAAGCGCTTGACCTCCTCCTCCGGCATCGGGAGCGCATCGAAGCGGTCGGGAATCCGCTGGTAGCCGGCCACTACTACCTGATGTTGGCGAACACGTACACCTTCCTGGCCGACCAGGAGCGGACCGTCGAGAGCGCCCGCCGAGCCATGGAGGAAGCGCAGCGCTGCGGCGACCAGCCGACGTTGGCAAAAGGCCATTACCTCCTGGCCTTCGGAAGCTTCTGGGCCGGGCAGTTCCGCGAGGGTATCGAGCACGGCCGAGCCGCTGTTGCCTTGCTCGAGGGGACCGACGAGCGCGTGTGGCTCGGGCAGACCTATTGGATCCTGGGGCTGAACTACTCGTCCCAGGGCGATCTCGGCGCGGCGCTGGACGCGCTCGGGCGGGCCCGCGCGATCGGCGAGGCCATCGGCGATCCCCGTGTTTATTGTTCCGCCCAGCGGGTCATCGGGGTGGTCCACGTCCTGACGGGACACTGGCAGGCGGGGATCGAAGCCTGCCAAAGTGCCCTCCGTTCCTCGAAGGATCCGTTCAACACCGCGGAGTCCATGGGCTATCTGGGCATCGCGTATCTGGAACAAGGAGACCCGGCCAAAGCGCTGCCGCTCCTCGAGCAGGCGGTCCAGCAATTCGCCCGCTTCCAAGGTCGCGCCGATCAAGGGTGGTACACGGCCTACCTCGCCGAAGCCTGGCTCCTCAGCGGGCAGATCGACAAGGCTCGGGAGTGCGCCAGGGAAGGACTAGAACTGGCCCGGCGAGCGAAGTACTGGGTAGTGGTCGGCTCCGCGCAGCGGGTGCTCGGCCGACTCGCCCAGGTCACCGGGGCTTACGCGGAGGCGGGAAACCATCTGGATGAGGCCCTTGCGCTCTTCACATCCATCCATGCCCGTTACTACGAAGCGCGGACTCGCCTCGATCTCGCCGAGCTCGCACACGCGCGCGGCAACCGCGATGGCGCGGCCCGCCACCTCGCGGAGGCCTACCCGCTGTTCCGCGCCCTGCCGGCTCCCAGGTACGTCGAGCGGACCGAACAGCTCGCACGCGAGTTCGGAGTCGCCCTCGCAGAGACCACTGACCAGCGATGATCTGCGCGGCCTGCCAGCACGAGAACCCTGAGGGAGCGAAGTTTTGCAACGGGTGTGGCGCCAAGCTCGAAGCGTCCCCGCGGCTTGACGCCCGCTTCGCCGCGCCCCACGGCTACACGCCCCCGCACCTTGCCGAGAAGATCCTGACGGCCCGGAGCGCGCTGGAGGGGGAGCGCAAGCAGGTGACGGTGCTCTTCTGCGACCTGGCGAACTCGACGGCGCTCGCCGAGCGCCTGGGTCCTGAGGACATGCACACCCTCCTCAACCGCTTCTTCGAGCTGGCCCTGGCCGAGGTCCATCGGTACGAAGGCACGATCAATCAGTTTCTCGGCGACGGCTTCATGGCCCTGTTCGGGGCCCCGGTAGCCCATGAGGACCACGCGCGGCGAGCGGTACTGGCAGCACTGGGGCTTCAGCAGTCGCTGCGCGAGCGGCAGACCGAGTTCGGCCACGCGCTGTCGGCCCGGATGGGGCTGAATACCGGGCCGGTGGTCGTCGGGAAGATCGGGGACAACCTGCGAATGGACTACACGGCCATCGGCGACACGACGCACCTGGCCGCGCGCCTCCAGCAGGTCGCCGAGCCGGGGGCGGTGTACGTGAGCGAGAGCACGCTCCGGCTCGTTCAGGACCACGCGGACTGCGAGGCGCTCGGCACACGGGCGGTCAAAGGCAGGGCCGAGCGGGTCGCGGTCTATCGAGTCGTGGGCACGCGGGCCCGACCCGTGACAGGCCGCGAGGCTGCCGGGATCGGGTCCCCACTCGTAGGACGCGAGGAGGAGGTCGCGGCGCTCCTGAGGAGTATCGAGCGGCTTCAAGCCGGGCAGGGTGGCATCGTGGGGATCCTCGGGGAGGCGGGGCTGGGAAAGTCGCGGCTGGTGACGGAGGTGCGCCGCAAGGTAGCCGACCGCGACCTCTTCTGGCTGGAGGGCCGGGGGCTCTCGTTCGGACAGACGCTGGCCTACTGGCCGTTCCTGGAGATTCTCCGGGGCTGGGCGGGCATCACCGAGGACGACGGCGACGCGGAGAGTTGGGGGAAGCTCGCGCGTCGGGTGGAGGGCCTGTTCTCCGGGGAGGTAGCCGAGGTCCTCCCGTATCTAGCCACCCTGCTGGGCGTGACGGTCCGGCCGGAGCACGAGGAGCGGGTCAAGTACCTGGACGGGGAGGCGATGGGGCGGCAGGTGTTCCGGACGGTGCGGCGGCTGTTCGAGCGGCTGGCTCGGGAGCGGCCGACCGTCATTGTCTTCGAGGACCTGCACTGGGCGGACCAGTCGTCGGCAGAGCTGATCGAGCATTTGTTTCCGCTGGTCGAGACCGTGCCCTTGCTCCTCTGCGGGGTGGGCCGGCCGGACCGGGAGAGTCCAGCCGCCCGACCGACTGCGCGCCGTAGCCCGGAATGAGTATCCGACGTGCTACACCGAGGTCGCGCTCGCGCCCCTGCTGCCGTCAGCGAGCGCCGTGCTGGTGGAGCACCTGGTGAGCGAGGACCCGCCGCCCCGCCTGCGGGAGCTGATCCTCGAGAAGACCGAGGGGAACCCGTTCTTCATGGAGGAGGTGGTGCGGGCGCTCATCGACACTCGCGTCCTCATGCGCCAGCCGGGGACAGCCTCCTGGCGCCTGACGGCGCCGGTGGACCAGATCGCCATCCCGGACACGATCCAGGGCGTGATCATGGCCCGGGTGGACCGGCTGGAGGAGGACGTCAAGCAGGTCTTGAAGCTGGCGGCGGTGATCGGGCGGAGCTTCTTCTACCGGGTGCTGCGGGCGATCTCAGAGGCGGAACGTGAGCTGGACGGACACCTCACGGAGTTGCAGGACCTCGAGCTGATCCGGGAGCGGCGACGGGTGCCAGAGCTGGAGTACATCTTCAAGCACGCGTTGGTGCAGGAGGCGACGTACGGGAGCATCCTGCAGGACCGGCGGCGGCAGCTGCACCGGCGGGCGGGGGCGTGCATCGAAGCGCTCTTCGCCGACCGGCTGGAGGAGTTCTATGGCCTGCTGGCATATCACTACGCGCGGGCCGAGGACTGGCAGAAAGCGCAGGCGTACCTCTTCAAGGCGGGGGACCAGGCAGGGCGAATCGCGGCGGATGCCGAGGCGCTCGCGCACTACCGCCAGGCGATGGACGCGTACGCGCGCGCCTTCGGTGACCGCTGGGAGCCTGTGGAGCGAGCCTCGCTGGAGCGAAAGATTGGCGAGGCCCTCTTCCGGCAGGGAGACCGCAACCGAGCCGGCGAGTACTTGCAGCAGGCATTGGCCTATCTGGAAGCGCCATACCCGACCTCGCGGTGGGGGATTCGCCTGGGCATTGCCCGCGAGCTTCTTCGCCAGGTCTGGCACCGGGTACCCGCGTGCTCCGTGCCGGCGGTCAACCGAGCCGGTCCTGTCGCGGAGGAGCGCTCCCGCCTCTACCTCCTGATGGGCTGGATCGATTACGAGGCGGATCCGGAACGGTTGGTCTTGGATACGCTCACCCTGTTGAACTTCTCCGAGCGAAGGGGCGTTCCCGACGGTATCGCGGCGGGCTACATGGGGGTGGGGTTGATCTGTGATCTCATACCGTTGTTTGGACTCGCTTCAAGCTACCACAAACGTGCCGTAGCCCTCGCCGAGAACCTGCAGCGCCCGGCCACCCGCGGTCTCGCATATCTGGGACTGGCGTTCCACGAGCACCTGGTCGGGGACTCGGACGCCGCGGTCGGGCACTACCGGCAGGCAGCGTCGGCTTACCGTCAGGCCGGTGACCTTCGAGGATGGGGAGTCGCATCCCTGAACATCGCACACGTATATCTGTCTCGGGGACAGTTCGCCCTCGCACAGGAGCAAAGTCAAGAGCTGATTCGCACTGGCCAGGACGGGGCTGACGCAAGCTTGCGTGCCTACGGCCTGTGGCTCAAAGGCACAGCCGAAGACCATACCGGGCGCCTCGATGCGGCTGTCGCCAGCCTCGAGGCAGCCGCCGAGTTGCACAGGAAGATTCCGGAGTACCGGAGCCTGGTAGCGTCGACTGGATCGTTAGGACGCTGCTATCTTCGCCAGGGACAACTGCAACGAGCGCTGGCCGTGCTCGAGGAAGGCGATCGACTCATCGCCGCGCGCCGCTTCCGAGGGTCCCCTCCGTGCAATTACCTGCGCACGCCGTGGGCCGAAGCCTACCTGCTGGCGGCAGAGCGGGCTGGAGAGGCGGAACGGCGAGATGCGCTCAAAGAGGCAAGGCGAGCCTGCCACCTTGCCCTGAAGCAGGGCCAGGTCTTCGTGAGCGGATTGCCATCGGCGATGAGGTTACGAGGGACTTGGGAATGGCTCCGTGGCCAGCCGGCCACTGCCTTGAGGTGGTGGCAGCGGAGCCTGGCCTCGGCGGAGAAGCTGGGCGCGCGATGCGACCTTGGGATGACGCACCTCGAAATCGGCCGGCGGACGGAGGACCGTGCCCACCTCGAGCGCGCCGAGGCGATCTTCGTCGAGATCGGCGCGCAGCTCGACCTGGCCCAGGCTCGCGAGCTGCTGGGTCGGTGAGCGTGTTCAGAGAGCGATACCTTCCTCGACGGCGAGGCTGACGATCCCGAGCTCGCGCCGTTTCCGCGTGAACTCCTCCGGCGTGTAGCAGAGAACATCCACCGCGAACGGGATGTCGAGCTCGGTCAGCAGCGCCGAAACACGCTCCAGAAACGGGACGCCCCGGAATCGGTCGGACACCACGAGCAGGTCCAGGTCGCTCTCCGTCAGCGCCTCGCCTCGGGCGCGGGACCCGAAGACCAGCACCACACTGGGCCGGTACCGCCGCCTGAGCTTCGGCAAATAGCGCACGACGAAGCGTCTCACGACCGGATCACGGCCTCGGCCCACCGGGCCACCTCCTCGGCCGCCTTGACCTTGGCGCGGGCGGTCGCTTCGTCGTAGAGCTCGTAGGGCACTCCGTTCGCCGCATCCGGGTACCGGGCTACCGTGTAGTCCGGGTTCAGAAAGCTGAGGTTCCGCGCGAGTCGCTTGGGGATTCGGAGCCCGGAGCCCAACTCCCGCAGGTAGTGGGTTGCCGGTGGTCGGGCGCGCTTCTTCTGGATCCATGCCGCTTTGAGATACTTCTCGACGGCCTGGTGGCAGAGGAACGCCGTGACCTCGTACGCCTCGATGCCGATGTTCTTCCGGGCGTTCTCGAGGTCGCGGCGGGCCTGGAGGACGAGCCGCTCGACGTCCTTGCGCACGCTCTCATTGTAACGTCACGGGGTGCGCGGCCGCGACGAAATCAGGCCGAATCCAAGGCTGCTGATGACCCGCGCCACACGTTGCGGCCGCGGGTCTCGGTGATCAGGCAGCTCATGACGAGCGCGAGCAGGGCGAGGACGAGGCAGACCGCGAACGCCGCCCGGTACGCCTCCCCCGCGTATACCCGGACCCCGTCCCGCAGCACGCCCTCCCACCGAGCGTCGAGGATCGCGCCGAGGCGCCACTGGAGGAGCCCGATCCCCAGGAACGCGACGGAGTTGGGAAACCCGATGGCCAGGCCCGTGTAGGCCGGGTCGTTGACCTCGCGGACGCAGGCGAAGACCAGGATGATGGCCGACGACGTGAGCCCCATGAGGAAGCAGAGTGTGAGAAGCAGCGCCGGGGGAACGCGACCGGGGGCGGGCAGCGCGAGACCGGCCCAGCACGCGGCGTAGGCGAGGGTGAAGGCGGTGAAGGGCAGGCGCCGGAGGCCAAGCCAGCGGTCGGAGATCCAGCCGGCGAGGGGACTCCCGATGATGAGGCCGACGGCGATGGCCGAGGTGTACGCCGTCGCCTCGACGCGCGAGACCCGGTAGACCTGCGTGACGTACGGTACGGCCCAGAGCCCGAGGAACGCGAGCAGCGTCCCGTAGACGCCCGCGGTCGCCAGAGCGGGCGGCCAGCTCCGCGGGTTGGCGAGGACGCGGGGCACGCCGCGGAGGACGGCCCAGCCCGGCGAAGGCGCGCGGGGACCGGGGTTGACGGCGGGGAGACCCCGATCCTCCGGCCGGTCCCGGACCATGCCCCACCAGACGCCGGCGAGGAGCGCCGTCGCCACGCCGATCAGCGCGAAGCTCCCGCGCCAGCCGAGGCGCTCGACCACGAGCGCGAGGGGGCCCGCCGCGACCAGGGCGCCGACGTTGCCGACCGTCTGGGTGAGGCCGGCGAGCGTGGCGAACTCGTCCGGCCGGAACCACTCGGTGCAGAGCCGGAGAAACGCGACCAGGATCACGGACGCGCCGAGGCCGACGAGGAGGCGGCCTGTGAACGCGACCGCGAAGCGCGGGGCGAGCGCGAAGACGAAGGCCCCCGCGCCCATCGTCCCGGCGCCGAGCGCGATCGTGCGCCGCGGGCCGAGGGTGTCGGCGAGCGCGCCCGCCGGGAACCCCATCGCCGCGAAGACATAGGGGTAGATCGCGGTGAGGAGCCCGAGCTCCGCTCCCGTCGTCCGGAAGGCCGCCATGAGATCCGCCGCGACCACCGTGGGGGCGATCCGGTGGAAGTGGCTCAGGAAGTAGAGGGCCGAGAAGACCGCCCAGATGCTCCCGCGCCACCGGCGGGTGCGGGCGAGATCCTCGGACGCGCTCACCCCGACCCCCTCCCTGAGAGGGGGGTCACAGCCCCACGCGCTTCCGCCACCCGAGGATCTCGGCCGCGTGCTCCCGGTAGTGGTGCGGGCCGTTCATGTCCACGATGCGGGTCGCCGTCTTCTCCGGCGCGAAGCGCTCGTCCGGGACCTTCTGCGCGGCCGCGAGAAAGTCGCGATGCGAGGCCCCGAGGTCGCGCAGCACGGCCGCGGCGGCGCGGCCCCGTCCGGCGGCGGCGAATTTCTCGTTCCAGGCATCCACGTTCTCGTACGACACGCCCTCGCCGAACGGCCGCTCACCCCGGGCCATCCGCTCGAGCGCCGGGATCATCTCGCGGTGCCACCCGGCGATGTGGGCGAGGATGTCGCGGGCGCTCCACGTGCCGAGCCAGACGCGGGTGAGCTCCGCCTCGCCGAGCCCGGCGACGGCGGCCTCGAGGGCGGCGAACTCTTCCTCGGCCTGACGGAGGAGGTCTTGCTTGAGGCCCATGGGCCCTCCTTTGCGCTCGGATTGACGTCGGGACGGTGCCAGCGGGCTCCCGTATTCTAGCCCGGGCCGGCCCGCGGTACACTGGACACGGAGGTGACGGTCATGTTCAACGCGCTCTTCGTGGCGCCGTGGCCCTGGTGGGTAGCGGGCCCGGTCATCGGGCTCGTCGTCGCGCTCCTCGCCTGGGTCGCCGGGAAGGCGCTCGGCGTCTCCACGGGGTACGGCTCGGTGTGCGCGCTCGGCTCGGGGCTCTCCTTCTTCCGCGCGAAGGAGTACCACGAGAGCTGGCGGCTCTGGTTCATCCTCGGCCTCCCGGTCGGCGGGCTCGCGGCCGCCGTCCTCGGCGGGAGCTTCGCGCCGGGCCTGGCCTACGGCTCGCTCGATGCGCTGACGGGGGGTTCGCTCCCGGCGAAGGCTGCGCTCCTCTTCGGCGGCGGGCTCCTGATCGGGGCCGGCGCGCGCTGGGCCGGCGGCTGCCCGAGCGGTCACAGCATCGTCGGCATCGCGCAGGGGGGCATCTCGAGTCTCGTCGCGACGCTGGGGTTCATGGCCGCGGGGCTCGTCGTGTTCAACCTCCTCTACCGCGCGCTCGGAGGATAGGCCCATGTCAGCGCCCGTCTTCACCGTCTTCGGCGTCCTCTTCGGCTTCGCGCTCTCGCGGGCGCGCGCCACGGACTACGACACGATCGCGGGGATGTTTCGCCTCACCGACCTCCACCTGATGGGGGTGATCGGCTCGGCGATCGCGACCGCGGCCCTCGGGTTCTGGCTCCTCCGCCGAGCGGGCGGCCGCACCGTCTTCGGGCAGCCCGCCGAGCTCAAGCGGAAGCCGTGGCACACGGGCGCGATCTGGGGCGGGCTCGTGTTCGGGGTCGGCTGGGCGCTCTCCGGGGCCTGCCCCGGCACCTCGCTCGCCCAGGTCGGGGAGGGGAAGCTCGTCGCCCTCTTCACCGTGGCGGGGATTCTGGTCGGGACCTACCTCTACGGCTGGGTCCGGTCCGCCCTGACCACGCCGCCCGCGCCGGCGCGCGTCGGGGCGACCGTGCCGTAGCGCACGCTACCGCGGGCCGGACGCGCCTCCGCCCATCGCTCCGAGGTTCGCCACGACGAACGGGATCAGGTAGTTCGCGACGATCCGCAGCGCGGCGGCCGTGTCCAGGCGGCCGGCGAGCAGGAGGTCGCCCTGGTTCACGAGCGAGAGCAGCGTCCCGACGGCCAGCGCGATCGTCGCGCACCGCCGGAGGACAGCGGGCCGGCGCGCGCTGTCCCAGACGGCGCCGAGGAAGCCGAGGATCCTACCCGTCGACGTCGAGCCCGAGGGCGCGAGCCCCGCCGCAGCAGGTCACTTCACGTAGCCGAGGGTCCGCGGCAGCCAGAGGACCGTGTCCGGCACGAGGACCATCAGCACGAGCGCGCCGACGAGGAGGCCGATGAACACCCAGATCTCGCGGATGATCTCCCGGAGCGGGATCCCCGTCAGCGCGTTGAGGACGAAGAGCAGCACGCCGTAGGGCGGCGTGATGAGCCCGATCATCATGTTCACGATGACGACGACGCCGAAGTAGACGGGGCTGATCCCGAGCGCGTTGACCGCCGGCAGGAGGAGCGGGACGAGGACGAGGAGCATCGTCGTCGTGTCGAAGAAGCACCCGAGCATCAGGAAGAGCAGGTTGACGGCCAGCATGAACGCCAGCGGCGACAGAGCGAGCTTCGCGAGCCACGTCGCGAGCGCCAGCGGGATCTGCTCCGTGGCGACCGCGTAGTTGATGACGAAGGCCCCCGCGATGATGAGCGAGACCACCGCCGTGGCGCGCAGCGTGCCGGCCAGGAGGTCGAGCAGCTCCCGGGACCCGAAGACCCGGTAGCCGAGCCCGGCCAGGGCGAGGGCGTACGCCGCGGCGGCCGCCGCCGCCTCCGTCGGGGTGAAGACGCCCGAGTAGATCCCGCCGAGGAGCACGACCGGCAGCATCAGGGGGAAAATCGCCCGGGCCAGGATCCGCGCGTACTCCCGGAGCGGCGGCCCGGGCTCGGTCGGGAAGTCCCGGCGGTGCGCGACGACCGCGATGCCGGCCATCAGGAAGGCCGCCATGAGGAGGCCCGGCACGACCCCGCCGAGGAACAGCGCGCCGACGGACGTGTTGGAGACCAGGGCGTAGAGGACCATGGGGATGGACGGCGGGATGATCGGGCCGATCGTGGCCGAGGCCGCCGAGACCGCCGCGGCGAAGCCCGGCGGGTAGCGTCCCGTCTCCGTCATGACCTTGATCTCGACGAGGCTCGGCCCCGCCGCGTCCGCGATGGCGCTGCCGCTCATCCCCGCGAAGATCATGCTGACGACGACGTTGACGTGGGCGAGCCCGCCCTTGAGCCGGCCGACCAGCGCGTGGGCGAAGGCGAAGAGCCGCTCGCTGATGGTCCCCGCGTTCATGATGTTGGCGGCGAAGATGAAGAGCGGCACCGCGAGCAGCACGTAGCTGTTGTACAGGCCGTTGAGGATCTGCTCGCCGGCGAGGCCGACGTCCTGCCCGCTCGCGAACAGGTAGGCGACGCCCCCGGCGAGCATCGCGAAGCCGACGGGCACGCGGAGCAGGGCCGCGCCGAAGAAGACGGCCAGCAAGAGGATGAACGCCCGGCTCACCGGCCTACAGCTCGTCCTGCCAGCGCCGGCCGCAGAGGCGGCGGAACCGGAGGAGCGCCCGCAGGACGGCTGCCACCAGGAAGAGCACGAACGGGGCGAAGACCAGGTCGAACCGCACGCCGAGGACCGACGTCCGCTCGCGGGCCATGAAGCGGACGTAGTCGGCCGTCGCCGGCAGCGCCGCGCCGAACAGCGCGGCGACGATCAGGGCGCCGAGCGCGGCGAAGAGGCGCTTGCCGCGGTCCGGGAGCGCCGTGTAGACGAGATCGAGCGCCACGTGCTCCCGCTCGGTGGTCATGAAGGCGGCGCCCCAGAAGATCCCCCAGACGTACAGGATCACGCTCAGCTCGTCGCTCCAGCCGAGCGGCCGGTTGACGACGTAGCGCATGAAGACCTGCAGGAGAAAGGCGCAGAACATCGCGGCGAAGATGGCCACGCCCACCAGCTCGGCGCCTTTCCGGAGGAGGGGACCCAAGGTGCGTCGGCTACTTCTCGGCGAGGCGGTGGCGTGGCTCGGAGGTCATGACCCTTTCTTTGGCGCCCGGGCGCGGTGTAGTCTCGTCCAGACTCCCGGGGGTGTCAAGGCGCCCCCTGACCACCGAGAGGAGCCCGAGCCATGACGCGTCCGCCCGCCGAGGTCGGGATGCCCGTTGCGGAGATCGACACGCCCGCGCTCGTCGTGGACCTCGACGCCTACGAGCGCAACCTCGACCGGATGGCCGGCTGGGCCGCGCGGGCGCGCGTCCGGCTCCGGCCGCACGCCAAGACGCACAAGTGCCCCGTGATCGCCCTCCACCAGATCGCGCGCGGGGCCGTCGGCGTGTGCTGCCAGAAGGTCATGGACGTGGACTACAAGCGGGTCGAAGGCTTCCCCGCCGAGTTCGAGAACGCGCTGTTCGTGCTCGCGACGATCATGAGCCGGCCGACCCGGGATCGCGCGGTGCTCGACGCGGGGCTCAAGGCGCTCGGCGTGGACGCGGGCTTCCCGCTCGTGCAGGAGATGCCGGAGGTCGAGTACGTCCGCGCCTCGGACGAGCACGGCAAGCTGCGGCTCCACGACCCGGAGGCCACGCTCCGCGTCGGCGACAAGCTCTGGCTGATCCCCGGCCACTGCGACCCCACCATCAACCTCTACGACTGGTACGTGTGCGTCCGCGGCGGGCGGGTGGAGGCCCTCTGGCCGATCACCGCCCGCGGCGCGGTGCTCTGATGCCCGCCCTCACAGTGGCCGGCCAGTCCGCGGCCTACCTCGAAGCCGGCCGCGGTCGGCCCGTGGTCCTGGTCCACGGCGCCGGCGGCCGCGGCGCGGTCTGGGCGCCCCAGCTCGCCGCGCTCGGCGACGTCGCGCGGCTCCTCGCGCCAGACCTCCCCGGACATGGCGCGACCGCGGGCCCGGGGGGTCAGACGATCGGCGAGTACGCGGACTGGGTCCTCGGCTTCCTCGACGCGGCGGGGCTCGCGCGCGCGGTCGTCGCCGGCCACTCGATGGGGGGCGCGATCGCCCAGACGCTGGCCCTCGCCCACCCGGACCGGGTCGCCGGACTCGTCCTCGTCGGCACGGGCGCCCGGCTGCGCGTCCTCCCGCGGCTCCTCGAGCTGCTCCGCGAGAAGCCCCCCGAGGGGCTCGCGCTGATCGAGAGCCTGTCCTACGCCGCGGCGACCCCGCGGGAGCGGGTCGTCGAGGCCGACCGGGCGCTCCGCGAGACGCCGCCCTGGGTGACGCTGGGCGACCTCCTCGCCTGCGACCGCTTCGACGTGATGGACCGCATCGGCGCCATCCGTGCCCCCACCCTCGTCGTCGTGGGCCGGGAGGACCGCCTCACCCCGCCGAAGTACGCCGCCTACCTGGCCGCCGCGATCCCGGGCGCGCGCCTGGTCGAGGTGGACGGCGCGGGGCACTTCGTGCAGCTCGAGCAGCCCGCCGCCGTCGACGCCGCCCTCCGCGGCTACCTCTTGTCCCTGCCGTGAGGCTCTGTTATCGTGACGCCGTCCGCGGCGTCGGCCGCGGTCGGCGCCGCGCGCGAGACGAGCGGAGGTCCCCCGGAGCGTGATCGAAGCCCACGGTCTCACCGATCCCGGGCGCAAACGCAAGAACAACGAGGACTCCGTCCGCCTCGAGCCCGCGATGGGTCTGGCGATCGTGGCCGACGGGATGGGCGGCCACCAGTCCGGCGAGGTCGCCTCGAGCCTCGCCGTCGAGATCCTCGGGAATTTCGTCGCGCGCGCCCGCCGGGACCGCGACCTCACCTGGCCCTTCGGGCTCGACCCGGCGCGCTCGTTCGCCGCGAACTGCCTGGGCACGGGTATCCGGCTCGCGAACCGGCGCATCCTCGACGAGGCGTCCAAGCGACCGGACCTCACGGGGATGGGGACGACCGTGGTGGTGGTCCTCGCGGCGGACGGCCGGCTGACCTATGCGGGCGTGGGCGACAGCCGGGTGTATCTCGCGCGCGGCGATACCCTGCGCCAGCTCACGCGCGACGACTCCTGGATCGAGGAGGCGCTGGCCCTCCGGCTCATCGCCGAGGAGGAGCGGCGCGATCACCCGCTCCGCAACGTCCTGACGAAGGCCGTCGGCCTCCAGGACGACCTCGAGGTCGACGTCGGCGAGGAGCCGCTCGAGGACGGTGATCGCGTGCTGCTCTGCTCGGACGGGCTGACCGCCGTGATCCCGGACGAGCGCGTCCTCGAGATCCTCCTCGAGCACGACCGGGACCTGGCCGGGGCCTGCCGCGCGCTCGTGGACGCCGCCAACGAGGAGGGCGGGCCCGACAACGTGACCGTGGTCCTCGCCCGGCATCCCCGGGGCTGACGATGGCCGCTCAGGGCCGGCCTCCGGTCGTCGTCCAACCCGTCGACCACCGTGGGGCGTTCTTCCGCGTGCTGCAGACGACCGGGGCCAGCCAGACCGCCGTCATGACCATTGCCCCCGGCCAGGACGGCGGCCCTGAGGAGGAGCACGCGGGAGACCAGATCGTCTACGTCCTGGAGGGCGAGGCCGAGATGCGGGTCGGCGCCGAGCGGTTCACCGCGAAGCCCGGGACGCTCGTGCTGGTCCCCGCGCGGACGCGTCACCACGTCCGGAACGCCGGCGCGAGCCCGCTCTTCTTCCTGACCGTCTACGCCCCGCCCGTCTACTGATCGGGAATCCCTCTCCGCCCGTGGGGAGAGGGGAGGGTGAGGGGAGGGCATGGTGAGGGGAGGGCTCCACGTGGCCTACGAGAACATCAAGCTGGAGACCGCCGGCGGCATCGCGACCATCACGCTCCACCGGCCCGACGCCTTCAACGCGCTGAACCTCGCGATGGGGCGCGAGATCCTCTCGGCAGTCCTCGAGGTGGACGAGGACCCCGCGGTCCGCTGCGTCGTCATCACGGGGGCGGGCAAGGCCTTCTGCGGCGGCGGCGACGTCAAGGAGTTCCTCCAGAACCTCCCGCGCGTCGGCATCCTCATCAAGGAGCTGACCACCTACGTCCACGGCGCCGTCTCCCGCCTCGTCCGGACCCCCAAGCCGGTGATCACCGCGGTGAACGGCGTCGCCGCCGGGGGTGGGTTCTCGCTCGCCCTGGCGGGCGATCTCGTCCTCGCGGCGGAGTCGGCGCGCTTCACGATGGCGTACTCCCGGATCGCGGCGACGCCCGACGGCTCCTGCTCGTACTGGCTGCCCCGGCTCGTCGGGATCCGGCGGGCCGTCGAGCTCTTCTATACGAACCGGGTCCTCAGCGCGAAGGAGGCGATGGAGTGGGGGATCGTCACCCGCGTCGTCGCCGACGCCGAGTTCGCCGACGCCACGCGGAAGCTCGCGGCCGAGCTCGCCCAGGGGCCGACGCTCGCCCTCGGCCGCGGCCGGTGGCTCTTTCATTCCTCGACCGCCGAGAGCCTCGAGACCCAGATGGAGCTCGAGAGTCAGGGGATCGCCGCCAGCGGGCACACCGAGGACTTTGCCGAGGGCGTCCGGGCGTTCGTCGAGAAGCGCCAGCCGATCTTCAAGGGGCGCTGAGCACATCGGGAGGGGGCCTCGACGGCCCCCTCCCGGGCCTCCCCCAGGGAAGATCGCCGCGGCAAAGCCGCGGCTCGGAGCGGAACGCCATGGCCGCGAGGTGAATGACCGGAGCGTTGCGAGAAGACCGGGCGCGGCGAGTCGGGTGTTAGCGCCCACGCTTTCTGACATCTCCCGGCTCGACTTCTTTGCCGC
>CAYQDR010000095.1:0-18691 GCA_964416315.1 uncultured bacterium
TTTCGATGCGGTGATGCTGACTTATCTGGGGTGATGGTATGGAACTTCGGGCTAGGGAGGGACCCCACCCTCACCCCAGCCCTCTCCCTCCCCCGGGCGAGAGGGAGTCTTGGTCCCTCTCCCCCACTGGGGGAGAGGGTAGGGTGAGGGGGCCTACGGCCGGGCGGCCCCCTTTCGCAGCACCTCTGCAGGATCCTCGCCGAGGATCGGCCCGAGCTGCGTCAGCGCCTGCCGGGCCCACTGCGCGAGGGCCGGCTCCACCCCCTGGCGTGCCGCGAGCTTTCTGAGGAGGATCGCCGCCTCGCGGGGCTTCTGCAGGCTCATGTAGCTCTGCGCCGCGCCCTGGAGCCCCCGGGCCGCCCACGGGCTGTCCGGGTAGAGGTAGGTCGCCCCCAGATAGGCCGCGATCGCCGGCTCGTGCTCGCCCCGGAGCCGGAGGAGCTCGCCGAGCCACACGTGGGCCGACGCCGCGACCGCGGCGTCGCCCGTGTCCACCGCAGCCTCGAGCGCCTGCTGCGCGGGCTCCCACTGCTGGGCGACGAGGAGGAGGTAGCCCCGGCGGAGCTGGATCGAGGGCGCGAGCGGGTCGCGCGGGTAGCGCGAGAGGAACGCCTCGCTCGTCCGGACGGCGGCCTCGGGCTGCCCCGCCGCCTCCTGGGCCTGGACCAGGAGCGCGTAGGCCCGCGGGGTCCGCGGGTCGCCCGGGACGGCATCCCGGAGGAACCCTTCGAGGGTCGACAGCGCCTCGGGGGCGTCCCCCAGGCCGAGGGCGACCTCGGCGAGCCCGATCCGCGCCGCGGCCAGCACCTCCCCCTCGCCGACGCGCCGCAGGACCTCGCGGTACGCCTGCCGCGCGAGGGCGGGCCGCCCCCGCGCCGCGTCCCCGAGTCTCAGGAGCGCGTCCGCCACGTACTCGCTCGTGGGCTGCTCCTTCAGGAGACGCTGCACCGCCAGGTCCGCCTGGTCCAGGTCCCCCCGCTCGAGCGCCGCGCCGGTGAGGCCGTACAGGAGCACCGCCGCGTACGCGTGCGCGGGGAAGCGATCCACGAACGCCGTCGCCCGCTGGCGAAACGCTTCGCGGTCGCCCCGGCTCACGGCCACGAGCGCCAGGGCGTAGTAGGCGGGCAGGGCCACCTCGGCGGCCGCCGCGAAGCGCGCGCGGCCCAGCGCCTCGTCCGCCTCCGTGAAGCGCTGGCGCGCGAGGGCCGCCAGGCCCGCCCCGAGCCAGCTCGACAGCTCCGCCGGCGCCCAGTGGGCCGCCTGGCGGAAGTGGCGCTCCGCCGCCTCGTACTCCCCTAGGTGGTACCTGGCGATGCCGAGCGCCCGGTGGAGGAGCGCCTGGCGCGCAGGATCCGTCACGCGCGGCAGCAGCGGGTCGAGCTCGGGCGCGGCGAGCGCGTAGGCGCGGGCGCCCACGAGCAGGATCCCCCGGTTGAGCCGGATCAGCTCGATCTGCGGGTGCGACGGGGCGAGCTTCGCGACCTCGCGGAGGGCGTCGGCCGCCTGCGGCTCGCGCCCCAGGCGGAGCGACGCCTCGGCCATGGCGAGGTGCGCCAGCGCGGCGATCTCGACCTCGGAGGCGAGCGCCGCCTGCTGCCACTCGCGCAGCGCCGTTTCGGAGTCACCGTCGCGGAGGAGCGCCCAGCCCAGCGCCAGGCGCGCCGCCGCGGCGCGTGGAGAGGCGGGGAAGTCCCGGAGCACGAGGCGGAAGAGGGCGCCGGCGCGGTTCGGGTCGTCGCCCCGCGCGGCGGCTTCCGCCGTGAGGAGCAGAACCGCCTCCAGGAGCTCCGGGACGACGCCGGCGCGCAGCAGCGCCTCCCCCTCCGTGCGCGCGTCCCCGAGGCGCCCGGCCCGGAGCCCGAGCAGGCCGAGGCGATAGGCCGCCCGCTGGGCGAGGGCCTCGACGCGCCCGCTGTCCCGCAGCGAGCGGTACTGCCGGTCCGCGTCGGCGCCGGTGCCGAGCCGCTCCAGGCTCTCGCCGAGGCGGTAGGTCACGTACTCCTGCACCGGCGGCGGGAGCGGGACACCCGCGAGCTCGCGGTAGACGTCGAGGGCCTCCGCGGTCGCGCCGCGGCGGGCGGTCTCGTCCGCCACGAGGACGAGCGCCGGCGCGGCGATCGGGTCCCGCAGCGCGTCCAGGCGCAGGCGCTGCGCCTCGTCGCGGGCGCGGGCGAAATCGCCGAGCGCGAGGTAGGCGCGCGCCAGGCCCGCGCGGAGCTGGGTCACGAGCTCGGCGCGCGGGCCGACGCTCGCCGCCCAGAGGAAACGGCGGACGGCCTCGTCCGGCGCGCCGCGCCCCAGCGCGATCCACCCCGCCTGGGCGATCGCGTCGGCACGCAGGGGGTGTGACGCGGCCGCGGCGGCGAGGAAGCGGTCGAGCGCCTGGCCGGCCGGCTCCGGCTGCTTCAGCCGGGCCTGGGCCACCGCACGCCAGAAGATCAGCTCCTCCACGAGCGCGGGCGGCGGCCCGGCGGCAGCGACGGCATCCCAGACCGGAATCGCCTCCGACGGCCGTCCGGTGAGGAGCCGCGCGACTCCATCCAGGAAGCGCGCCGGCAGCCCGACCGCGGGCGGGGCCGTGGGCGCGAGGGCAGGGACGAGCGCGCGCTGCGCATCGGCGACGTCCCCCCGGCGCAGGACGACCCACGCGTAGCCGAGCGCCGCGTACGGGACGAGCTCCGCCGGAAGATTGAGCGTCAGCGCCGTCCGGTAGCGGCGCTCCGCCTCGTCCCAGCGCACCTCCCGCAACGCCAGCTCGCCGAGCCACACGTACGCCGCCCCGGCCTGGGCGCCCCGCGGCTCACGGACCAGGCTCTCCTCGAAGGCGTCCCGCGCCTCGCGGAGCTCCCCGCCGAGCGCGCGGTGGACCCCGCACTCGGCGAGCCCGCCGGCCCCGCGGAGCGCGGCGAACGTGCAGGCGAACCCGCCCGGATCGCGGACCGCCGGAAGCGGCTTCGGCACGGCCGTGAGGAAGCGGGGGAGCGGGGGCGCACCGAGGTCGACGGCGGGAGCCGGGGGCGGCGGCGGGGGCTCGAGCGGCGGCTTCGCGATCCCGAGAGGGAGCGGCGTCACGGTGATCGCGAGCTCCGGCGTCGGGAACTCCAGCGGGCGCGGCTCCGCCGCCTCCACCCCGGCGCACGGCTCCGCGAGGACGACGAGGAACGCGAGCGCGGCCAGCGCCCGCGCCGTCACGACGGGGCCGCCTTCTTGGCCTTCGGCTTGGCCTTGGGTGCCTCGCGCGGCGCCGGCTTGTCGTGGGCTTCGAGCCCCTGGAGGCGAGTCTTGGCCCAACGGGTCAGCTCGGCATCCTCCGCGTCCCGGGCGATCTCCTGGTAGGCGCGCCGCGCGGCCTCCACGTCCTTCTCGACCTCGGCGACGAGGCCGACGCCGGCCAGGGCGCGGAAGCGCTCGCTCGAGCGCGCCGGCGCCTCGCCGAGCGCCGCCTCGTACGCCCGGGCCGCCTCGGGCGTCTTCCCGCCCCGGAGCGCGCTCTCCCCGAGCGTCAAGAGCGCTTCGAGCCGGGACGGTCCCCCGGCCTCCGCCACCTCCCGGGCGAGCTCCATCGCCTGGTCGAACTGCTTCCGCTTGAGGTGGAGGTTGGCGAGGTCGAGCCCCGCTGCCGCGGCCAGCGCGTCCCGGGGGTGCTCGCGGCGGAGCGCCGTCCAGGCCGCCTCCGCCTCGGCCGTCCGGCCGAGGCGCTGGGCGAGGTCGCCGGCGTGATGGAGGGCCCCGGGCGCGAGCGGGTGGGCCGGGGCGCGCTTGGCGAGCGCCTGGTACTGCTCGAGCGCTTCCCGGGCCCGCCCGGCCCGCTCGTGCGCCTCCGCGAGGACCCACCGCGCGTTGGGGGCGAGGTCGTGCCCCGGGTGGGCCGTCACGAACGCGGCGAGCGTCCGGACGCCTTCGGCGCTCCGTCCCGCCTCGAGCTGGCTGATGCCGAGGAGGTACCGCACCTCGGGGAGGAAGTGGCTCTTCGGGAAGCGGCTCGCGTACGTCGAGAGCAGGGGCAGCGCGTCGCCCCAGCGCTGGAGGCGGACGAGCTCGCGCGCCAGGGCGTAGGCCGCCGAGGGGGCCAGGTCGCGCCCGACGTGATCCCGGAGGAGCGCCTGCAGGCTCGCCAGCGCCTCGTCGGAGCGACCCAGTTCGAGCTCGGCGAACGCGCGCGCATAGAGCGCGTCGGCGGCCTGCGCCGAGCGCGGGTACTGGCGGAGGAAGACCGTGTAGCGCTCGCGCGCGAACTCGAAGCGACGCAGGCGGAACAGCGTCTCGGCCTGCCAGTACAGGGGCTCCCCGGCGGTGATGACCGTGAGCGGGAGGGCCTCGGACGCCTGGAACTCCGTCAGCGCCTCCGCGAAACGGCCCATCGCGAACGCGGCCTTGCCACGGAGGAAGGCGGCGTCGCCCCGTCGCGGGTCGGCGGGGGCGACCCGCGCGAACCGCCCCAGTTGCTCGTAGGCCAGGTCGTAAAGACCGTCCTCGAACGCCCGGACACCGACCGCCCAGAACCGGTCCGGGGCCGGCATGGCCGCGCCCGCCGTGCGCACACCGGCCCCGAGGGCGACGCCCAGCACGAAGAGGGTCAGGAGCTCGAGAAGGCGCCGAGGCCGCATCGTCCGCTCCCTCGCTCGCGGGAGACGCTCCTTGGCGGCCCGTCGGCCTAAATCGGGCGCTTCACGTAGCATTACCGCAACGCTCAAGGTGTTCCGCTCCGAGCGCCGGCTTTGCCGGCGCAACCCCCTCCGGGGGGGAGGTCCGGAAGGGGGGCGTAGCCCCCCTCCGGGTGAAGCGTAGCAGATGTTCGCCGGGGCCCGGCCGGAATCGATGGCTGCACCTTCGGGACAGGGCTATACTGCCGGCGTGCGCGCCGTCTGCGCCTTCGATCTCGACCACACCCTCGTCCGGTCGCCGCTGGACCTCCGGGCCATGCGGGCCGACATCCGGGCCTTCGCGGCCGTCCGGGACGTCCCCCTGCCGCCGGCCGCCGTCGCCTGGACGGTCGCCGAGACCATCGCCGCCGTCCGCGCGCACGCGCCGGCGCTCGAGGCCGGCTGCTGGGCCATCGCGCGCGAGCACGAGACGCGGGCGCTCGACGCGGCGTCGTGCGAGCCGGGCGCCCCCGAGGCACTCGAGGCCCTGCGGGCGGGCGGCGTCGCGCTGGCCGTCTGGACGAACAACGCCCGGCCCGCGACGGAGCACGCCCTGGCCCGTTGCGGCCTCGCCCGCTTCTTCACCACGGTCGTCACGCGGGACGAGGCGGCGCTCAAGCCCGATCCGGCCGGGCTCCGGCTCCTCCGCGCCGCCCACCCCGGGCCGCCGATCTGGGTCGTCGGCGACTCCTGGGTGGACGGCCTGGCCGCCCAGGCCGGCGGCGCGCCGTTCATCGCCTACGCTGCGGACCCGGACGAGCTCCTCCGGCGCGGCGTCCTCCCGCGACTCGTCATCCACGACCTCCGCGCGCTGCCGGGGTGGCTCCTCTCGGCGGCCGCCTGAGCCCCCGGGCCGAGAACCGTCGCATCTCTGCGTCGTCAGAGCTCGCCGGGACGCGCTCGGCCTGCGGCCTCGCGGGCGTCCCGCCCCTCCGGTCGGGTCGTCGGCGGGCCTCAACGTATGCGGCATACGCCTCGGCCCGCCTCCTCCCTGCGTCCTTGTTCTGCTCGGTTCTCGGCCCGGGGCGCGCCGTATAATTGAGGCGTGGAGCTGTTCGAGCACGCGACGCGCGAGGCCCGGCGGGCCGTGGCGCCGCTCGCGGAGCGGATGCGACCCCGGACCCTCGGCGAGTTCGTGGGGCAGCCGCATCTCCTCGGCGAGGGTCGCGCGCTTCGCGCGGCCCTCGAGACCGGCGACCTCCACTCGATGATCCTCTGGGGGCCGCCCGGCAGCGGGAAGACGACCCTCGCCGCGCTCCTCGCCACGCAGGCCCGCGCGCACTTCTCGGCCTTCTCCGCCGTCCTCTCCGGCGTCAAGGAGATCCGGGCGGTCATCGGCGAGGCCGAGGACCGCCTCCGGCTCCGCGGCCAGCGCACGGCGCTCTTCGTGGACGAGATCCACCGCTTCAACAAGGCACAGCAGGACGCCTTCCTCCCGCACGTCGAGCGCGGCACCCTCATCCTCATCGGCGCGACGACGGAGAACCCCTCGTTCGAGGTGATCTCGGCGCTGCTCTCGCGGTGCCGGGTCTACGTGCTGCACCGCCTGACGGAGGAGGAGATCACCACGATCGTCCGGGGGGCGCTCGCCGACGTCGAGCGCGGGCTCGGCGCGCTCTCACTCGAGGCCGACCCCGAATCCCTCGCCGCGATCGCCCGGCTGGCGGACGGCGATGCCCGGAGCGCCCTCAACGTCCTCGAGGTCGCGGCGCGGCTCGTCACGGACGCCGGCGGGGACCGGCGGCTCCCGGCGACGGTCATCGAGGAGGCGGCGCAGCGGAAGGCGCTCCTCTACGACAAGGCGGGCGAGGAGCACTACAACCTGATCAGCGCGCTCCACAAGTCCGTCCGCGACTCGGACCCGGACGGCGCGCTCTACTGGCTCGCGCGGATGCTCGAGGCCGGCGAGGACCCGCTCTACGTCGCGCGGCGCCTCTGCCGCATGGCCATGGAGGACGTCGGGCTGGCCGATCCGCAGGCGCTCGCCGTCACGCTCTGGGCCAAGGACGCCTACGACTTCCTCGGCACGCCCGAGGGCGAGCTGGCCCTCGCCGAGGCCGCGGTCTACCTCGCCTGCGCGCCGAAGTCGAACGCCGTCTACACCGCGTTCGGTGAGGCGCGCGAGGACGTCCACACCCGCCCCGCCGAGCCCGTCCCGCTCCACCTCCGGAACGCGCCGACCCGCCTGATGCGGGACCTCGGGTACGGGCGAGAGTACCGGTACGCTCACGACGCGCCCGAGGCGGCCGAAGCCCAGCTCGACCAGGAGCACTTGCCCGAGGCGCTGCGCGGCCGCCGCTACTACCACCCGGTGCCGCGCGGCGCCGAGGCGGAGATCCGGGAGCGGCTCGAACGCTGGCGGCGGCTGCGAGAGCGGGCGCGCGCCGGCGGCGGCACGCCGGAGGGCGCGTGAGACGGCTGCGGGTCGGCGTCGTCTTCGGCGGCCGCTCGCGCGAGCACGAGGTCTCGCTCGCCTCCGCCGCCTCCGTCCTGGGCGCCATCGACCGGACGCGCTACGAGGTCGTCCCGATGGGGATCGCCAGGGACGGGCGCTGGCTCGTCGGCGGCGATCCGCTCCGAGCCCTCGCGGAGCGCGCCGGGATCACCCTCGCGCTGCCGCCCGGGCCGGCGGAGGCGGCGCCGCGGACGGAGGGGGGCACCGACCTCGCCCGCGCGGAGACGGCGGGGGGGCTCCCCGCAGGGGTGGCGGCATCGCTCGACGTGATCTTCCCGGTCATCCACGGACCCTATGGTGAGGACGGGACGCTCCAGGGGCTCTTCGAGCTGGCCGACCTCCCCTACGTCGGCGCCGGGGTGCTCGGGTCCGCCGTCGGGATGGACAAGGCGACGATGAAGGCCGTGTTCCGCGCCCACGGCCTCCCCGTGGTGCCGCACCTGGTGGTGCGCGAGCCCGAGTGGGCAGCCGACGGCACCACGATCGCCGGGCGCGTCGTGCGGGAGCTCGGGTACCCCTGCTTCGTCAAGCCCTCGAACCTGGGCTCGAGCGTCGGGATCAGCAAGGTGCGCGCCGCGGCCGACCTCGCGAGCGCCGTCGAGGGCGCGTTCGCCCACGACCGGAAGATCCTGATCGAGCGCGCGGCGGTCGGGCGCGAGATCGAGGTCAGCGTCCTCGGCAACGACCGCCCCGAAGCGTCCGTGCCCGGCGAGGTGCTCCCGGGCAAGGAGTGGTACGACTACGAGGCGAAGTACACGGACGGGATCGCGAAGCTCGTCATCCCGGCGCCGCTGCCGCCCGAGCTCTCCGAGCAGTTCCGCCGGCTCGCCGTCGCCGCGTTCCGCGCGATCGACGCCGCGGGGCTCGCGCGCGTGGACTTCTTCCTCGAGGGCGACGATCGCATCTGGGTGAACGAGATCAACACGATTCCCGGCTTCACCCGGTTCTCGGCCTACCCGCGGCTCTGGGAGGCCTCGGGGCTCCCCTACCCCCGCCTCATCGACCGCCTGATCGAGCTGGCGCTGGAGCGGCACGCACAAAAACGTCGCGTGGGCGGACCCGGGTGAGTCCCCGCTCCCCTCTCCCCCGATGACTCCGCTCCGCGTCGTCATCGCGGGCGGCGGCACGGGCGGGCACACCTCGGCCGGCCTCGCGATCGCCGCGGCTGTGCGCGCGCGGCTCGGCGAGGGCGTCGAGCTCCACTGGGTCGGCAGCGATGCGGGGCTCGAGGCGACCCGGGCTCCCGCCTCGGGGATCGCCTACCACGCCGTCCCGACGGGGAAGCTCCGGCGGAGCCTCGCGCTGCGGAACCTGACGGACCTCGGCCTGCGCGTCCCGGCGGGCGTCCTCCAGGCCTGGCGGCTCCTCGGCCGCCTCCGCCCCGCCGTGGTCGTCGCCACAGGGGGCTTCGTCGCGGTACCGACGGCCGTGGCAGCGGCGCTCCGGCGGCGGCCGCTCCTCGTCCACGAGCAGGTCGTCGTCCCGGGCCTCGCCAACCGCGTGATCGCGCGCCTCGCGGACCGGGTCGCCGTGACGTTCCCCGTCTCGGCCGCTGCGTTCCCCGCCGGGAAGGTCGTCGTGACGGGGAACCCCGTCCGCCCCGAGCTGCTGACCGGGGACCGGGCGCGCGGCTTCCAGCGCTCCGGCCTCGACCCGGCCACGCCGCTCGTCTACGTCACCGGCGGCGCCCAGGGCGCCCACCGGCTGAACCGCGCCGTCGGCGCGGCGCTCGAGCGGCTCCTGGCGTTGGCCCAGGTGGTCCACCAGTGCGGCGACAACGAGTACGACGACGCGGGGTGGCTGGCGCGCCAGGCCGAGCGCCTGTCGCCCGCCGCCCGCGCACGCTACCGCGCCGTGCGCTTCGTGGGGGACGAGCTGCCGGACCTCTACGCCGCCGCGAGCCTCGTCGTGAGCCGCGCCGGCGCCGGCACGCTGACGGAGCTCTGTGCCCTCGGCCTGCCCGCGATCCTGGTCCCGCTGCCGGGTGCCCGGCGGGACGAGCAGACGGCGAACGCGCGGGTCCTCACGGACGCAGGCGCCGCGGTCCTCCTGCTGCAGACGGAGCTGACGCCCGAGCGCCTGATCCGGCTCGTGCGCGAGCTTCTCGGTGACCCCGCGTGCCTCAAGCAGATGGGCGAGCGCGGTCGGAGCCTCGCCGCCCCCGATGCCGCCGACCGGCTGACCGACCTGATCCTGGAGCTGGCTGGCCGTCGCTGACGAGCCGGGCCTGTTGCGTCCGGCTGACCGGCCGGGCGAGACTAGAGGCGATGCCGCGATTCCCGCGTGACGCGCGCGCGCGCGGCCGCGGAGGGAGGGTCCCATGAGGCAGACCCCGCTGCTGGTACTGCTGGTGATCCTCTTCGTCCTGCTGCCGGTGGGCGTCCAGATGGTGACGCTGTACACCGACTGGCTCTGGTTCCACGAGGTCGGCTTCCCCGGCGTCTTCACGACGATTCTTTACACGAAGCTGCTCCTCGCTCTTCTGGCCGGGGCCCTGATGTTCCTCCTGCTGTTCGTCAACCTGCGGTTGACGGCCTGGGGCCAGGGGCCCGACGTCGCCATCGAGGAGGAGGTCGAGCCGCTGGTTGCCCAGCTCCCGAGCTGGCCCCTCATCCAGCCGATCTACCGACGGCTGTTGCTCCCGGGGTGCCTCGTCGTGAGCTTCATGCTCGCCGGCCCGGTCGGGGGCCGGTGGCAGGAAGCCATCCAGTTCCTGAACGCCGGGGGCTTCGGGGTGGCCGATCCGCTCTTCGGCCGCGACGTCGGCTTCTACGTGTTCACCTACCCCCTCCTGGCCGCCGTGTACCAGTTCGTGTCCCAGATCATCCTGGTCACGCTCCTCGCGGTCGGCGCCGTCTACGTGCTGTCCCGCGGCATCCGGCTGACCCCGCACGGCCCGGTGCTGCACCCGTGGGCGAAGGGTCACCTGCTCTTTCTGATCGCGGCGTTCCTCTTGGTCAAGATATGGGGCTACGTGCTGGATCGCTACGGCTTGCTCTTCTCGCCCGGAGGCGCGTCGTTCGGGGCGACGTACACGGACGTGAACGCCACGCTGCCGGCGCTCAAGGTCGTCATCGGCCTGGCGGGGCTGGCCGCCATCGCCTGCTTGGTCCAGATCATGCGCCCCGGGCTCCGGCTCGCTCTGGGGGGACTGGCCCTCTGGCTCGCCGGGAGCCTCATCGGCCTCACCGTGTACCCCACCCTCATCCAGCGGCTCCACGTGGTCCCCAACGAGATCGCGGCCGAGCGGCCGTACATCGAGCGGTCCATCGCCGCCACGAACCGGGCCTACGGTCTCGACCGGATCGAGGAGCGCCCCTTCCCGGCCGAGGAGGAGCTGACCGCCGCGACGCTCCGGAAGAACGAGCCCACCATCAAGAACATCCGGCTCTGGGAGCACCGCCCCCTCCTCGACTCTTACAGTCAGCTCCAGGAAATCCGCACCTACTACAAGTTCGTCGACGTGGACAACGACCGCTACCGACTGGACGGGGAGTACCGGCAGGTCATGCTGTCGGCGCGGGAGCTGTCACATGCCCACCTGCCGAGCCGGATCTGGATCAACGAGCACCTGGTCTATACCCACGGCTACGGGGCCGTCGTCGGGCCGGTGAACCGGGTCACCCGGGAGGGGCTCCCGGAGTTCTTCGTCAAGGACATCCCCCCCGTCGCGGCGGGCACCCTCAAGATCACGCGCCCGGAGATCTACTACGGGGAGGTCGCGAACCCCTACGTGCTGGTGAGGACCCGCACCAAGGAGCTGGACTACCCCGTCGGGGACCAGAACGTCTACACGACCTACGAAGGCCAGGGGGGCGTCAGTCTCGGCTCGTTCTGGCGAAAGCTCGTCTTCGCGGCGCGGTTCGGAGAGATCAAGATCCTGCTGGCCCAGGATCTCACGTCCGAGAGCCGGATCCTCTATCATCGCCAGATCGGCGACCGCGTCCGGAAGATCGCCCCGTTCCTCCGCCTGGACCGCGACCCTTATCCCGTCATCACGCGAGACGGACGCATCGTCTGGCTCATCGACGCCTACACGACCTCCGACCGCTACCCCTACTCCCAGCCCACGCGCGACGTGGGCAACTACATCCGGAACTCGCTGAAGATCACGGTGGACGCCTACCACGGGAGCGTCAGGTTCTACGTCGTCGAGCCGGACGAGCCGTTCATCCGCGCCTACGAACGCGCCTTCCCGGGACTCTTCCAGCCGCTCGCGGCCATGCCGGAGGATCTTCGCGATCACATCCGATACCCCCAGGACCTCCTCGCCATCCAGGCCGGGATGTACGCCGCCTACCACATGCGCGACCCCCAGGTCTTCTACAACAAGGAAGACCTCTGGACCGTCCCGACGCGGAAGGTCGACGGGCGCGAGGCGGAGATGGAGCCCTACTACACGATCATGCGCCTGCCGGACGAAACCCGGGAGGAGTTCATCCTCCTGCTCCCGTTCACGCCGGTGCGGCGGGACAACATGATCGCCTGGCTCGCGGCCCGCTCCGATCTGCCGCACTACGGGAAGCTGCTCCTCTTCGACTTCCCCAAGGGGAAGCTCGTCTTCGGGCCCCGCCAGATCGAGGCGCGGATCGACCAGGACGCCTTCATCTCCCAGCAGATCTCGCTCTGGAGCCAGGCCGGCTCCCAGGTGATCCGCGGCAACCTCCTGGCCATCCCCATCGAGCAATCCCTCCTGTACGTGCAGCCCCTCTACCTCGCCGCCGAGCGGGGGCGGCTGCCGGAGCTCAAGCGCGTCATCACGGCGTTCGGCAACCGGATCGCGATGGAGGAGACGCTCGAGGTTTCGCTTCAGCAGCTCTTCGGGGGCCGGGCGCCCCAGCCCGACGCGGCGCCCCGGACGGCGGCGGCGGGCGCGCAGCCGGCGCAACGCCTCGCCGGCCAGGCCCTGGAGCACTTCCAGAAAGCCCAGGAACACCTGAAGCGCTGGAACTGGACCGGATTCGGGGAGGAGCTCCGGCGGCTGGAGGAGATCCTCCGCGACCTCCAGCGAGAGAAGTGAGCCGACCCAGTCGCCCGGCTCAGGGCCAGAGGGAGGCGGGCACGAGGGCGAGATCGGGGAAGGGCGGCAGCGAGACGGGCTCGGCGCCGAAGGCCCGGGTCGCGAGCTGGTAGCTACCTTCGGCAAGGACGTAGGCCTCGACGGTCCGCGCCTCGGGGTCGACGATCCAGTAGTACGGCACGCCGTGGCGGCGGTAGAGCTGGCGCTTGGTGCTCCGGTCGATGATCGTCGTGGTCGGGGAGAGAATCTCCACGACCAGGGTGGGCGGGCCCTCGATCCCCCGGTCGCTCACCCGGCCGAGGCGGGTCGGGTCGAGATAAACGAGGTCCGGCTGGACGATCGTCGTCTCGTCCAGGATGCAGTCGAGGGGCGAAAAGAGCACCTCGCCGAGGCTGCGGACCTTGACGTGCTGGTGGAGAATGTCGAAGAGATTCCGGCTGATGCGCTGGTGCCGGGGACTCGGTGCCGGTGTCACAGAGAGCTCCCCCTCGTGGATCTCGTACCGGCGGCCGTCGGCCGGGAGGGCCTCGTAGTCCTTGTAGGTGAGGACGACCCGCTCGCCTTCCATCGCTCCACATCCTAGCCAGGGCGCGCCCCGGGGTCAACGCGGCGCCGACCCTGGACCCGTCGGGATCCCGACAACGAGTCCAAACGGGTCGGCGAGCGTGCGCGGAACCTTGCGATGCCCGACGGCGGCGAGCGGCTCACCGATCTGATCCTGACGCTCACCAAGCGGCGGTGATCGGGCCGGGAGCCCGTTGCGCTCGCGGGCCCCGGGAGCCAGACTAGGACCCGTGAAGCCACCCGAGACCCGGTACGCCAAGAGCGGCGACGTCCACATCGCATACCAGGTCGTGGGCGAGGGTCCGCTGGATCTCGTCTGGGTTCCGGGGTTCGTCTCCCACCTGGAGTACGACTGGGAGTGGCCTCCTGCGGCGCGCTTTTTCCAGCGGTTGGCCTCGTTCTCTCGCCTCATCCGTTTCGACAAGCGGGGCACCGGGCTCTCCGACCGTCTCTCGGAGATTCCGACCCTCGAGCAGCGGATGGACGACGTGCGGGTGGTGATGGACGCAGTCGGCTCGGAGCGCGCCGCGCTCTTCGGTGTCTCGGAGGGAGGCCCGATGTCGATCCTCTTCGCGGCCACGTATCCGGAGCGGACCGTGGCGCTCCTCATCTACGGCTCCTACGCCCGGCGCTCCTGGGCCCCCGACCACCCGTTCGGCCTCAACGATGAGCAGTGGGACCGCATCTTCACCGCGATCGAGCGGGATTGGGGCGGCCCAATGGGAATCGAGATCTGGTCTCCCAGCGCGGCCCGCGACGAGCGCTACAAGCAGTGGCGAGCGACCTATCTGCGCCTCGCCGCGAGCCCCGGCGCCGCGCTCGCGGTCATGCGGATGAACCGCGAGATCGACGTACGCCACGTCCTACCCAGCGTCCGAGTGCCCACGCTGGTCGTGCACCGGACCGGAGACCGACTCACCAGCATCGAGCAGGCGCGTTACATCACCACGCGGATCCCGGGCACGAAGCTGGTCGAGCTGCCGGGCATCGACCACACGCCCTGGACCGGCGACACGGGCGCGATTCTCGACGAGGTCGAGGAGTTTCTTACCGGGGTCCGCCACGGCCCCGAACCCGACCGCGTGCTGGCGACCGTGCTCTTCACCGACATCGTCGGCTCCACCGAGCGCGCCGCGGAGCTTGGCGACCGCCGCTGGCGCGATCTGCTCGACAGCTACTACGCCGCGGCGCGCCGCGAGCTCGCCCGCTTCCGCGGCCGCGAGCTGGACACCGCCGGCGACGGCGTCCTCGCCAGCTTCGACGGGCCGGCGCGGGGCGTCTGCTGCGCCGAGAGCCTCGTCGAGGCCGTCCGACCCCTCGGCCTCCAGCTCCGGGCTGGGCTCCACACGGGCGAGTGCGAGGTCACGGGCGACAAGCTCGGCGGCATCGCCGTCCACATCGGCGCCCGGGTCGCCAGCCTCGCCGGGCCCGGCGAAGTCCTCGTCTCCCACACCGTCCGAGACCTCGTCGCCGGCTCCGGCCTCCGCTTCGCCGACCGCGGCCTCCACGCTCTCAAGGGCGTCCCCGGCGAGTGGCGCCTCTTCGCCGTCGAGCGGGGGTAGCGGGGCGGACCCGCGGCAGCACGCGGTCTGCGTGACTACAGATCGAAGAGGGGAGGATCGCGATGGGACTCATTCGCCACAGTGACGGCGAGATGGACGAGCCCCAGCCCGGTGTGCGTCGAACCACCGTCGTCCATCGGGCCACGGGGGCAGGGGCCCTGACCATGAGGCTCGTGACCGTCGGGCCCGGTGTCGCGACGCGGCTCCACTGGCACAAGATCGAGGAAGCGATGATGGTCCTCGAGGGAGCGGGCCAGGCGATCCTGGGCGACGACGTCGTGGACATCAAGGCCGGCGAGACGCTGCTCGGCCCTGCCCGCATCCGCCACGGCTTCGTCAACCCCGGGCCCGGCCCGATCAAGCTGGTCGTCGCCTTTCCGGCCGTCGAGGTGGAGACTTTCTTCGACTGAGGTGGGCTAGACCCGCGGCCGGCGACCCCGCAGGTCGAACCGGAGCGGACATCGCGTGCACCGGGGGCGCGTCCGGCAGTACTCCTTGGCGACGCGCACGAGGAGCGCGTGGTACTCGTTGAAGAGCCCGGGGTCGCGGGGCAGGTGCGCCATGAAGACGGCCTGGAGCCGCCCGTAGTCCACGCGGCGTCCGACGATCCGGTGCCGCGAGAGGATCCGTCGCGTGTAGGCGTCGACGACGAAGACCGGGCGTCCCGCGGCGTAGAGGAGGATCGAGTCCGCCGTCTCCGGCCCGATCCCGGGGATCCCGAGGAGCTCGGCGCGGAGGGCCGCCGGCGGCCGCCGGAGGAAGCGCGTGAGGTCCCCCCCATGCCGGCGGACCAGGTGGCGGACGAACGCCCGGAGGCGACCGGCCTTCACGCGGAAGAAGCCCGAGGGCTGGACGAGGCGCGCGAGGCGCGCCGCGGGCAGCGCGGCCAGCGCGGCCGGGCGCAGCGCGCCGGCCCGCCGGAGCTGCGCCAGCGCGCGCGCCACGTTGACCCAGGCCGTGCTCTGGGTCAGGATGGCCCCGACGACCACCTCGAAGGCCGAGCGGGCGGGCCACCACCGCTGGGGCCCGAAGCGCCGGTACAGGGCGTCGTAGAGCCGCAGGAGCCGCCGTCGGAGCGGGTCACGGGGAAACCTGGGAGGACGCCGCATGGCTCAGTCGCTGCTCACCCGGTATCTCATGGTGCTGGTCATGCTGATCCTCGCGGGGATCGGGTGGCTGGTCGAGGCACGCCTCGACGTCTTCGAGTGGTTCTACGCGGCCTCACGCGCGCACGAGCCCCTCGAGCTCGACGGGATCGTCCCCGGCATCCTGCTGGTGCTCATCGGGGCCTTCCTCGACACCTTCCGCGCCCACCAGCGCGCCCAGCGCGAGCGCGAGCGGCTCCGCGTCATGACGGAGATGGCGGCGACGATCGCCCACGAGATCAACGACCCCCTGACGACGATCATCGCCCATCTCGAGCAGGCCGTCGAGGAGATGGACCCCGACGACCCCCAGCGGGACCGCTTCGCCTCGCTCCGCGAGGCGGCCTGGCGCATGGCCGCGCGCATCAAGCAGCTGACCGAGGTGCGCGAGTACCGCCCGCGCGACGTCGGCGTCGGCCCGCGCCTCCTCGACATCTCCTCGTGACGGCGGGCCTCGCGCTCGCGGGCGCGCTGATCCTGGCCGCGCCCGCGCCGCTCGTCGTCAGCGTCGGCGGCCCGCCGGAGGACCCCGCGTACCTCCCCGTCTACGCCGCCGAGGCGCTCGGCACGTTCGCGGCCGAGGGCGTGCGCCCGACGCTCCGCCGCGCCAAGCACCCGACCGGGGCCATCGGCGCCCTCCGGGAGCGTGAAGCCGCCGTCGCGGTCACGACGGCCGACCAGGCCGTGCGCGGCGCCTGGGCCCGCGGGACGCCGGTGCGGGTCCTCGTCGCCCACACCCGCGCCCCGGCCGTCGCCCTGCTGGTTTCGGTGAGGCACCGCGACCGCGTCCTCTCCGTGGACGACCTCCGGGGCCGGCGTGCCGGGATCCCCGGTCCCGGAACCACGGGGCACCTCGTCCTCGCGGCGCTCCTCCGCGAGCGGCGGATCGAGCCGTGGGAGCTCGAGCTGGTGAGCCTAGGCGGCGCCGCGATCGTGGCGCGCCTCGGCATCGGCGAGCTCGCCGCCGCCGTCGTCGAGGAACCCTGGGGGACCCGCGCCCTCCGCGCCGGCACGGCTGCCGTGCTGCTGGACCTCCGCGACCCGGAGACGGCGGCGCGCCACCTCGGCGGCCCGTTCTACGAGGTCGTCAGCGTCGTCCCTGCCGCCGAGCCCGAGGCGGACGCCCGTGAGGCCCTGGAGGCGTTCGTCCGCGCCCTGCTCCGGGTCCAGGCGTGGCTCGCCGCGACGCCGCCCGCCGCCGTCGCCGTCCGGCTGCCCCCGCGGCTCGTCACCGACCCGGAGGGCTTCGTCGCCCGCCTGACCGCCCTCCGGGCGACGCTCGCCCCGGACGGCGAGGCGACGGAAGCCGGGCTCCGGGCGACCTTCCGGGTCCTCCGCGCTGGGAGCCCGTGGCCCCTGACCCTCGAGGCGCGCCCGGCGGACCTCCGGGAGCCGCCCTGGGTCGCGGCGGTGCGAGCACGCCTCGGCTCCCCCCCGCCGTCGCCCTGAGTCCGGGCCGCATGGCAGCCGGCAGGCCGAAGGCGCGGAGGAGCCGCGCCGTCGTCCGGACCGGCAGGCCGACGACGTTCGTGTAGCAGCCCTCGACCCGCGCGACGAGCCGGCCCCCTCGGCCCTGGACCGCGTACGCGCCCGCCTTGTCCCAGGGCTCGCCCGTCGCCAGATACGCCGCCACCGCCGCGGGCGAGTAAGGGCGCATCACGACCCGGCTCGCGACGCTCGCCGTCGCCGCCCGCCCGCCGGGGACCTCGACGGCGGCCACCGCCGTCACCACCCGGTGCGTCCGGCCGCGGAGGGCCATGAGCATCGCCCGGGCCTCGGCGCGCGAAGCGGGCTTGCCGAAGAGGCGCCGTCCCAGGACAACCAGCGTGTCGGCCCCCAGCACCACGGCCCGTGACCCGCGGCCCCGGCGCAGTCGGGCCGCCACGGCGCGGGCCTTGGCGAGGGCGAGGCGCCGGGCTGCCGCGCGGGCGTCGAGGCCGGGAGGCAGGGACTCATCGAGCGCGCTCGGAAGGAGGTCGAAGGGAAGGCCGAGCCCCGCGAGCAGCTCGCGGCGGCGCGGCGAAGCCGACGCCAGGACGAGCCGCACCCCCGGGGGGCGGGACGTCGTCGGCGCCGGGGCGCGTCCCGGCGCGCGCGTCCTACGTGACGAGCAGCGGCGCCGCGTCCGTCACCACCCGGTCGCAGGCCGCGAGCGCCTGTCGGAGGAACTTCGGCAGGCTGAACATGTGGCGGTGCGCGAGCCCGTCGTAGAAGCGGAGCTCCCTCCCGACCCGCTCCCGGATCCGCTGGTCCACGGCCTCCGGGGACAGGGCCAGTGGATCACCGGCCTTGGCGCCCAGCACGAACCCCCACGGGGTACCAAAGCAGGGCACGAACGACTGGTACGGCGCGACGGTCGGGAACACCGCCGCGAGGGTTCGGGCCATGGCCGTGTAGAACTCGAGCTCCCCGACCTTGGTCATGCCGGCCTGGAGCACCACGACCCCGCCCTCCGTGAGCCGATCGGCGACCAGGCGATAGAACTCCCGGGTGAAGAGGAGACACGCCGGCCCCTCCTCGAGGGGCTCGGTGAGGTCCACGACGGCGACGTCGAAGCGGTCGGACGTCGTCTCGAGCCAGGCCCGGGCGTCCTCGTGGAGGAGGACGGTCCGGGGGTCATCGAAGGCGCCCTGGTGCATCTCGGGCAGGTGCTGGCGGCAGGCTTCGACGACGGCCTGGTCGATGTCCACCATGACGGCGCGGCGGATCGACGGGTAGCGGAGGATCTCCCGGAGGGTGGCGCCCTCCCCGCCCCCGGTGACGAGCGCCGTCTCGGGCTTGGGGTGGAGGATCATGGCGGGGTGAACGAGGGTCTCGTGGTAGATGAACTCGTCCCCGACGCTCGACTGCATCCGCCCGTCCAGCACGAGACACTTCCCGTAGCTGGCGGTCTCGAGGATTTCCATCTGCTGGAACTTGGTCTGGAGGGAAAAGACGGTGCGGACGATGGCGTGGGCGTGCCCCTCGACGGGGGTCGTGACTTCAAAAAACCACTTGTAGATGCTGGGCTGGGCCATGCGATGCGACGCCCTCCTTTTCGGTCTTGTTGACAGGCCCGACGCTGCCCGGGAACACGCCTCGCTTGACCTCCACGCACGAAGCCCGGCTGGCCCGGAACTGCTCGACCAGGTAGTTCGCGGCCGCCGCCGGCTTGAGGCTGTCACCGCAGGAGAAGATGTCCACGGCGGCGTAGCGGTACTCCGGCCACGTGTGGATGGAGAGGTGAGACTCGGCGATCACCACCACACCGGAGATCCCGAACGGGTTGAACTCGTGAAACACCACGTCGATGATGGTGGCTT
>CAYQDR010000096.1:0-18545 GCA_964416315.1 uncultured bacterium
CCCCGGGCCGATGCCCGTCGCCCCGGGTCGTCCTCGGTCGTCGGCCCGCCTCAACGTATGCGGCATACGCCTCGGCGGGCCTCCTCCCTGCGTCCTACCGGTGCTCGGGCCTCGTCCCGGGGCATCCGCGGGGACGGTGAGTGCGACTGAGCGTCCCGTGAAAGCCTCGGCGTGATGCTCCCACGCGCCGTCCGGCTCGGACTCTACGGGTTGACGCTGCTCGCGGTCTTCGCCGTCGCGCTCTCGTCCTTCACGCGCTTCGACTTCTGGTGGTACCTCAAGTCGGGCGAGTACATCGTCCAGACGCGCAGCGTCCCGCAGGGCGACCCGTTCTCGTTCACCGCACCCGGGCGGCCGTGGATCAACCACATGTGGCTGACCCAGGTGGTCCTCTACCTGCTCTACGAGAGCGTCGGGCGGATTCCGATCCTCGTGGGCAAGAGCGCCCTCGTCGCCGCCGTGTTCGGCGTGGTGCTGGCCACGTGCCTCCGACGCGGCGTCCACCCGCTGCTCGCCGTGTCCGTGACGGCCCTCGCGGCGCTGGCCGGCCAGGGGTACTGGCACGTGCGGCCTCAGATCGTGACCTACCTTTTCATGGCGATCTACCTCCATCTCCTCCAGGAGGGGTGGGAGCGCCGCCTGCGCCGCCTGGTCTGGCTGCCGCTCATCATGGTGGCGTGGGCGAATCTCCACGCCGGGTTCGTCACGGGCCTCGGACTCCTCGGGCTGATCGTCCTCGGGGAGACCCTCGCGCGGCTCCTGGCGCCGGGGCGCGGGGGCTGGCGACCCCTCGCCACCCTCGCCCTGATCTCGGCGGCGGCGGGCGGGGCGAGCCTGCTGAACCCCTTCGGGATCCGCGCGGTCCTCTTCCCGCTCGAGGTCGTGTCGAGTCGGGAGTTCATGACGACCACGATCGAGTGGTTCTCGCCGAACTTCCACGACCCCCAGTACCGCCCGTTCGAGGCCATGCTGCTGCTGCTCTTCGCCGGCCTCGCCCTCGGCGGCTCGCGGCTGCGGGTCACGGACGTGATCCTGGCGGTGACGCTCACCCACCTCGGCCTGTCGTCGATCCGGCACATCCCCCTCTTCGCCGTCGGGGTCGCCCCGATCCTCGCCGATGCCCTGCGGGGCGCCCTCGGCGTGGTGTGGGCGCGCCGCGGGGCGTGGGTGCACGCGCTCGGCCCCCTCGGCGCGGCGCGACTGCCGGGGATCTGGCCGCTCCTCCGGTCGCCGCTCGGCCACGCGGCGGTCGTCGGACTCCTCCTCCTGGCGCTCCTCGCGAGCTACGGGGCGCTCCTGCTCGACCCCTGGACGAGCGCGCTCGTGCAGGACCTGAACGAGCGCGCCTACCCGGAACGGGCCGTCGCCTTCATCAAGAACGAGCACGCGCCCGCGCCGCTCTTCAACGTCTACGTCTGGGGGGGCTACGAGCTCTGGCGCCTCTATCCCGAGTACCGGATGTTCTTCGACGGGCGGACGCACGTCTACGGCGAGCGGCTCGTCGAGGACTACATCGAGGTGACGACGCTCCGTCCCCGGTGGAAGGCGGTTCTCGATCGGTGGGGCATCCAGACGATCCTGGCGGAGCGCAGCTCCCCGCTCACGGAGGCGCTCCACACGAGTCCCGAGTGGCGGCTCACCTTCGTGGACCGGGACGCGGTCGTCTTCGTGCGGAACACCCCCGCGCACCAGGCGCTGTTCGAGCGGGTCGGGCCCGTCGCGCGGCCCACGCCCGAGGAGGCCATCCGCGCCACGCTCCGGGCGGCCCTCGAGGCGTTCGAGCGCGGGCAGGACGAGGCAGCGATCCGGCAGTTTCGGGAGGTGCTGGCGCTCGACGTCGGCAACCCCGTCGCGCTCTACAGCCTGGGCCTGCTGCTCGACCGGCGGGGCAATCGAGCCGAGGCGGAGCAGCTCTGGCGGGAGCTCCAGCGCACGGCCCCGGGGACGGAGCTCGCGGCGAAGGCCGACCGCGAGCTCAGGCGACGGCGCTGATGGGATCACGCGTCCGTGCGAGCCCCATTTGGCGTCTCGGCGGGGTCGCGTTGTCTGCTACAATTCGGGGCAGAGGTTCGGCCGGAACGGGTCGCCCGTGAGCCGCTTGCACGTCCAGGACGCCTCCCAGTGCCCCCACGGGCCGGCTCCCGCCTCCGCGGACCCGGACCGTCCGCGCCGTCCTGAGCCCGCCGGCGCCGTCGCGCCCGCGTCGGGGACCTGCCCGTGAGAGAGCGCATCGACGCCCTGGCTCTCGAGGGCCGGACCGTCCGCGTGACCGCGCGGGACCCCCTGCCGGTGGAGCCGCGGGTGCTGGCCCTGGCCGCGGCGATGCGGATCTTCGAGCGCTACCCGGTGCTCCACCGGCTCACGCTGACGGTGGCGGGCGCCGAGGTCACGGCCTCGCGCGAAGAGGTGGAGCGGCTCCTCGGCCCCGAGGGGTTCTCCGCGCTCCAGGACCGAGACCGCTGGCGGCGCCTGCTGGCGGAGGGCCTCCAGCGGGCTCCGCAGGAGGAGACGGGGTGAGCGCGGTGGCGTCCGGGGGACTTCCGCCGCTCGTCGCCTGGAGTTTCGTGGTGGCCCTCGCCGCGGTGCTCGGGAGCTTCCTGAACGTCTGCATCTCGCGCCTGCCGAAGCGCGAGAGCATCGTGTCACCCCCGTCCTACTGTCCGCGCTGCCAGACGCCGATCCGCTACTACGACAACATCCCGCTCGTGTCCTTCGTCCTGCTCCGCGGGCGCTGCCGGGCGTGCCGGGAGCCGATCTCCTGGCGGTACCCCCTGGTCGAGGCGCTGGCGATCGGCGTGGGCGTGCTCGCCCTCTGGCAGCTCGGACCCACCTGGGAGGGGCTGCGGGCGTTCGTCCTCGGGCTCGCCCTGATCGCCGTGACGTTCATCGACTTCGAGACGAAGGAGATCCCCGATCGGATCACCCTCCCCGGGATCGCGGCCGGCCTCGTGCTGAACGCCGTCCCGGACTTGCGGGGCGTCGTACCCGCCCTCCACGGGTGCCTGCTGGCGTGCGGGATCTTCTATGTGATCGCCTGGGTGAGCTTCAAGGTCACGGGGCAGGAAGCGATGGGCTTCGGCGACGTCAACCTGGCGGGCCTGCTGGGGGCCTTCCTCGGCTGGCCGCTGGTGCTGGTCGCGGTCTTCCTCGGCGTCTTCGCCGGTGGTCTCGGCGGGCTTGCCCTCCTGATCTCGGGCGCGAAGGGGCGGAAGGACGAGGTGCCCTTCGGCCCGTACCTGGCCCTGGGCGGCCTCTTGGCGGCGCTCTGGGGCCGCCCGCTGCTCGGGTGGTATCTGGGGTAGGGGGCATGGCCGACCGGCCGGGCGCCGCTGGGGGGTCGGAGGAACCCGTGCGCGCCGCCGCGGGGGTGGCGCGGCTCCTGGCCGCGGCGGCCGCGCTCGCCGCCCTGGTCGCCCTGGCCTGGGCCGTCACGCTGCTCCTCCCCGGGGGCGGCGCGAGCCGGGTGATCGTCCTCCTCGGCGTCGTCCTGGGGGTCCTCCAGATCGGGCTCCTCTCCTGGTGCCTGGGCCTCGTGCGCCGGTCCGGGGGCCCGGCGGCCGCGCCGCAGAGCCCATCGCCCGTCCGCACGGCGACCGGGGAGATCGGGCAGGAGCTCCAGGCCCTGATCGGCTCGGCGCGCTCGGACGAGGTGGGCGCGCTGATGCGCGAGTTCACCCGCATCTTGAACGCCCTGCAGGAGCAGGCGTCCGAGGTGCAGGAGTACGCGGCGCGGTTCGAGACGATGAACGAGGAGCTGCGGAACGCGAACCTGCGCCTCCGGGAGATGTCGCTCACCGACGAGCTGACGGAGGTGGGAAACCGCCGCAACTTCGACATGCGCATGCGGGAGGAGATCAACCGGTCCACCCGATTCGGTCACGCCTTCAGCCTGCTGCTGCTCGACATCGACGCGTTCAAGCGGTTCAACGACGAGTTCGGGCACCCGCAGGGCGATGCGGCGCTCCGTTCGCTGGGGACGCTGATGCGCTCGATGTCGCGGGAGGGCGACGTCCCGTGCCGGGTCGGGGGGGAGGAGTTCGCCTTCATCCTGCCCGAGACCGCGAAGACGGACGCCATGACGTTCGCGGAACGCATCCGGCGCGGGGTCGAGAGCAGCATCCAGGCCCCGGACGGCGCCCGGCCCCTCACCGTGAGCATCGGGCTCGCCGCGTTCCCCGACGACGGGAAGACCCCCGAGGACATCCTGAAGGCCTCCGACGAGGCACTCTACGAGTCCAAGCGCGCGGGGCGAAACCGCGTGACGGCGTATCGCCGGAAGGAATGAGGGACGCTGTGTGACCCGGCCCCTGTGACGGCAATGGGGAGGCTGGCGGCGCCCCTCCCCCCCTGAGGCCGCCGGAGGGACGGGACGTCGCGAGGGCCGCAGGCCCGAGCCGTCCCGGCGATCTGGACGACAGGGGTCGGGGGTGCGGGGGGACCCGATGACCCGAAGGTGGCACGGAACCGCCCGGGGCCTGGTCAGGAATGAGCCGGTGAAGGACCGACCGGGAAGGGTGGGCCAGGGGGTCGTCCGGGGGCGTCCTGCATGTGACCGGGAACATGGGGCTCGTCGGCGTGGCACCCAGGTTGCAGCTACAGCTTTCGGTTGGGCTTCTGTATCCTGCGGGCCCGGGCGAGTTTTTCTTTGACTTGAGGGCCGCGCGAGAGAGATGCTGACCGGTCCCCAGAATCCGGGACGGTCGGGGGGAAGGAGTCAGCGGATGAGGATGAGACGGAACCAGTCGGGCATGACGATCGTCGAGGTGATGATGGTCGTCGTGATCATCGCCATCCTCGCCGCCGTCACCATGGTGGGGATCGGTGGGGTCATCGAAGCCACCAAGGCGAAGGGCGGATCGGAGCAGCTCGCCGGCGCCATCCGGGTGGCCCGGCAGTACGCGATCACCCGCGGGGATCTCCACTGCATCGAGATCTTCCCGGACGCCGCCGGGTCGGCGTACCGGATCCGCGTGGCCACCGCGAACCCTGGGCCTCTCTACCTCTGCAACGGCGCGACCGTCGAGCCGCTCACCCCGGCGCCCGACGACAAGACCATTCTCGCGCACGGGCAGGCGCTCATCACCCCGGCCAGCCAGACGATCGTCTTCGACCCCCTGGGCATCGTGAAGAACTTCCCGCCGGGGAACCCCTCCGTGAGCCTGACGGTGGACGCGAACCCGACGAGCTGCCCGAAGGCCCCGCCGATGGAGGTCTACGTGACCGTCTACGGCGGGGTCCGCGTGCGCGGCCTCACGTGCTAGCGAGGAGGACGCCATGAGACGCGTGAATCAGAAGGGCGTGTCGCTGCTCGAGCTCCTCGTGGCGATGATGCTGCTCATGACGGCGCTCGTCGGCCTGGCCGCGTCGTTCCCGCTGGCGATGTTCGGCGTGACGACGGGCGGCTTCCAGACGACCGCGACGCTGCTGGGGCAACAGTGCCTCGACATCGCGAAGAACACCCCGTACGACAAGCTCCCCGACCTGGCCTTGCCGACGTCTCCGTGCACGGTGGCCCCGGTCCAAGGCTTCACCCGGAGCGTCGACGTGCAGGTGGGCGTCCCCACGGCGACCACGACCACCCTGACCGTGCTCGTGACCTTCACCGGCCAGGGCGGGATCAACGAGACCCGGCTCTGGACGATCTTCTCGCGGTAAGGAGGGGAGCCATGAGGACGACGACGATGAGCCTGGATCCGATCCGCGCGCCCTGCGGGGTCACGCTGGTCGAGCTGGCCGTGACGATGGCGATCTTCGGGATGATCATGCTCGGCGTGATCGGGGCCTGGACGAAGACGCAGGAGGCGTACTTCGTCGGCTCGGAGATCGCGGAGGCGCAGCAGAACACCCGCTCCGCGATCGACTTCATGGTCCGCGAGCTCAGGGCCACGGGCCGGGACGTGACCGTGTGCGCCTTCGACTACGCGGGCGCGGCGAGCCTCGACTGCAACGCGACGAAAGCCACCAACTGCAAGAACAAGCTCGGCGCGAGCTACAACAGCTGCGCGGGCGTCTTCGCGATCCCGTTCAGCTTGGCCACGGTCAACACCATCCAGATCCTGGCGGACCGGAACGACAACGGCACGATCTGGAATACGACGAACTCCGGGAGCGACCCGGAGGAGGAGAACGTCGCCTACGCCCTGGCGAACCCGTGCCCAGGGGTCACGGGCGTTCCGGCCTGCATCACGCGGCAGACGACCGCCGGCACCGTCCCGATGGTGGCCGTCAACATCCAGGGCCTCACGTTCACCTACTACCCGCGGTCCGGCTTCCCGCCCTGCGACGGCGTCCCGCCGCCGTACCCGTGCCCGGCGTTCACGCTGCCGCTCACGACGCAAGAGCAGGCGGACAACATCGGGCGGATGAACATCGAGATCGTGTCGTACACGACGGTGGCCGGCCAGCCGGTCAGCCGGACCCTGAGCACCGACGTCGCGCTCAAGAACCGGTACTAGCATGGCGCAGGCAGGGTCGGGAGTGGAGGAACCCATGAACAGGGGTTTGCGCAGGGAACGTGGCTCGGTCCTGATCATGGCAGTCATCGCCATGCTCATCCTGGGCGTGCTGAGCGTCTCGTTCCAGCTCCTCGCGAGCGTCGAGACGAAGATCGGCGTGAACTACAAGCTGCAGGGGCAGGCGGAGGCCCTCGCGGAGGGCGGCCTCGAGGTCGCGCGGGACGCGGTGCGGACCGCCGCGACGGCCCCGGGCGGCTTCACCCCGTGGCTCGGGGGCGCGCTCCTGGCCAACGGGGTCACGCTCGGGGGAGGCCAGTACTGGGCGCGGATCGACAACGACTGCAACCCCCTCGTGCCGGTGCCGATCGAGGAGGGGATGCCGAACAATCCGGGGACCTGCGTCGTCACCGGGCCCGACACCAACGAGATCGCGGTCCTTACCGCGTGGGCCGAGACCTCGAACGGCGTCGGCCGGTCGCGGGTGCGGGCCATCGTCGGCGTGGACAACCCCTGGAAGCACGTCTGCTCGGACATCAAGGCCGACAACAACGGCTACTGCAACGACCCGAGCAACATGAACGGGAACCCGGTCATCACCCCGGCGGACCCGAACGACCCGAACGGGCCGGCGGGGTACGACGACCTGCCGCGGCCGATCCTCGGCTGCTCGACGATCGACCCGACGATGCACGGCTCGACGACCATCAACTGCCCGCCGGGCGACACCTTCACCTGGGACCCCGCGACGTCGAGCTACCGGCACGTGACGACGAGCGCCGCCCCGTTGCCGGGCGCCCGGCTCGTCCTGATGGGCGAGAACCCGGCGCTCAATCCCGCGGCGAAGACGTGCCATACCGACCCGGTTGCCGGGGCGTACTGGGGCTACTTCGACTGCGCGCTCCAGACGCCGTGCGACGGGAACATCGACTCCGCCTTGGGCCCGCAGGCCGGAAAGCCGTGCGGGGATATTCCAGCCAACCTCAGACATGCCTGCGTGAGGGCCGGTGACACGCGAGTTGGGCTCCCCGGGGGGAGGTACGTGGCGGCGGTCGGCGGGGTCTGCCCCAACGTCAACCCGCAGGTCGCGGCGACGGGGATGGTGTTCAACTGGTACGCGGCCGGCGTCCGTACCGTCGGCCCGGGCGGGATTCAGCGAAACCCGACCTTCAACGGGCTCATCGGGTCCTGCCCGGTCGCCGTGTCGGGTCCGACGAACAACTGCGTCCCGCCCCTCGGGAGCGAGATCAACGGCCGCAACCTCTATGTCCTCCGGGACGGCGGCGGCGCCGGCACCGGCAGGGTGACCATCGACCATACCGGCGCGGGCGAGACCTACGTCTACGGCACGCTGGTGGTCGAAGGCGACGGCCTCGGGGCGGGGTGCGACGGCGCCAGCAACGACGCCGGGCTCTACAACAAGAGCATCCTGACGACCGCCCAGCGCAACATGACGATGCAGGCCAACACGGGCCGGGACTCCTACGTCTACGGCTACCCCCTCACGCTCGTCGTGTTCGACCCCATCCAGGCCACGACCGCCCCCATTGCGCCGACGGCGGACCCCTACAATCCGCAGAACACCTGCGCCGACATGGGGAGCGCCAACACGTCGATCAACGGCATGGTCTACTCGGGCGGCCACGTCCAGTTCAACCCGATCCGGATCAACGGCTCCGTGATCGCCTTCGAGATCCAGACCCAGGGCGGCGCGAACGCCGGGATCGGGTACAACTACACCTACGGCCTGAGCACGCCTCCGCCGGGGTTCCCATACGGCTCAGGCAACCAGGTCGTCATCATCCGGAAGTCGTTCATCGTCTGCACGAGCTACAGCCCCACCGAGGCCGCCGCGGCCACCGCGTGCAACTAGGCGCGGGCCAGCCCGGCTCCGGCCCGCGGTAGAGGGTCGGGCGCCGCCCCCCCGGGGCTCTGGACTTCCCCGGGGGGGCGTTGCGCGTATAATTAGGGGGCCATGGCAGCGCCGGCTGCTGACACCACCGTACGACTCGGCCTGGTCGGGACCGGGGCGGACCTGGTCAAGGCCATCGAAGCCCTCAAGAGCGCCTCCGGCGTCGAGATCGCGGTCGTCGCGGACGCGAGCGACCGCTCCGAGGGCGCCAAGCTCGCCCAGAGCCTCAAGCTCCCCCTCGTCAAGAACGCGATGGAGGTCTTCCGGAGCAAGGCGAACCTCGTCCTCGAGGTCAACGGGGACGAGCGCGCGTACGAGCGCCTCCTCTCCATCAAACCCCCCGGGACGGAAGTGATGAGCGTCCGGGGCGCCCGCCTCCTGATCAACCTCATCAGGCAAGGCGGAGGCGGCGCGCCCGCGCCCGCCGCCCCCGCCGCGCCCGGGGCGCCTCCGAAAGAGATCGTCAAGGAGGTCATCAAGGAGGTCCCGGTCGAGGTCGTCAAGGAGGTCGTGAGGGAGGTCATCAAGGAGGTCCCGGTCGAGGTCGTCAAGGAGGTCATCAAGGAGGTCCCGGTCGAGGTCATCCGGGAGATCGTGAAGGAGGTGCCCGTCGAGGTGCCGGTGGCCGGGACGGGGACCGTCGAGATCAGGGAGGTCATCAAGGAGGTCCCGGTCGAGGTCATCCGGGAGATCGAGGTCGTGAGGGAGGTCATCAAGGAGGTCCCGGTCGAGGTCATCCGGGACGTCGTGAAAGAGGTCCCCGTCGAGGTCGTGAGGGAGGTCCCGATCGAGGTCGTGAGGGAGGTCCCCGTCGAGGGCGCGGGGAGCCCGGTGGACCAGGAGGAGCTGCGTCGGCTCCGGCGCCGCGTCGAGGAGCTCCAGTCCACGCACGACCAGATCGCCACGATGTCGGGGACGGTGACGGTGGACGAGAAGATGCAGTCCCTCCTGACGATGGCGGCCGGGGTGGGGCACATCTTCAACAACGTCCTGGCGGGGATCCTGGGGCGCACCCAGCTCCTCTTGAAGCGGGCCGAGCGGGACAAGCACCGGGAGCTCGTGGCCGGGCTCTCCGAGATCGAGACCGCCACCCGGACCGGCATCGACGCCCTCACCCGGATCCAGGAGTTCAGCCGCACGAAGCCCTCCGAGGCGCCCGGGCGGGTGGACCTGAACGACATCGTCCAGCGCGCCGTCGAGCAGAGCCGGCCGAAGTGGCGGGACGAGCCGTCGTCCAAGGGGGTGCGGATCGAGGTCATCACGCACTTCGGCGCCCACACCCCGGTGACCGGCATGGACCTCGAGCTGCTCGAGTGCCTCATCGAGCTGCTCTCGAACGCCGTGGACGCGATGCCGCGGGGCGGCACGCTCACGATCCGCACCGGGAACGAGGCGGGGCTGGGCTGGGTGTCGGTGGCGGACACGGGCGTGGGGATGGCGGAGTCGGTGCAGCGGCGTGTCTTCGAGCCGTTCTTCTCGACCAAGGGGGAGACCGGGCTCGGCCTCGGGCTGGCCGCGATCTACGGCTCCATGGTCCGCCACGGCGGGGAGGTCGGCGTCGAGAGCGCCGAGGGCAAGGGGACCACGATCACGCTGCGCGTTCCCACCGTCGCCGAGGGGGCGATGGCGGCGGCCGCGGCGGCGCGGGAGGCGGACCGCGCCCAGCTCCTCGTCGTGGACGACGACGAGACGGTCCGGACGGCCCTCGCCGACATGCTGCGCGGCGCGGGCTACGCCGTGACGCTGGCGGCCTCCGGCCTCGAGGGGATCGCCAAGGTGCGGGAGCGCACCGGCCCATACGACCTCGTCGTGACCGACCTCGGCATGCCGGACGTGCCCGGCTGGGAGGTGGTCGAGGCCGTCAAGCAGGTGGAGGGCGGGACCCCCGTCGTGATCATGTCGGGGTTCGACCGCGCCCGGGCCACCCGCCGGGCCAAGGAGCTGGGGGTGGACCTCGTCATCTCCAAGCCCTTTGACCTCCAGGACTTCCTGAACACGATCCGCGGGCTCCTGGTGGCGCGTAAACGCTAGTCAACCCAGGCGTTTTTTTCTTGACTCGCCCCAGACCCCCACCCTATACTGCCGCCTCACCAAGAGCTACCAAGACCTGCAAACACGACGTGGTGCCTCCCAAGGGCTCCCGCGTCGTTGAATTTTCTTGGGTTCCGGGGGAAGTGTGCAGGAGACTGGCGCACAGCGAAGGAGACGTCCATGGCGTTGTTCAAGAAGCGCAAGCGACTCCAGGTCGTCGGGCTAGACATCGGCTCGAGCTCCGTCAAGGTCGTCGAGCTACGCCCGGTCGGGAACGACTACGAGTTCGTCGGGTTCGGCTACGCGCCGATCTCGTACGGGGCCATCGAGGCCAGCGAGATCAAGAACGCGAGCCCCGTCCAGGACGCGATCCGTCAGGCCCTCGGCCAGGGCAAGATCGAGGGCACGGAAGCCGTGATCGGGATGTCCGGGGGGTCGGTCATCGCCAAGCGGGTGACCCTCCCGAAGATGTCCGAGGCCGAGCTGGCCGAGTCGATCCGGTGGGAGGCCGAGCAGCACATCCCGTTCGACATCGAGGACGTCGAGATCGACTTCCAGGTGCTGCGGCAGGAGGGTAACCAGTCCGAGGTGATGCTGGTCGCCGTCAAGAAGGGGAAGGTCCAGAGCTACGTGGACGCGGTGCAGGCGGCCGGCCTCAACGTCGCCCTGGTGGACGTGGACGTCTTCGCCCTCGAGACGCAGCACGAGTACAACCACCCCGGCTCGACCGAGGTCGTGGCCCTGGTGAACATCGGGCACGAGTCCACCAACACCAACATCCTCCAGGGCGGGGTGAACGTCTACGCCCGCGACATCTTCGTGGGGGGCAAGCAGTACGCCGCCACGGTCGCGCAGCGCTTCGACGTGAGCCCCGGCGACGCCGAGGCGATGGTGCGGGGGAAGCAGGGCCAGGTGAGCTGGGCCGAGATCGAGCCGGTGCTGGACCTGGTCTCGCAGGAGCTCGGCCAGGAGATCCAGCGGACGCTCGACTACTTCGGGACGACCGCCGAGCACGAGCGCATCCAGCGGATCTACCTCTCGGGTGGCTGCGCCCTGGTGCCGGGGCTGAAGGACTTCCTCGCGTCGCAGTGGGGCATCGAGGTGGCCCTGGCGAACCCCTTCGCGCGGGTCAAGAACCCGTCGGACGTGGCTGAGAAACTGGCGCCGCTGGCGGCCGTGGCAACCGGGCTGGCGATGCGCTATCCGGAAGACCGGAAGTAAGGACGGGAAGCCGTGGCGATCAAGGTCAATCTCCTCCGTCGGGAAGAACGGAAGAAGCCCGCGGCCGCCCGGGCGGCGTTCAAGATGCCCTCGCTGCCGGGGGGCGCCGGCCCGAAGCTGGGCATCGTCGTCGTCGTCGTCCTGGTCCTCGGCTCGGCGGCGTGGTGGGTCGGGGAGTACTACCGGGTGACCGCGCTCCGCAAGGAGATCACGACCCTCCGGGCCAAGGACGCGCAGCTCCAGCGACAGCTCGTCGAAGTCCGAGCCCTCGAGGCGGCCAAAAAGGAGATCCAGCGCCGCCTGGACATCATCGGGCGCGTCGCCAAGGCCCAGGGTGTCCCCGTGGACATGATGAACGCGGTGCTCAGGTCGGTGCCGCAGGGCCTCTGGCTCACCGGGCTCGAGGTCAGGCCGCAGGAAGTGCGGGTGAAGGTGGACGCCGCGGCGGCGGGCCGCCCCCTGGTCGGGTCGAGCGAGACCCTCGCGAAGCTCGAGGAGAAGAAGGCGGAGGCCGCCGCCGCGCCCGCGCCCGGGGCGCGGCCGGCCGCGACCAAGGAGGTCACCGAGATCAAGGGCTTCTCGGTCGTCATCAAGGGCAACGCCTTCAACAACTTCCAGGTGGCCGACTTCATGAGCAATCTGAAGAAGGCCGGCGTGTTCGCGGACGTGGACTTCAACGTGACGCAGGCGGCGAGCGTCGAGCAGATCCGCGTCATGAGCTTCGAAGTCACTGCCGCCGTGAACCTGTGAGGGAGGAGGGCTGACGATGGACCGGAACACGATCCTCCTCATCCTCATGGGTTTTCTGGTTGCGCTGGTGATCTACAACGGCGGCATGGGCATCCTCAACACCCCCAACGTGAGCGCCATGCGGGCGGAAGCGGGCAAGCTGCAGCTCGAGCGGGACAAGCTCCAGCGGAGCGTCCAGAACGCCGAGAAGGAAGTCGCCCGCCTCGATCAGATCCGGAAGGAGCGGGCGACCCTGGAGGCGCAGCTCAGGGAGATCGCCAAGCGGCTGCCGAGCGAACGGGAGTCCGCCGAGGTGCTGCGGAACGTCGAGAGCCTGGCCGGAAAGTCGGGGCTGCTCGTGTCCGGGGTCAAGCGACGCCCCGTGCGGCAGCAGGAGCTGTACATCGAGATTCCGCTCGAGGTGGGGCTGGGCGGGGGGTACCACGACCTCGTCCGCTTCGCCGACCAGCTCGCGAAGCTCGAGCGGCTCGTCGCGCTCAGCGAGTTCACGGTCCAGCGGCCGCCCGCCGTCGCGGGCGGGCCGGGCGCGCCGGACGGGCCGGTCGGCACGATCAAGGCGCTGCTGGTCGCGGTGGTCTTCCAGGCGATTCCGGCGCCGCAGCCGGCGGCCCCGGCGGCCGGCGCGCCGGCCGCGGCTCCGAAGCCGTAGAGGTTCGCCATGACACGTCGACGCTTCGCTCGCGCGTGGTGGGTCGGCTGGGTGGCGGTAGTCGTGTGCCTGGCCCTTCCGGGGCTCCTCTTCGCGCAAGCCCAGCCCAAGCCACCAACCCCGCTGCCGGTGCCGAAGGCGGCGCCGGCGAAGCCCGCCGAGCCTGCGAAGAAGCCCGAGCCGGCCAAGGAGGCGGCGCCCGCGGCGACGGAGCGCGACCCCTTCGAGCCACTGGTGATCAAGGCGGCGCCCGGGGAGACGAGTGCGATCCAGGTGACCAGCCTCAGGCTGGTGGGGGTCCTCTGGGATGCGGCCCGCCGGGACGTCCGGGCGCTGGTCCAGACGCCCGACGGGCTCGGGTACTACCTGCGCGTCAACGAGGAGAAGTTCGGGGGGCGGGTCACCGCCATCGAGCCGGACCGCGTGAGATTCACGCTCCGCGAGCAGGATCCGGGCGGTCAGGTCCGCACGCGGACGGTCGAGCTGAAACTGGGTGGTCAATAGCCAGAGGGGGGAGCGGCGTGGCTAGACGAGGAGTCCTGATGCTCCTGGGCTGGACGCTGGTCGCGGTCATGGCTGTGCCCGCGTGGGCGGCCGACCCCGTGCCCGCCGGCCAGCCCGTCCTGTTGGCTCAGGCGCGGGTCCCGATTGTCGCGCAGCAGCAGCCGCCGCGGCAGCAGCCCCGCCTCATCTCGCTCGACTTCAAGGATGCGGACATCAACAACATCCTCCGCATCCTCGCCGAGTTCAGCGGGCTCAACATCGTCACCAGCGACGACGTCAAGGGCAAGGTGACGGTGAAGCTGCAGAACGTGCCGTGGCAGCAGGCCCTCGACTCGGTCGTCCGGGCCGCGAAGCTCGCCTACGTGCAGGAAGGCAACATCATCCGCGTGGACAAGCTCGACAACCTGACGAAAGAGGCCGAGGCGCAGTTCAAGTCCGAGCAGCGCGAGGTCGAGATCCAGCAGCGGCGCAAGGAGGCGGAGGCCCGAGCCGCGGAGCAGGAGCGGCAGCGGAAGGTCATCGAGCGCGAGGCCGACTTCGAGCTGAAGCCCCTGGTGGAGGAAATCATCCCGCTCAAGTACGCCCACGTCGGGACGCGGAAGGTCGAGGTCCTGGACTTCATCAGCGACCGGCCGCGGACGGAGGACCGCAAGGGGATCGAGGAGTCGATCACGGGCGGCGTCAAGAAGGAGGCGAACAAGCCGGCTGGATTGCTCTCCCGGCGTGGCGAGCTGACCATCGATCAGCGGACAAACTCGCTGATCGTGCGCGACGTGCCCGACAACGTCGCCAAGATCAAGGAGTTTCTCCAGAGGCTCGACCGTCCCACCCCCGCGGTCATGATCGAGGCCCGGATCGTGGAGATCAACAAGGAAGACGCGCGCCGGCTCGGGGTCGTGTGGGGCGGCGCGTTCACCCCGCGGGCGGGCCAGAACTCGCCGATCATCGACGTCCGGGGCGGCGCCGGCCCGCGGCAGTCCCAGGGCGCCGGCGCGTTCGATCCGGCGGCGGCGCCGCCGTCCACCGCAGCCAACTTCCCGGCGCCCGTGGCGTCGGCCTTCCCGGCGGCCGGGAACCTCTTCGGGCTCACGCTCGGCTGGCTCGCGTCGAACTTCGCCCTCGACCTCTCGCTCCAGGCCATGGAGGGCGACGGGCGCGCCCGCGTCATCGCCAGCCCCAGCCTCATGACGCTCGACGGCGAGCCGGCGACGATCGCGAGCGGGCAGCAGGAGCCCATCATCAGCATCACGAGCGTCGCGGGCGCCCAGCAGGCGTCCGTGGACTTCAAGGACGTGACGACCCGGCTCCTGGTGACCCCGCGCGTGGCGCTGGAGGATCGCAGGCTCGTCCTGAACGTCGCGGTGAGGCGTTCGAGCACCGTGACCCGGATCGACGCGCCGAGCCTCAGCGCGCCGGTCATCGCGACCCGATCCACCGTTACCCAGGTCCAGATCCCGGACGGCGGGACTGTCGTCATCAGCGGGCTTCGCGAGGACACGCAGCGAGGGCGCGAGGAGGGCCTCCCCTGGCTGAAGAACATCCCGGTCCTCGGGTGGCTCTTCAAGAACGACCTGACCGAGGCGTCGCGCCAGGAGCTGATGGTCTTCCTGACCGCCAAGATCGTCGAGAACCCGGGGCAGGCCGCCGTGACGCCGGAGGACCTCCCGGCGGGTCCGGGGACGCCGCCCGCCAAGAGCGGCCAGGCACCCGAGACGCCGGGCCCGGCGGTCTCCTCGGCGCCGGCGGCGACCGTGGGCCGGTCCGAGCGCGAGCTCCAGATCGAGGTCACGGGCCGCTGACCAACCGCGCGGGACACATGGGGTGGCTGAGACGATCATGAGCACGCATGCGGAACGCCTCATCAAGCTGGTGGGGGCACTCGCCGTGGTGCTGGCGCTGGCCGCTCCGGCCGCGGCCCAGGAGTGGAGGATCTACCTCCACGGGAAGGTCGAGCCGATCGTGGCGAGCTTCTACGCGGAGGAAGCGCCCTGGGTCTTCTACCGGGACGACGAGAGCATGTACGTCTTCGCGGTCGGCTGCAACCGCGTCGAGCGGGTGGAGCGCGCAGGGACCGCCATCCCCCCGCCGCGGTGCCCGGTGGACCGGCTCCCGACCACGATGCCCAGCGTCCTGCTCAGCATCATGGATCTCGAGGGCAAACGCCTCGAAGACTCGGTGACCCGGCTCCGCGAGCAGATCACGGCCTACGTTCGGGCCCTCGTCGGATCGCAGGTCGTGACCGCCGAGCTCGCGGGAGAGGCGCGCGCGATCGAGGCTGTGACGGCCGGGCAGCAGTCCCAGGACGTCCTCGCGTTCATGCGCTCGCAGATCGAGGACACGATGTCCGACATCCGGCTTACGAGCCGGCGCCTCGGCGCGCTGCAGGACGCCGCGAAGGGCTTCCCGCCGCGCGAGCGCCAGCGGTACTTCTTCGCGCCGCGATAACCGAGGAGAGGGGCGTGCGGCAGATCACCGTCCACCTGGGCACCCGGACCTACCCGGTCCTGGTAGGGCCCGGCCTCCTCGGCGAGGCGGGGCGCGAGTGCGGCCGGCTGGGCCTGGGGAAGCGGCTCGCCCTGGTGACGCAGGCCCCCGCGGCGCGGCACGCCGGTACGGTGGCCGAGAGCCTGCGCGCGGCCGGCTTCGAGCCGCACCTGATCGAGGTGCCGGACGGCGAGAGCGCCAAGTCGCTCGACCGGGCGGCGGCGCTGTGGGACGCGTTCCTCGGCCTCGGCCTGGACCGCGCCTCGGCCGTCGTGGCGGTGGGCGGCGGCGTCGTCGGGGACCTCGCCGGGTTCGCCGCGGCGAGCTACATGCGCGGGGTCGCGTACGTCCAGGTGCCGACCAGCCTCCTCGCGCAGGTGGACGCGTCGGTGGGGGGCAAGGTCGCGGTGAACCACCCGCGGGCGAAGAACCTGATCGGGACGTTCCACCAGCCCCGCCTGGTCCTCATCGACCCCGAAGCGCTCGGATCGCTCCCGGAGCGCGAGTACCGCTCGGGCCTCGCCGAGGTCGTCAAGACGGGCGCCGCGCTGAACGCGGAGCTGTTCGTCACCCTGGAGGGCCATCTCGACGCCCTCCGGCGCCGCGACCCGGCCCTCCTGGAGACGGTGATCGCGACCTGCTGCGCCGAGAAGGCGACCATCGTCGAGCAGGACGAGCGCGAGGAGAGCGGGCTCCGGATGGTCCTCAACTACGGCCACACGGTCGGGCACGCCCTCGAGGCGCTCACTGGGTACGGGAGTTGGCTGCACGGCGAGGCGGTCGCGGTGGGCCTCGCCGCCGCCGCGCGCCTCTCGACCCGGCTCGGGCTCACCGACGCCCGCACGGCCGAGCGGCAGATCGCGCTGCTCCGGGCCGTGGGTCTCCCGACCCGCTTCGAGACACCCACTCCGCGCGAGATCGCGGGGGCTCTCCGGCACGACAAGAAGGCACGCGAGGGGCGCGTCCCGTTCGTGCTCCTCAAGGGTCTCGGACACGCTGAGGTCTGCTTCGACGTCCCGTCGGAGCTGGTGTTGGACGTGCTCGAGGAAATCCACGGAGGGCCCACGCCCCGGCGCGGGCACTAAGAGGGGAAGGCGATGCGACGAACGCCCTGGCGAGCGGTTTCGGTGGTTGTGGCGCTCGGTCTGGTCCTGATGAGCTGCGACGGGCCAAACCGGGGCACGCAGACGCAGCCCAGCAGCGCGTCGGGCTTCCATGTCGTCGTGACGGCGAGCCCGAACACGCTGCGCGGCGCGACGGCCGGGACGGGCGAGGCGCAGGGCAGCTGCGCGGTCGTCCAGGTGGAGGTCTTCGACGTCAACGGGAACCTCGTGGACGGCGCCAACGTGACCCTCACCACGACGCTCGGGCGCTTCCCGCCCACCCCGACCCGGAGCGAGGCGGTCGCCGTCGGGGGGACCACGAGCCGCGGCGTGTACACGGACGTCCTCTGCGCCAAGGCCGAGCGCGGCACGGCGATCCTGACGGCCACGGCCCAGGACGCGTTCGCGACGACCGAGGTCACGATCTTCTAGGGGGCCTGACGACCATGGGTGCGACACCGAGGGGTGGAGCGATGGGCAGATCGGGGTTCCGGCGGAGACACACGCTGTGGATGGCCGCGGTCGCCCTGCTCGCGGGCGGCCTGTTCCAGGCCTGCACGGACAACAAGGGCCCGGCCGGGCCGACGTTCCCGGCCGGACAGACCGGTCACGCGGATACCGCGGCAGACATCAGGGTCCAGGTCGCCCTCAACCCCAACACGATCCAGCCGGGTCAACGGGCGGGGATCACCGTCCTGGTCACGAACACCAACGGGCAGCCTCTCGCCGGACGTCACGTCCAGCTGAGCACGACGATCGGCCAGCTTGACGTGGTCGATGGCTTTACAGACGCCAGCGGCAAGTTTGTGTCCTTCCTGCGGATCAGCGCGGCCGACGCTTCGGTAGCGACGACTGGCACGGTGACGGCGTTCGTCGAGGGTGCCGTTGGGACGGCCATCGTGACGGTCGGGATCAACCCGCCGCTCGTGGTCATTCCGGCCGTGATCAACCAAAACAACCAGGCCGTGGGCGCCCCGCCTGGCGCGTGCCCGCTGGTCGGCGGGTTCACCGCGCAGCTCACAGTGTCGGGCGGCGTACCGCCTTACACGTTCTCGATCTCCAACCTGAACGGCGGCACCGTGACCCAGTCGGGCCTTGTCACGATTCCGATCTTCGGCCCGCTAGCGCCGCCAGGGCTCACCGGGGCCGAGGTTGTGACGGTCACGGACGCGACGGGTGCCGTGGTGACGGTATCCGTGAACATCAGCTGCCAGCCGGTGGTGTCGTAGGGCCAACCGGGATCGAGCAGTAGGTCCCCGCACGGCCCGCGCCGTGCGGGGACCCTCGTCCTCTTCCGGGGGACGAGCCGTGCTGCGGGGCTCCGAACAGGGCTACTTCATGGGGCCATCGAGACCTCGGCGGTGCGGCTGCGAGAGCCGCCAGCTCCTAGCCCGAGTTTACCGAGTTAGCGAGGCGCTTTTCAGCGCCTCGCTCGTGTC
>CAYQDR010000097.1:0-18363 GCA_964416315.1 uncultured bacterium
CCTCTACATTAATTTCAGGGGGACTGACTGTCTCACTCATCTTGACACAGAGGGTCGGGCAGCGGGTGCTCGTAGTACCAGATCGCTTTCGTCGGGCCTGAGCGGTCGAAGAAGAGGAGGTTGGTCGGGATGCTCGTATAGGGAGCGAAGACGCCGTTGGGAAGACGGACCACGGTGTGGAGGTTGAACTCCTTGAGTAGCTCTTCCTTGATCCGAGCGCAGACCCCATCGCCGAAGAGCGTCCCGTTCGGGACGACCATGCCGCATCGGCCGCCCTTCTGCCCTCCGATGGGGCGGCGAAGCTTCCGCATGATGAGCTGGAGGAAGAGAAGCGCCGTCTCAGTGGTCTGCTTGTCTTCGGGGAAGTTTCCGAGGATACCGCGCTCTTCCTCGCCGCCGAAGGGGGGGTTCGTCATGATGACGTCCACACGGTCCTTGTCGCCGATCTCACGCAAGGGGAAACGGAGGGCGTTCGCGGGATCGATCTCGGGGGACTCCAGCCCGTGGAGCAATAGGTTCATCTGGCAGAGGAGGTAGGGCATGGGCTTGGCTTCTACGCCGAAGAGGCTGCCCTTCTGAAGGCGGGCGTGATCCTCGGCCTTCTTGCACTGCTTTTTGAGATGCTCGAACGCCTCAACCAGGAAGCCACCCGTGCCCGCTGCCGGGTCCAGAACCGTCTCCCCCAGGCGTGGGTTGGTCACGGTCACGATGAAGCGGACGAGGGGCCGCGGCGTGTAAAACTCGCCGGAGTCGCCCGCGGCGTCGCGCATCTCCTTGAGCAGCGACTCATACAGATGACCGAGTGTGTGAATCTCTTCGGAGGAGGTGAAGTGGATGGTGTTGATCCGGTTCAGCACGTCTCGCAGCAGGTAACCGGACTGCATCCGGTTCACCGTGCCCTTGAAGACCGTGGCGATGACGTCGCGCCGGTCTCCACCGTTGGCACCTTGGAGCGACCGGAGGTAGGCGAAGAGACCTGGGCCCCTCGTGCCGTCCGGGCGCACGGCCTCGTCGTGGTTGATGAACGCGGTCAGCTCATCGCCCGTGATGCCGTCTTCTTTGGCCGCCCAGTCCCGCCATCTGCAGGGAGGCTCGATGGCGGGGCGGAACCGTTTCCCCGCCAACTTGGCCTCGGTCTCGCGCACCTGTTCGGCGTCGTCGAGGAACTTGAGGAACATGATCCAGGTCAGCATGGGCAGACGGTCCAGATCGCCGTTGAGCCCCTTGTCCTTCCGCATGATGTCGCGCGCGGACTTGATCAGCGAGCCGAGGCGCTGGGGCGTCGTCTGTGGTGGCTCAGGCTTTGCTTTCCGTGCCATACCGAGAGCCTCTCAGGCGGCGTAGAGGAGGCTTTGCATCTCCGCGAGGGCCTCGCGCAACCGCTCCGGGCCTCCGAACTTCTGGGTGATCTCCAGGACGTTGCCGTGATCGGAGATTGGGGGCACCCTGAGAATCTCCGGGATCTTGAACTGGGCCATGCCATACTCGGCGTATTTTTCAAGGATCTCGTCCAGGATCTGGCGCGCGTCTGGGCCGTGGCGGTCGAAGAAGTCCTTCCTCTCCTTGCGGAGCCGCTCGGCGCGCTCGCGGCGACTGCGCAACGGCGCGTTGAACGCAACGTGACAGAGGAGGTCGAAGGGGTCGGCGTCCGGCTGCTTGGTCGCGTCCGCGAGCTGCTCAAAAGAGATCCCGCGTTCCTCGAGAGCGGAGATGATCGTCGCGCGCTGCTCCGCGTCACTCCACCGAGTCCGCAGGTCCGCTGCCGAGCTGTAGAGGCTACGCACCTTTTCGGCGGTGTAGTCTGTGAATTTCACGACCCTGAGCTGCTTGCCATCCGGGTCGAGCTCATAGACCAGGTGCGCGGCGATCTCGACAGTGCCACCGTCCGCGTAGTACTTGCGAGGCTGCCCTTCGGAGTCGTCTGTGACCGCGGAGGTCTCAGGGTATCCGGCCTCCTCCTCCGTCCACGCTGCGTCGTCGATGACCGTCTCGTAACTCCCCTCAACCGTCGAGCCTTGAGCGTCTATGGCCTCCTCAGTGATGCGGGCGGGCTCGCCATCGAACTCGGGATCGGCGAAGAGGCGCGTCGCGCTTCCCGTGTAATCCAGGATGGAGAAATAGAGCTTGCCGTAGTCGTCGCGGACGCGGGTCCCGCGACCGATGATCTGCTTGAAGTCGGTCATCGAGTTGATGACGCGAACGAGGGCCACGTTCTTGCACGTCGGCACGTCCACGCCGGTCGTGAGCATCTGGGAAGTCGTGACGATGACGGGCGAGACGGTCTCCAGCTCCTGGAATCGGCTCAAATGTCCCCGGCCGACGGGGCCCTCGTCGGAGACCACGCGGCAGACGTAGTCCAGATGGTCCTTGACGAGGTCGGCGTTTCCGTTGTTGAGGGCCTTCCGCATCTCCTCGGCGTGCTCCTGGTCCACGCAGAAAACGATGGTCTTGGCGAAGCGATCCGTCTTCCTGAGGTAGCCGGTGAGGTGCCTGGCGATGGCTTCGGTCCTGGCCCTGAGGGCGACGACGCGCTCGAAATCGTTGGTGCCGTACACTTGATCGGGGATCGGGCGCTCGTAGCGGTCCAGCTCGCCTTTGCTGGGTCGCCAGCCCGCCGCGTCGGCGGTGCTGACGACCCGATGAACGCGATAGGGGGCAAGAAAGCCGTCCTCGATCCCCTGGCGCAAGCTGTAGGTGTAGAGCGGATTGCCGAAGTAGCGGTAGGTGTCGCGGTTATCTTCCCTGAGCGGCGTCGCGGTCATGCCGATCTGGACAGCCGGGTGGAAGTATTCGAGGATCTCCCGCCAGTTGCTCTCGTCGGCGGCGCTTCCCCGGTGGCACTCGTCCACGATGATGAGGTCGAAGAACTCAGGAGGGTAGTCCCGATAGAGACCGGGCCGGCGTTCATCCTTGGCAATGGCCTGGTAGATGGCGAAATACATCTCTCGGCCCTTCACCGCCTCGCCCTCGATCTTCCAGCGGGCGACCCCGAAGGGCGCGAAAATCTTGTCCTTGGGGTCGTCGATCAGGACATTCCGGTCAGCGAGATACAGGATCTTCGGGCGGCGGTGCTCCCCCGTCCGGTTCCAGCGACTGCTCCAGAGCTTCCAGCAGATCTGAAAGGCGATGATCGTCTTCCCGGTGCCCGTCGCAAGGGTCAGGAGGATGCGGCGCTTTCCCTGCAGGACCGCCTGGACGGCCCGGTTGATGGCGATCTCCTGATAGTAGCGGGGGGATTTGCCTGAGAGATGGAAAGAGGGCGTGAGGAGTCTGTCGGCGACGTCCTTGCTTTCGATGCCTTCGCTCGTCTGGAACCGCTTCCATAAGTCGAGGGATGCGGGGAACGTGTCGAGGTCCGTATCTCGTCCGGTGAGGAAGTCGTGCTCAACGATCCCATGGCCGTTGGTGGAGTAGGCAAAGTTGAGACCCAGGATCTGGGCGTACTCCTTGGCTTGCTGAAGGCCGTCTGCCGGAAGCTTGTAGGCTGCTTTGGCCTCGATGACTGCGATCATGTAGTCTCGCGTGTAGCGCAGCAGGTAATCGGCTCTCCTTTGGGGGCGGCGGCGGACCTTATCGCCTGCCACGACGATTCGGCCGTCGGTAAATGTCTTCTGCTCGCTGATCTGGTCGTCAGTCCAACCAGCGGCGTAAAGCTTTGGCAGGACGTACTTCCGACAGGTGTCGGCCTCGGTGATCACGCTGTTCCCTCAGCGGAACGCGGACATGGCCTCCGGCTACTATAACACCCGCCTTGACAGGCGGGGGCGTCCCGACTACGGTTGTGTGCGCCACGCCGAAACAAGGAGGCTGCTGCCATGACCATCGCCGCGATGAAGGGCTACCTGAGTCTCGAGAGGATCCCCGAGGAGCAGGTCACCCCGATGATCACCCGTAAGGTCGTGACCGGCGAGAAGGAGATGCTCGTCTTCTGGAAGATGAAGGCGGGCGCCCACGCCGCCGCGCACCGGCATCCGAACGAGCAAATCTTCTGGATGCTCAGGGGCCGGATGGAGTTCCGCCTGGGGAACGAGAAGCGGACGTGCGTCGCCGGAGACATCGGCGTCATCCCGGCGGGCGTCGAGCACGAGGCGTCCTTCCCGGAGGACTCGGAGGTGATCGACATCTTTGCACCGCCGCGCGAGGACTTCCTCGCGGGGGGCACGCCCGCGTACATGCGCAAGGGGTAGGGCGGGCGCGCGGCAGGTAACGCGGAGCCAGAGGAGGAAACCGGCATGCAGCCAGGTTGGTTCGAGCAGTTCTTCGCGCAGGCACCGGAGCCGCCGGGCGAGGACGGAGTGTCCCGCCGGGGCTTCCTCCAAGGGGGCGTCGCCGCCGGGGTGGCGGGGATGGCCGCGGGCGGCGCCATGGTCGCGCAGCAGCTCGCCCAGGCCCCGCCGGCGGCGGCCCAGGACACGCCGATCGGCCCCAGGTGGTGGCCGTCGCGCTGGGGGCCGCAGGACGAAGCCGGGGCGTCGAACCACATCACGCCCCAGAAGGTCCTGGAGACGGTCAGGCTCATCAAGACCGGCAAGACCTACGAGCTGGGTCGGCTCTACCAGGCCGAACAGCCGGCGTTCGGGGCGCGCATCTTCGCCCTCCGGATCCTGGGGAGCCCGGCGAACGCGGACTCGCCGTTCGGCAAGAACAAGCTCATGTACCACGACGACTTCCTCGCGACCGAGATCGGCCAGACGGGGACCCAGTTCGACGGCCTCGCCCACATCGGCTGCGAGACCGGCAAGCGCGGCGACCTGAGCGAGACCCGCTACTACAACGGCGTCACCGAGGTCGAGATGTTCAACATGTACGGCTTGAAGAAGCTCGGGATCGAGCACGTGAAGCCGCTCTTCACCCGGGGCGTCCTCGTGGACATGGTCGCCTTCAAGGGCCGCAACCTGAACATCGGCGAGGCGATCATGCCGGCCGACCTCATGGGCGCGCTCTCGCGCGAGGGGATCTCCGAGGCGAGCTTCCGGCCGGGCGACGCGATCTTCTTCCGGACGGGCTGGGCCGAGCAGCACTGGATCAAGGACAACAAGAAGTTCAACGAGGGCTGCCCGGGCATCGGCCTCGACGTCGCGAAGTGGATCGCCCAGAAGCAGCTCTGCGTCGCGGGCGCCGACACCTGGCCGGTGGAGGTCGTGCCGAGCGAGAACCCCGATCTCCCCTTCATCTGCCACCAGGAGCTGATCACGAAGAACGGGATCTTCCTCCACGAGAACATGGACCTCTCGGAGGTGGCGAAGGACCGCGTCTACGAGTTCGTGTACGTGTTCGCGCCACTCCGGATCAAGGGCGCCACGGGCTCGCCCGGGCGGCCGATCGCCATCGTGTAGCCGGTCCCTCTCGGGCCGACGGCCCCGGGGTCCCGCGTGGCCCCGGGGCCGTCGGCGTTCATGAGCTCGAACACGGTGAGCGCGTCCTCGCGCGCCGAGCTGTGGGCAGGCGCGCGTGACGCCCTGATCACGGTCGTCCCCTCGATCCTCGCCTACGGCGCCGTCTGGGGCGGCCTCGCGCGCCAGGCGGGGCTCTCCCTCGGCGAGCTCGTCGCGATGTGCCTCCTCGTCTCGGCCGGGACGGCGCAGTTCGTCGCGCTGCCGATGCTGACGGCCGGGGCGCCGGCCGCGCTGATCGTCCTGACGACCTACATCGTGAACCTCCGCCACTACCTGATGGCCGCGAACCTCGCGCCCTACTTCACCCGGCTCTCACGCCCGCGTCTGGCGCTGCTCGCCCACGGGATCTCCGACGAGGCCTACGCCCTGACGCTGGCGCGCTTCGCGCGGCGGCCGTCGACCGTCGCGTACTTCGTCGGGTGCGCGGCGACCGTGTACCTTGCGTGGTACCTCGGCACGGTGGGCGGCGCGCTCGTCGGCGGCCGGATCCCGAGCCCCGAGCGCTTCGGCCTCGACTTCGTCTTCCCCGCCGTCTTTCTGGCCATCGTGGCGCGCGAGGTGCGCGCCCGCTGGCAGTGGCTCGTCGCGGGCGCGGCCGCGGCCATCGCCCTCGCCGTCGCGGTGGGGGTCGGTGGGGCGTGGCACATCGCCGTGGCGGGGCTCCTGGCCTCGACCCTCGGCGTGTGGCTGGCCCCGGCGTCGAGCGGCGGCGCGTCGGGGGGGCGGCTGTGAGGCCCGGCCCGCTCGGCCTCTTCGTCGCGATGGGCGTGGCGACGTACCTCACGCGCGCGCCGCTCCTCCTCGTGCTCGCCCGGCGGCGGCTCCCGGCCTGGCTCGAGCGCTATTTCGCGGCGCTGCCCATCGCGCTCCTGACGGCGCTGGCGCTGCCGCTCGTCCTCCTCCCCGGCGACCGGGCGCTGGCGGTCTGGCTCCCTCAGGTCCCGGCGGCGCTGCTCGTCGTCGGGCTGGCGCGGCGGACGGGAAACCTCCTCTGGCCCATCGTGGCCGGCGTCGGCCTCGTCGCCGGGCTCCGCGCCCTGGTAGGATAGGGGCGTGACGGCCGGCGGGCCCGACGAGTTCACCGCCGAGGAGCGGGCGCTCCTCGCCCCCCATTTCACGAGCCTCGACGGCCCCGTCTTCGCCCTCGTCAACCTGCCGGAGGTCGTCAAGGGCGCGCTGTTCGCCCGGTACTCGCGCTCGCCGAAGTCGCTCCGCCGGCTCTTCCTCGACGAGTTCGCGGACCGCGCCGCCGGAGCGCCCGTCGCGGCCGCGGTCGGGACCGCACGCGCGGAGGCCCTCTACGAGCGGGTGTTCGTCGAGTACGGGGACGACTCCGTGGCCCAGCTCGGCGGGGTCCACCTCGCCTGCGAGCACGTGTCGAACATCCTGACGAAGCTCCTCGAGTGGGGCCGCCTGATGGCCTACCTCGAGCAGTCCACGCGCTACATCCCGTATACCGACCGGCCCGGCGGGCGCTGGCGCTACCACGCGCCGGCGGAGATCGAGGACCCGGCGCTCGCCCGCCGCTACGGCGAGACCCTCGACACGGCCTTCGAGACCTACGCCCGCTGGCTCGAGCCCGTGCAGGCGCACTATCGCCGGCGCTACCCGCGGGCCCCGGGCGACTCGGAGGCCGTCTACCGGAACACGATCCGGGCGAAGGCGCTCGACACGCTCCGGGGGCTCCTGCCGGCGGCGACCCAGGCCAACGTGGGCCTCTACGGCACCGGCCAGGCGTACGAGGCGCTCCTCCTCCGGCTCCGGGCGAGCCCGCTCGGGGAAGCCCGGGCGTACGGGGAGCTGATGCTGATCGAGCTGCGGAAGGTGATCCCGGCGTTCCTGACGCGCGTGGACGTCCCCGACCGCGGGAGGGCCTGGTCGCGCTACCTGGCCGAGACGCGCGAGGCGACAGCGGCCGTCGCCGAGAAGCTCCTCGCCGACGAGACGCCCGAGCCGCGACCCGAGGTCGTTCTCGCCGACTTCGACCCGGACGGGGAGGTCAAGGTGGTCGCCGCCGCGCTCTACGCCGCCTCGGGGCTCCCCGACGACCAGCTCCTCGCGCGGGTGCGGAAGCTGTCGGGGGAGGAGCGGGCCGCGGTCCTCCGGGCCTACGTCGGGGAGCGGACGAACCGCCGGCACAAGCCGGGGCGCGCCTTCGAGCGGACGGCCTATCGCTTCGACGTCCTCACCGACTACGGCGCGTTCCGCGACCTCCAGCGCCACCGCCTGCTCACCCTCGACTGGCAGCCGCTCTCCCCGCGCCACGGCTACGCGCTGCCGGAGGCGGTGGAGGAGGTCGGGGGCGCCGGCGACTGGCGCCGGGTCATGGAGGTGTCGGCGGCGCTCCACGACGCGCTCCAGGCCGCGGGGCTCGGCCTCGTCGCGTCCTACGCGGTCTCGATGGCGTACCGGATCCGGTTCTACATGGAGATGAACGCCCGCGAGGCGATGCACGTCATCGAGCTGCGGACGACGCCCCAGGGCCACCCGGCGTACCGGCGCGTCTGCCAGGCGATGCACCGGCTGATCGCCGAGCAGGCGGGCCACCGCGCCCTGGCCGAGGCGATGCGCTTCGTGGACCACTCGGCGGTCGAGCTCGAGCGGCTCGAGGCCGAGCGCCGGACGGAGGCGCGCCGGGAGGCGATGCGCCCCCCGAAGGGGGGCGGTTCGGCACGACCGGAGGCCGGCTGAAGTCGGCTCCGGCCGCGGGATGCTCCCGGCGCGTCACAGCTCGATCTGGGCGCCGATCTCCAGGACCCGGGCGGGCGGAATCCGGTAGAACTCCGTCGCCCCGGCCGCGTTGCGAGCCATGACCGCGAACAGCTTCTCCCGCCAGAGGGCCATGCCCCGCCGCGCCGAGGGGATGAGGGTCTCGCGGCCCAGGACGTACACGGCCACGTTCGGGTCGATCACCAGCCCCTGCTCCCGGCAGCGGCTCAGTAGCCGCGGGACGTTGGGCTTCTCGACGAACCCGTACCGGGCGATGACGCCGAAGAACCCGAGACCGAGCGGCCTGACCTCGAGCCGCTTCTCGGGGTCGACCCGCGGCACGCGCTCGGAGAGGATGGTCAGGAAGATCACCTGCTCGTGCGCCACGTTGAGGAAGCGGAGGAGACGCCGCAGGGCCGGAGGGATCCACTCCGGGTGGCTGCTCAGGTAAACCGCCGTCCCCCGCACGCGCGAGGGCCGATCGGTTTCGAAGCGCTCCGTCAGCTCCGCGAAGCTCATCGAGCGTTCGCGGATCCGCTCCGCCAGCAGGCGACGGCCCGCGTGCCAGGTCGTCATGAGCGTCGTCACCGCCACGCCGACCACCAGGGGGAACCAGCCGCCGTCGACGACCTTCAGGAGGTTGGCCCCGAGGAAGGCGGCGTCGATCGCGAGGAACCCGAGCGTCACGGCGCCGGCCAGCGGGAGGCTCCACCCCCAGAGTCGGCGCATCGCGAGGAACGCGAGCAACGTGGTGATCAGCATGGTCGTCGTGACGGCCACCCCGTACGCCGCGGCCAGGGCGCTCGAGGTCCGAAAGCCCAGGACCAGCGCGACCGTGGCGGCGAGGAGGATCTGGTTGATCCGGGGAATGTAGACCTGCCCGATCTCGTCTTCGGAGGTGTGACGCACCTCGACACGCGGGAGGAAGCCGAGCTGGACGGCCTGCCAGGTCAACGAGAAGGCGCCAGCGATGACGGCCTGCGAGGCGATGGCCGTCGCGGCGGTGGCCAGCACGACCAGCGGGTACAGGCCCCAGGCGGGGGCCAGGTGGTAGAACGGGTTCGCCGCCCGAGTCGGCTCGCGCAGGAGCAGCGCGCCCTGCCCGAAGTAGTTCAGGAGGAGGGCCGGCAGCACGACCGTGAACCAGGCCCAGCGGATGGGACGCCGGCCGAAGTGTCCCATGTCCGCGTACAGCGCCTCCCCGCCCGTGACCACGAGGAACACGGCGCCCAGCACGAGGAACGCTTGCCACCCGTTCGCGAGGAAGAAGCGGACGGCGTGGAGCGGGTCGACGGCGGCCAGCACCCCCGGCCTGCGCGCGATGGAAGCCGCGCCCAGCGCCGCGAGGCAGGCGAACCAGACGAGCGTGACGGGGCCGAACATCGCTCCGACGGCGCCCGTTCCGCGCCGCTGGACCGCGAAGAGCCCGACGAGGATGGCGACGGTCACCGGGAGGACGTAGGGCTGGAACAGGGGCGTGGCGACCTCGAGGCCTTCCACGGCGCTGAGGACGGAGATGGCCGGCGTGATCATGCTGTCGCCGTACAGGAGCGCGGCGCCGAAGAGCCCCAGCAGGATCGTGACGGCGCGCGCGGACGCTGGGCGCTCCGCGTGCTCCGGCCCGGAGACGAGGGCCATGAGGGCGAGAATGCCGCCTTCTCCCTGGTTGTCGGCGCGCATGATGACGGCCAGGTACTTGATCGAGATGACGAGGATGAGCGACCACGTGACGAGCGAGAGGACCCCGAGGACGTTCGCGGTCGTCGGCGGCACGGCGTGGGGGCCGTAGAAGCACTCCCGCAGCGCGTAGAGGGGGCTGGTGCCGATGTCGCCGTAGACGACACCGAGGGCCGCCAGCACCAGGGCGCGCAGGCGGGTCCCTTGGGCCGGAGGAGCGGCCGGTTCGGACGCGCGCACGCTCGGGTGCCGGCCCCGGCTACCCCGCTCGCTCGAACTCCTCGCGCGCGGCGCGGAGGAGCGCCGGGTCGGTCAGCGCGTCGAGGGCGGTGAGCGCGAGCGCGCACGCCGCCGCGCGCATCCGCCCGTGGGCGTGGTCGGTCGCCGCGGCGTCCCGGAACTCCCGCGTGTGGAACGCGACCTCGGGCGCGCCGGGGGGCAGGATCCCGACCCACGGCTGGATCGTCGGCAGGGCCTGGCTCACGTTGCCGACGTCCGACGAGGCGAGGGCGGGCCGGGCCGGCGAGGGGTCCTCCGCGACCCCGACCGCGGCGAGGTTGGCCCGGAAGCGGTCGAGCAGGGCCGGGTTCGGGCGCATCGGGTCGTAGAGGAACGCCTCGGGGGTGACCTTGACCCGGCAGCCCGTCGCCGTCGCCGCGCCCTCCGCGCACGCCTCGAAGCGCCGCGCCAGCTCCCGCACGTACTCCTGCCGGAGCGCCCGCACGTAGAAGACGCCGGCCGTGTGCTCGGGGATGATGTTCGGCGCGTCGCCGCCGTGCGTGACGATCCCGTGGAGGCGCGCGTCGGGGCGGAGCTGCTGGCGCATCGCCGCGAGCCCCTGGAGGTGGAGGACCATCGCGTCGAGGGCGTTCACCCCCTCGTCGGGGTTGGCCGCGGCGTGGGCGGGCCGGCCGAAGAACTCGACGGTGAGCTTCAGGCGGCCGAGGAGATCCTCGTGGAGCCGGGTCCACGGCGCCGGGTGGATCATGAGGGCCGCGTCCACGCCGCGGAAGACCCCGGCGTCGAGGAGCGCGACCTTCCCGCCGCCGCCCTCCTCCGCCGGCGTCCCGATCACCTGGACGCGCCCCGGCGCCGTCCCCCCGAAGACCGCCGCCAGGATGGCGCCCGCGCCGGCGGCCGCGGTCGCGATCAGGTTGTGGCCGCAGCCGTGCCCGATCCCGGGGAGGGCGTCGTACTCGGCGAGGAGCGCGACGGTGGGGCCGCCGCCCGCGCCGAGGGTGGCGCGGAACGCCGTTGCGACCTCGCCCGCCTCGCGCTCGACGGCGAAGCCGTGCGCGGCGAGGTACTCGGCGAGCCACGCCGAGGCCTGGACCTCCATGAAGCCCAGCTCGGGGTGGGCGTGGATCCGCCGGGAGAGGGCGTCCAGCTCGGGCGCGAGGCGCTCGGCCGCGGCGAGGACGTCGCGGGCGCGCGGGTTCGTCGGGGGCATGGCGGTCGGCCTCCTCCGGCGCTCAGCGGGTGCGGGCGAACTCGTCCTTCGCCGCCTGGATGGCCTGCGGATTCGCGAGGCAGTCGAGCGCGGTCAGGGCGAGGGCCTTCGCCGCCGCCAGCATGCCGGCGCGGGCGAGCGGCGTGGCCGCGTGCTCGGCGAACTCCCGCGAGTGGCCCGGGACGCCGTCGGGCGACGTGCGGATGTAGGGGTGGATCGTCGGGAGCGCCTGGCTCACGTTCCCCGCGTCCGTCGAGCCGTACCCCGCCTCGGGGTCCTCGGGGTCCACGGGAAATCCGATGCGGTCGAGGTTCTTCCCGAAGAGGTCGAGGAGCGTGAAGTTCGGCTTCAGCGGGTCGTGGATGATCGGGTCGAACGTGACCTGGACGCGGCAGCCGGTCGCGGTCGCCGCCCCCTCCGCCGCCGCCTCGAACCGTCGCCGCAGCTCCCTCAGGTACCCCCTGTCGGGGGAGCGGAGATAGAACTCGGCGGCCGTGTACTCGGGGATGATGTTCGCCTGCTGGCCTCCGACCGTGATGATCCCGTGGATCCGGGCGTCCGAGCGGATCTGCTGGCGCATGGCGTCGAGCGCGTTGAAGAGCCCGATCACCGCGTTGAGCGCGTTGACCCCGCGCCAGGGCCAGGAGGACGCGTGGGCGGCCTTGCCGAAGTACTCGACCTTGCACTTCGTGAGCCCGAGCGTCGGCCGCCAGAGCTGGGTCCCGCAGCGCGGGTGGATCATCATGGCGACGTCCACGTCGCGGAAGACCCCGGCCTCCATGAGGCGCACCTTCCCGGCGCCGCCCTCCTCCGCGGGCGTCCCGATGACGACGACCCGGCCCCGGAACGGCAGTCCGCCGGTGCCGGCGACCGCCGCCAGCGCCGCACCCGCGCCCGCCCCCGACGTCGCGATGACGTTGTGGCCGCAGGCGTGGCCGATCTGCGGGAGGGCATCGTACTCGGCCATGATGGCGACCGTCGGCCCGGCGCCCGCGCCCGCGATCTCGGCGCGGAACGCGGTCGGCACCCCGCCCACGCCGCGCTCGACGCGGCAGCCGTGCTTCTCCAGCAGGTCGGTGAGCCAGGCCGCCGCCTTCTCTTCCTGGTAGGCGAGCTCGGGGTTCGCGTGGATCCGGAGGGCGAGGGCCCATAGCTCCTCCGCCCGCTGCTCCACGGCCTCGACGATGCGGGTCTTCACGCTGCTCACGTCGGTCATCCGTCTCTCCGGTCGGGTTTGACGAACCGCTGCTCCTGCTCCAGCAGCGCCGGCACGTCGAAGAGCTGGTTGAACTCGGCGAAGGGCATCAGCCGGTCGTCGAGCCCTCCGGGCTCGCCCGAAGCCCGGAGTGCCTCGAGGTAGGCGGCCATCGCCCGCGCGGCGGCGAACAGCGTCTGGACCGGCAGGAGGACGATCGCGTAACCGAGCGCGGCGAGGCGGGCCACGGGCAGGAGCGGGCTCCGCCCACCGGGGGCGTAGTTGAACAGGCACGGCGCCTCGAGGAGCCGCGGGATCGCCTCGACCTCGGCGATCGTGGTCGGCGCCTCGACGAAGAGGACGTCGGCGCCCGCCTTGGCGTACGCGCCCGCGCGGGCGATCGCGTCGTCGAAGCCCGTCACCGCGATCGCGTCGGTCCGGGCGATCAGGAGGAAGTCGGGGTCGCGCCGCGCCTCGACCGCCGCGGCGATCTTCGCGACCATCTCCTCGCGCGGGACGACCTCCTTGCCGGCGAGGTGGCCGCAGCGCTTGGGCCAGACCTGGTCCTCGAGGTGGAGCGCCGCGGCGCCCGCCGCCTCGTAGGCCCGCACGGTGCGCTGGACGGCGAGGGGACCACCGTAGCCCGTGTCGGCGTCGGCGATCACGGGGATCCGCACGGCCGCCACGATCTGTCGGACGTTCTCGACCATCTCGGCGAGCCCGGCGAACCCGAGGTCCGGGACGCCGAGGCGCGAGGCCGAGGTGCCGTAGCCGGTCATGTAGACCGCGGGGAAGCCGGCGCGCTCGATGAGGCGCGCCGAGACGCCGTCGTAGGCGCCCGGCACGACGAGGCCGGCCCGCCGGCTGACGCGCCCCCGGAGCTCCGCACGACTCACGCGGCTACCCTCTGCGAGACGCGCGCGGCGATGACGGCGTTGGGAGCGGGCCGAGACCCGAGCAGATCAAGGACGCAGGGAGGAGGCGGCCCGAGGCGTACTTTCTGTACGTTGAGGGGCGCCGACGACCGAGGACGCCGAGATGCGACGGGGATCGGGCCGCGCCGCTCACGCGGCCTCCGCCGGCCGCCGCTCGGCCGCGCGCGCCAGCGCGATGCGGTCCTCCAGCGACGGGTGGGTCGCGAAGAGGAGCTGCTTCAGGGGGTGCGGGCGTCGCTCGGCGAGGTTGAGATCGCCCAGGCGCTCCATGGCGGCGACGAAGGCGGCGGGCGCCCCGGTGACCGCCAGGGCCGTGGCGTCCGCCTCGCGCTCGAGCCGGCGCGACCACGCCGCCGCGGCAGGCGTCGCCAGGAGGCCGAGCCCCGTGAGAACCAGGGCGAGGAGCGGCAGGCCCGCGGGGTCGGCGGGGCCGGCGAGGCCGAGCGGCCCGGCCGCGCGCCAGAGCGCCTGGTGCGCCAGGGCGAAAACGGCGAGGAGCAAGGCGCCCTGGACGAGGAGGCCCTGGCCGAGGTGACCCCGCGCGTGGTGGGCGAGCTCGTGGGCGAGGACGACCTCGACCTCGTCCGGCGGGAAGCCGGAGAGCAGCGTGTCGCTCAGGAGAATGCGCCGGGTGCGCCCCAGGCCGACCACGCCGGCGTTCGCCGTGCGCCCCTTGCGGGAGAAGTCGGCGACCGCCACCTCGGCCGCGACCACCCCGACCCGCCGCGCGAGGGCGAGCAGCCGGTCCCGCGTCGCCGGGTCGTCCAGGGGGGTCAACCGGTAGAAGAGCGGCACGATCCAGACGGGAACCACCGCGGTGAGCAGCACGCTCCCGGCGCCGAGGGCCGCGGCGCTCCAGAGCCACCACCACTCGGGGCTCCGCGCAAGCGCGAAGTAGAACAGCTCGAAGGCCGCCAGCGTGAGGAGCCCGCCGAGGGCGAGCGCCTTCGCCCGGTCGGCGAGCCACTCCCGGAGCGGCTGGTCGAGGAGCCCTGCGCGGCGTGGGAGGAGGAACCCGCGCACGAGATCGAGGGGAAACGTCAACACGGCGCTCGTGCCCCCGACGGCGGCCAGCATCAGGGCGACGACGGCCGGCGGCGGGACGCGCCCGTCGAGCGCGGCCGCCAGCGCCCCCGCGGCCCCGCTCGCGAGCCAGGCCAGGAGCACGGCGACCGAGAGGCCGAACGAGGCCACCGAGAGCCAGAGTTGCTGCCGGTGATAGCGGCGCGTCGCGGCGTCCGAGTCGGGAGGGTCGGCCACGCTCGAAGGATAGGCTCGGCCGCACGGGGGGTCAAGGACGCGCGCGTCGCCGCGCGGTCCCGGGTGGACACCCCGGCGAGCGCGCGCTACCATGGCCGCCATGCCGGATCCCGCGGCCCACCACGCCGGGCGCGTGGTCGAGCTCGCCGAGGCCCCGGTCGCGGGTTCCGCCGGGCAGACGGGCGAGCGGCCGAACGCGCGCGCCCTCGCGCTCCTGGCGTGGGGGCACCTGGTGATCGACACCCACCAGGGCGCGCTGCCCGCGCTCCTGCCGTTCCTCAAGGCCGCGTTCGGGCTCTCGTACACCGCCGCGGGCACCGTGCTCCTGGTCGCGACCGTGGCGTCGTCGGTGATCCAGCCGCTCTTCGGCTACCTCTCGGATCGGAGCGCGCGGCGGTGGCTGCTCCCGTGGTCGGTGGTCCTCACGACGCTGGGCCTCGCGCTGGTCGGGCTCGCACCGACCTACGGGCTCCTGCTCGTCTGCGTGGCGGCCGCGGGGCTCGGGATCGCCGCCTACCACCCCGAGGGCTTCAAGACGGCGAACCAGGTGGCCGGCGATCGGAAGGCCACCGGGCTGTCGTTCTTCTCGATCGGCGGGAACATCGGGACCGCCCTCGGCCCGCCCGTCATCGCGGCGCTCGTCACGACGTTCGGCAGGCCGGGGACGCTCGGCATGCTGGTCCCCGGCCTCCTGACCGCCGGGCTCATCACGGCGGTCCTTCCGTCGCTCGTGCCCCCGCCCGCCATGGCAGGCGCGACGCGCGCCGGCGCGGGCGACGGCCGCGACATGCGCGGGGCGATCGCCCTGCTGGTCGCGGTGGTCACGGTCCGGTCGTGGACGCAGCTCGGGCTGACCGCCTTCATCCCCTTCTTCTACGTGGACGTCCTCGGCGCCGATCCGCGGATCGTCGGCCCGCTGCTCTTCGGCTTCCTCGGGGCGGGCGCGCTCGGGACGCTGGTGGGCGGCCCGATCGCGGACCGGTGGGGCGGCCGGCGCGTCGTCACGGGGTCGATGCTCGTCGCCGCGCCGCTGGTCGCCACCTTCCTCTGGCGGCAGGGGGACGGGCTCGCGGTGCTCTGCCTCCTGGCGGCCGGGTTCGCCCTCGTGTCGTCGTTCTCGGTCACCGTCGTGTTGGCCCAGGCCTACCTGCCGCGGCGTCTCGGCATGGCCGCGGGGCTCATGACCGGGCTCGCGATCGGGACGGGGGGCATCGGGGTCGCGCTGCTCGGCTGGGTCGCGGACCACTGGGGGCTGATGACGACGCTCACCCTGACCGCGGTCCTGCCGCTCGCCGGCTTCACCGCGGCGCTGGCGCTGCCCGAACCTCCCCTCAGCCCTCAAACGGGACGCTGAGGGTCCAACAGCCGGCCTCTTCCGCTCCATGAGGCGGGGAGGCCTCCCGGCGAGTCCAGGGCGTGACGATGCCGGGCTGGTCCCGGCGCGGTCAGCCGGGTGCGGGGGCGATCGCAAGGCCGAGCGCCCCGGCGTTGGCCCGGACCTGCTCGTCCACCGACAGGACCAGGGGCGGGCCGACCTCGAGGGCGTACAGGACTGCGGTCGCCACGTGGATGGCGTCGAGAGTCCGGACCGGCTCTCTCGGGAAGGGCTGCCGCACGCGCTGCAGGACCGGCTCTCCCACGCCGTAGAGGCGCCAGTGCTGGCTGGCGGCGGCGTAGCTCGCCCACGCCCGCTCGGCGGCCTCGGCGTCGAGCCGACCCGTGGCCACCAGACGCTGGAGCGACCGGCCCACCTCCGCTGCGGTCAGCTCCGAGGTGACGACGACCGGCGCCGCGGCGAGGATGCGCTCGATCCGGTCGGCATCGCTGGCGCCCAGGAGCCAGCGCAGGACCGCGCTGGACTCGGCGTAGATCGTGCTCAACGATCCCCGCGGGTCCAGCCCAGCGCGTCGTCCACCACCTTGTCCGGCAGCGCGATGCCCGGCCGCCGGTACGCCTTCGCTGTGTTGGGCAGACCGAGCTTCAGGACCCCGTCCTCGACGAGGCGACGTGCCCGGGCCTCGACGGGGCTCGCCTCGGGCGATCCCACGGTGGGCTGCCGGATCTCCGCGACGACGCGCCCGCGGTCGGTGACCAGGACGACATCGCCGCGCTGGACGTCGCGGAGGAAGGCGCTCAGCCGATCCTTGAGGGTGCGGATGTTCGTGGTGCGGATCATGGCCGCATTGTAGCCTCGTGAGGCCACGATGTCAATGGGGGCTGGGCTCCGTCAGCGGGGCGGCCCTCTTTCAGATCAACCGGTAGGGCATTTCCACAGAACCTTCGCGGAAGCGACTCGGCCGGAACGGCGCGATCGGATACGCCGTGTAGCCGTCGAGGGCCAGATCCGCCGCGATCCGGCCGAGGACCGGCGCCAGCGCGTACCCGTGGCCGGAGAGCCCCGCGATGACGGTCACGCCCCGCGGGGCGTCGAGGAGCCCCACGATCGGCAGGCCGTCCGGGGAGAGGTCGATCATGCACCCCCAGACCCGGGCGATGCCGCCCGCCGCGACCGCGGGCACCATCCGGCTCAGGTGGCCGAAGGCCTGTTCCAGCAGCGGCCGATCCGGGGCGACCTCGTGCGCCACGGGGAAGTCCCCGGGCGACACAGGGCGCGCGAGGTTGCGCAGCTCGCGCCAGGGGTTGCCGGAACCGAGCCTCAGACGGACGCGTGCGCGATTGCGCCAGAGGCGCGGCCCCCAGAGCCGGAGCTCCGCGAGGTCGTCCAGGCAGAGCTCGTGGTCCATGCGCGTGTTGAGGCCGGCCGAGAACCAGACCTCGCCGTTGCGGGCCTGACGGCAGCCGAAGTGGAACGCGCGGACCGTCAGCTCGATGAGGCGCGGGAGCGGCGACGTGGCGCCGACCGAGTAGTTGAGGATCTTGATCGGGAGCGCCGGCGCGCAGGTCCGGAGAAGGCGGCGGGTCCAGGCGCCCGCGCAGACGACGGCGGCGTCGGCCCGGATCTCGCCTCGGTCGGTGACGACGCCGCGGAGGCGCCCCCCGGCGGCCGCGAAGCCGGTCGCCACGGTGGACGGAAGGAAGCGGGCGCCCTGCCGCAGGGCGGCGCCGAGGTAGGCGCCCACGCCCTTCTGCGGGTCGCACTGCCCGTCGTAGGGGCTCCAGAGCGCCTTCGCGATCGGACCCGCGAGGGCCGGGATCCGGGCCCGGATCTCCTCGCCGGAGAGAAGGCGCACCTCGGGGAGCCCGTGACGGTGGGCCGTGGCGAGGTGCCCCTCGAGCTCGTGGACCTCGGCCTCCTCCTGGGCGAGGTAGACGTTCCCGCTCTGGACGAACTCGAACTCCTCGCCGAGGGTCCGGGCGGCCTCCCGCCAGAGTGCCATCGCCTCCTGCATGAGCGGGATCTCGGCGGGGTGGCGGCCCTGGACGCGGAGGCTGGCGAAGGAGCGCGCCGAGGCCTCGGGTCCCGGCTCGGCCTCTTTGTCGTGGACGACGACCCGCGCCCCTCGGCGGGTGAGCTCGTATGCCGCGGTCGCCCCGCAGACGCCGCTGCCGATCACCGCGACGTCCGCTTCGGCGAGCATCGTGCTCATCGCGTCCCCCCGCACCCCCGACCCCTCCCGCCCCTCAGGGGGGGAGGGGAGCCGCCTGCTTCCCCGTCGCCGCCGCGGGGTCCGGTTCGCGCACGATGTCTCATCGCCGGGGGTTTCCTTGACCCGGGGACCGCCCCGGGCTAGTGGTCCGACCCGCTTTTCCTGTCGGAAAAGTCCGGCCGCTCGAGGTAGG
>CAYQDR010000098.1:0-18243 GCA_964416315.1 uncultured bacterium
GCCAATCTCACTTGATGTGGAACGCTGGCGCGGTATCGAAACAGACGCGCTTGGTCTCCAGGTACGCGTCGACCCCCGCCATCCCCAGCTCGCGGCCGAGGCCAGACTCCTTCATCCCGCCGAACGGCGACTCGGCCAGACGGATGTAGTGGGTGTTGACCCACACGTCCCCGGTCCGGACACGCCTGGCCACGCGGATCGCCCGGTTCACGTCGTCGGTCCAGACCGCGGCCGCCAGGCCGAAGGGGTTGTCGTTGGCGATCCGGATGGCGTCGTCCTCGGTGTCGAACGGGATCACCGTCAGCACCGGCCCGAAGATCTCTTCGCGGGCGATACGCATCTCAGGCCGGGCCTCGTCGAAGATGGTGGGTTCCAGGTACCAGCCGCGCGCGTAGAGCCCGTTCCGCATGCGCCCTCCGCCAAGGACCAGCCGCGCTCCCTCCCGCTTGCCCGACTCGATGTACTCCAGGACGGTGTTCATCTGCCGCTCGGACACCAACGGCCCGATGTGGGCCGTCGAGTCCAGCGGGTCGCCGATGCGGAGGGTGCCGGTGGCCGCCGTGAGGCGCTCCAGGAACTCGCGGTGAACGCGTCGCTCCACCAGCAGCCGCGACCCCGCGGTGCAGGACTGGCCAGCGTAGAGGAAGATGCCGAACTTGACCGCCTCCAGGGCCTTGTCGAGGTTGGCGTCGCCGAAGACGATGGTCGGGGCCTTGCCGCCGCACTCCAGCGACAGGCGCTTGAAGTTGCGCGCGCCCAGCTCCATGAGCCGCTTGCCGGTCTGGGTGCTGCCGGTGAACGAGATCTTGTCGACGAGCGGATGGGCGGCCAGCGCCTCGCCGATGACCGTGCCCTGCCCCGTGAGGCCGTTAGCCACCCCGGGGGGCAGATCCGGGATCTGCTCGAAGAGCCGGAACAGCTCCATCGTCGCCGCCGGGGAGAGGCTCGACGGCTTGAGGACGAACGTGCACCCGGCCGCCAGCGCGGCGCCGATCTTGCGGAGCGGCAGGTCCACCGGGTCGTTCCAGGGCGTGATGAGGGCGCAGACCCCGACGGGCTCCTTCAGGACCAGGTTGAGCAGGTGGTCGGGGGCCGCCATGGTCACGTCGCCGCTGACCAGGCGCGCGGCCCCCGCGAAGAACCGCAGCCGGTCCACCGCGGCGTGCACCTCGCGCTCCAGGCCGAACCGGATCGGCTTGCCCATCTCCACGGCAATCAAGCGCCCGAAGCGCTCGGCGCTGGCCTCCAGCAGGTCCGCAAGCTTGAGCAGGACCGCCGCGCGGGCGCGGCCGGGCCGCCGGCTCCACTCCCCGGAGTCGAAGGCGGCCCGGGCGGCAGCGACGGCCTGCTCGACGTCTTCCACGCCCGAGTCCTCTGTGGTCGCCACGGGCTGACCGGTGGCGGGGTTGAGGCTCTGGAAGGTCCGACCCGAGGCGGCCCGGGCCCACTTGCCGTTGATGTAGTTGAGCACCATTTCAGGCATGAACCACCTCCGCTCCGGATGGTCAGCGGTGGAGCACCGACGCGAGGAGGTCGATGGCCACCTCGATCTGCTCGTGGCTGATGATGAGAGGCGGTGCGAGCTTGACGACGTTGCCGTCGTGGCCGGACAGTCCCAGGATCAGGCCGGCGTCCCGGCCCCGCTGCAGCACCCCGGCGGCCAGCGTCGGGGCGGATTCCCGGGTCTCGCGGTCGGCCACCATCTCAATAGCGATGAACAGCCCGAGCCCACGCACCTCGCCGACGTGGGGATGGCTCCCGAGCCGCGCGGACAGGCCGGAGAGGAGGAGCGCGCCCAGTTCGGCTGACTGCTCCCAGAGCTTCTCCTCGGTCATCACGTCCAGGGCCGCGAGGGCGGCGGCATGCGTCAGGGCGTTGGTGAGGAACGTCGAGGTGTGCTGGCCGGGGTCGAGTGCGCGCATGGGCGCCTCGCGTCCGAGGACGGCGCTGACCGCGAGCCCACCCCCGATGCCCTTGCCCACCGTCATCAGATCCGGCACCACCCCCCAGTGCTCGGCCGCCCAGAGCCGGCCGGTCCGCCCGAAACCGCACTGGATCTCGTCGAACACCAGCAGAATGCCGAACTCGTCGCACAGGCGGCGCAGACCGAGCAGGAACGATGGGGGCGGGATGATCACGCCGGCGTTGCCCTGCACCGGCTCGACCACGATGGCCGCCACCTCGCCGATCCCGGACGCGGGATCCCGCAGGGCGCGATCGAGGAACGCCAGGGCCTCGCGCCCGCACTCGTCGGGGTCGGCGTGCCGGGTGCCGAAGGCACAGCGGTACGGGTAGGGGAACGGGAAGAAGTGCGCGCCGGGGGGTACGCGCAGGTGGCGCCGCACCGCGGATCGCGCGGCGAGCCCCAGGACGCCGGCGTCCCGGCCGAGGTAACCGCCGCGGAAGGCGATGACCTCGTCACGCCCTGTCGCGCGCCGAGCCAGGCGCAGAGCAAGGTCGTTGGCCTGGCCGCCCGCGATGGCGAAGAGGCCGCGCGTCAACCCCGGGGGGGCCAGAGAGAGCAACCGCTCCAGGAGGTCGGCGCGCGTCGCGGTGGGGTAGGCGGAGGAGACGTGGGTCAGGCGTCCCGCCTGCGCGCGGATGGCCGCCGTCACGCGGGGATGGGCGTGCCCTACGGCGGCGGCGGTGAACCCGGCGTAGAGGTCGAGGTAGCGATTGCCGTCGGGATCCCAAACCAGGGCGCCCGAGGCCGACTCCCAGGCGACCAGCGGGACGTCCCCGCTCGAGGTGCGCATCGCGGAACCCTCCACGCGGCGCAGGCGCTCGATGAGCGCCCGAGTGCGCGGACCGGGATAGGGCGTGAGAATCCGGGGCCCGGCGCCCTCCCCGCCCGTCATCCCGCTGTCGCTCCCCTCCGAGCGCGCCTCGCCCGGTGGCGGGCGAGGCTGGCGATCCGGAACCCGGCGCGGGTCAGGGGTGTCGGCCCTACCACGTGCTCTCGCGAGCGGAGGGGGCCAGCGAGGGCCGGTCGAAGGCGAACGGCCCGACGTCGACAGTGGTCGGCACCCCGGCGAGGATCTCCGCCACCAGTCGACCGGTGGTCGGCCCAGCGGCATTGCCGAACACGTGCCCAGCCGCCACCATCAGGCCCTCGTAGCCCGGGACGAAGTCAATGATGGGCAGGTTGTCGGAAGTGAACGGAAGGACGCCCGCCCACGCCCGCTCGAACGGCGCAGGCCGCAACGCCGGGAGGTCCTGGAGCACGCCGTGGGTGATGGTGGCGATCCCGGGCAGGTCGGGCTCCCAGACGAAGCCGGGGTAGTCCATGGCGCAGCCCAGCAGGAAGTTCCCCGACCGGGTCTGGCAAACGGCCTGGAGCAGGAGCCGCTCGTACGTCGACTCGTAGTCGGCGCCGAAGTCCTCGGCGCAGAAGCCGCGCAGGTCCTGGAAGATCCTGTATTGCTTGACGGCCACCGGGCCGTAGAGGAGCTTGTCCAGAAGCGGCGGCATCGGGGCCGTCGAGACGACTTGAAGGCGCATCGGGTAGACCGGGACCTCGAGGCCGAGCGTCCGGGCGAGCTCCGGCGCCCACGCGCCGGTGGCGAGGACGACGGTGGCGGCGCTCAGCCGCCCCTCGAGGACGTCGACCCCGGTGACGCGGCCATTCTCGGTATGGAGGCGCTGGACGGGGGTGCCGACCCGCACCTCGGCCCCGAGGCGCTGGGCAGCGGCGGCGAACGCCCGAACGTACAGCCCCGGGTTGACCTGCGCGTCCAGCGGGCAGTAGGTCGCGCCCAGCACCGTCTCCGGCAGGAGCGGGGCCAGCTCTCGTGCCTCCCTGGCGTCCAACAGGCGCATCTCGACGCCGTCGGCGTTCCGCTGGCGAACGAACTCAGACATGACGCGGGCCTGTGCCTCGGTCTTGAAGAAGATCATGCCGCCGTTGCAGCGCAGCTCGAAGTCGGCGTCCAGCTGCCCCGGCAGCTGGGACAGGGACCGGCGCGCCGTCATGGCCAGGTCGAGCTCGGGGCCCGGACGGCGGCAGTGCAGCCAGATGTACCCCAGGTTCCGGCCGCTGGCCCCCCAGGCGAGCTCCCGCGCCTCGAGCAGCGTCACCCGGAAGCCGCGCTCCGCGAGGTAGTAGGCCGAGGAGGCGCCGACGATGCCGCCGCCGACAACGATGACGTCAGCGGGCCGGTGGGTCATCCCCCGCTCCGGTGGAGGAGAGGTCGAGGTCCACCAGGCGGTACCGGCGGCGCACCTCCTGGAACTCCGTCGCTTGCGCGGCGTGCTGCGTCTGCTTCTCGTAGTAGCCGCGGCGGCTGACGCTGTACTTGCCCATCTTCCTGAGGTCGGCCAGCAGCTCGGCCATCTTGAGGGCGGCGAGGTTGGGGTTGATGATGGGGACATCTCGGTACTCGCCAGCCAGCACCCGCTGTTCCAGGCACCCGGCGATGATGGTGCACCCCAGGATCACCACCTCCGACTCGTCCCGCTTCATGGCCTCCGTCGCGATCCGCACCGCGTCGGCGGCCACCGCCGCGGGGTCTTTGACCATCTCGGTCACCCACCAGTTGATGCATCGCACCGCGCGACAGCTGGGTTCGTACCCGTATAGGCGCACCATGTCGCGGAGGTAAGGAACGGCCTTGTGATGATCGGTGAGCACGGTGAAGTCGTGGCCGAAGTAGCGGCCCATGGCCAGGGCGGCCTCCAGGGGGCCCACCACGGGAATGTCCACCAGCTCTCGGGCCACCAGCACGCCCGGGTCGTAGCAGCAGCCGATGATCACGGCGTCGCACCCGCGCTGCTCCGCCGCGATCACCCGGTCGAAGATGGCGACCTCCATCAGGTGCTTCGGGTAGTAGTAGTCGATGTTGGCCGGACACCCCGTCAGGTGGGTCACCTCCACTCGGGAGTCGGGGCGCGCGTAGGGCAGCAGCGTTTCCTGGATGATCTGGTCATAGATCGGGGTGCCGAAGGGGTTGATGAACTCGATGTGGCGGGTCATACTCGCCTCCTCCGGGGCCACACACCACAGGGCCGCGGTCAGGGCTCGGCATTGTCGGGATCTCCGCCTCCGAGAGCTTCTGGCCGCCGGTGCGCCAAGGGTAGACCACGCCCGCCCCGGGGCGCAAGGCCGCCGCGACCCCGGGCCCGTGGCGCCGGCGTCGGAGGCGGTGGTCCCGGCTCGCTCGTCACAGCCCGGGGTGGGCGGCTGTCGCAATGGGGGCACCGCAGCGTACAATCGTTTCCGTGGCGCCACCCCGAGCCCTCCGTGACCGGGAGAGCCTTCCTCTACAGTCCTCCAGCACCACGGCGGCGGTCCTGCTCTCGCGGCGGGTCGCGCGCGGGACGAAGCGGCCGAGCCGTTCTACCGCGTGCCGTGTCGAGCCTGGCTGCGCTTGGAGGCCGAAGCAGAGCGCGGGAGCCGGGCAACGCAGAGCCAGGCGACGCGGAAGGGAAGAGGTGGCCACGGCCCTCGGCCTCAGCGTTCCCCAACCGCTCTTGCGCGGGCCCACGAGGTGATCCATCAGCAGGTGAAGGAGGTCGGCGATGAACAAGCCTGAGCCGAGGGTCATCCCGACGAGCTCCATCCCGCCGATCCCGAAGGAGCAGGCGCCGACGAAGGTCACCATTGCGCGGCTCGTCACCCGCGAGCGCTGTGGGTCGAACCTCCTGCTCGGGGTCTGCTGGATGGATCCCGGCGACGAGACCAACGTCTGGTCCTTCGAGGAGACCGACACGACGGCTCCGGGTGACCACTACTACGGGCCGCGCGACGAGACGTACTTCGTGATCCAGGGACGGCTCGAGCTCACGTGGGACAACGGGGTCCTCCGGATCGGCCCGAACGACGCGGTCTTCCTCGCACCGGGTTGGCGCTACAAGCTCCGGAACGTGGGCCACGAGCCCGCGTTCTTCGTCTACGCCATGGCCCCTTCCCCGGCCTAGCCCCGGATGACCGACGGCCGGCTGCACGTCTTCTGGCATGAGGCCGTGCTGCTCCACGACACGGGCGCCGGCCTCTTCGAGGTCGAGGCCACCCCGCTCGTGGCGGAGCCCGAGCCACATCCGGAGACCGCCCACCGCCTCCGGAACATGAAGGCGATCCTCGAGCGGGGACCGCTCCGCGAAACCCTCGTGTGGCGCGAGGGCCGGCTGGCCGACCCGGAGGAGCTCGCCCTGGTCCACGAGCCAGCGTACGTCAAGCACATCCGCGAGCTCAGCGCGGCCGGGGGCGGTCGCCTCACGCCGACGACGCTGGTCTCGCCGCGCTCGTGGGACGCGGCCCGCGCGGCCGCGGGCACGGCGCTCGCGGCGTGTGACGCAGTCCTCGACGGCACCGCCGTCCGGGCGTTTGCTCTCGTCCGCCCGCCGGGCCACCACGCCCAGCCGGCCCAAGCCGACGGGTACTGCCTCTTCAACAACGTGGCGGTCGCGGCAGAGCGGGCCCGGCGCGGCGGCGTCGAACGTGTCGCCATCCTCGACTGGGACGTCCACCACGGGAACGGGAGCCAGGAGATCTTCTACCGGCGGCGCGACGTCCTGACCATCTCGATCCACATGCGCCACGGCTCCTGGGGCCCGTCGCACCCTCAGACCGGCTCGCCGCTCGAGGTCGGGGTCGGCGAGGGCGCCGGCTTCAACGTCAACGTCGAGCTGCCCCTCGGCTGTGGCGACGCGGGCTACCGAAAGGCCCTCGAGGAGGTGGTGGTTCCGATCGTCGACCAGTTCCGCCCCGGGCTGATGCTCTGCGCCGCCGGCCAGGACGCGAGCCAGTTCGATGCGAACGGGCGGATGTGCGTCACCGTGGACGGGTTCTACGACCTCGGGCGCACGGCGCGGGAGCTCGCCGATCGGCATTGCGGGGGCCGCCTGGTCGCGGTGCAGGAGGGCGGCTACGGGCCGACCTACGCCGCCTACTGTCTTCACGGGACGCTCGAGGGCCTGCTGGGCGCGTCGCGGCAGCTCCCGGATCCCCTGGCGTTCCTGCCCGACGATCCGACCCGCGCCGACGAGGGGATCGCCGCCGTCCGGGCGGCCCTCGGCCGCTTCTGGCGCGCTTAGCCACGAGGAGGCCCGCCATGTACTTTCCTCAGGAGGAGTACGAGGCGCGGTGGCGCCGTGTCTACGAGGTGATGAACGCGCGCGGGTACCAGACGGCTGTCGTCTGGGGGCGATCGGCCGGGACGTACGAGCGGTGCGGCGACGTCCTCTACCTCACGAACTTCTACGGGACGGTGTCGGGCCAGGGGCTCGAGCGGACCGGCGCCTTCTCCGCGGTCATCCTCGTGGACGCCGAGGCGCCCGAGCTCCACGTCGGCGAGCCGGACACGCCGCGTGACCTCCTGGCCACCGACCGCGTCGAGTGGGACTACGACCCCATGAAGAGCGTCGCTACCGCCCTGAGGCGACGCAAGATCGAGGGCCCGGTGGCGCTCGTGGGCACGGACTTCCTGCCCGTCAAGTACGCGCGCAGGCTCGAGGAATACACGCCGGGCATCGCGTGGGTGCCCGAGGACGATCTGGTGCAGGTCGTGCGGCGTATCAAGAGCCGGCGCGAGCTCGACTGCTTCCGCCGGGCGGGCGAGACCGTCACCGCCGGCCTCGACGCCCTCATCGAGGGCCTGGTCCAGGGCCGGACGGAGGCGGAAGCCGCGGCGGTGGCTGCCAGCGAGGTCATCCGGCGCGGCGGCAACCTCCACATGATCCCGGTGAACCACGGGGATCGCCTCCAGTACTGGTGCCGCGAGCCCCTCACCGGCTACAGTCAGGACGCGCCGAAGCCGGGAGACCTGGTGCGGGGCTGGGTCTACGGCCCGATGTACCAGGGCTACTGGCTCGATCCGGGGCGGACGGCGGTCGCCGGTCGGCGGCCGACCCCGGCCCAGCGGAGCCTGATCGAGCGCACCATCCGGATCGTCGAGGGCGTCATGGCGGTCATCCGGCCCGGGGTGCCGGTCCTGGACGTCGCGCGCCTCGGCGATCGGCTCGTGGAAGAGGCCGGCGGCGAGAAGGACCAGGCAGCCAAGATGTTCCCCCTGTACGGGCACGGCGTCGGGCTCTTCTTCGAGTGGCCGTACCTCAGCACCAGCTCCCTCTTCCCCCTGAGGGTCGAACGGCTCGAAGAGCACATGGTGCTGGGCGTCGAGGCCTTCCTGGCCGAGCGCGGCGTCGGGAGCGCCGGCTTCGAGCAGAACATCATCGTTCGCGCCGACGCCAACGAGCTCCTAACGACGAGCCCGACGGTCTGGTGGTGACCCGCGCGGAATGGGCATGGCCACCGACCGGATCTTCAGGAACGGACGGATCCACACACTCGACGCCCGCGGCACCCGGGCGGAGGCCGTGGGGGTCGTCGAGGGACGGATCCGCGCCGTCGGGACCCGCGAGGCCGTGCGGGCCGCGATGCCGCCTGGTGTCCCGGAGATCGACCTCGGCGGCCGCACGGTCCTGCCCGGCTTCATCGACGCCCACAACCACTTCCTCGCCACCGGCGAGGCGCTCGGCGCGGTGGACGTCTTCTACCCACGTGTCGGTTCCATCGAGGGGCTGGTCGCGGCCATCGCGGCCGCCGCGGCCCGGACGCCGGCCGGCCGCTGGATCCGCGCGGTTGGCCTGAACCACGCCAAGTTCCCGGATGGCCGCCCGCCGACGCGGTGGGATCTCGACCGCGCCACCCGCGACCATCCGGTTCTCGTCCAGCACGTCTCCGGCCACTGGGCCCTGGTGAACAGCGCCGCCCTCGCCACCCGCAGCCTCGACGAACGGACGCCGGACCCGCAGGGGGGACGGCTCGTCCGCGACGCTCAGGGGCGGCTGACCGGCCTCTGCCTCGACGCCGCCATGGGCCTCGTGCAGCCGGTGGCCGTCGACATCGGCAGCCACGGGCCCAACTTCCACGTCGAGGCGCTGCTCGACGAGCTGCTCGTCGACCTCGACCGCGCCACCCGCGCCTATCTGGCGGCAGGGCTCACCACCGTCTGCGATCCCCAGGTGACCCGCCGGGAGCTCGCGGTCTACCGCGAGGCCCGACGTCGGGGACGGCTCGGCGTGCGGACCGTCTGCATGCCGCTCTCGCACCAGCTCCACGAGCTCCGCGCCGTGGGGCTGGCCGGGCCGTTCGGCGACGAGTGGCTCGCGGTCGGGGGGATGAAGTTCTACGCCGACGGGACCCTCATCGGCGGGACCGCCGCCTTCAGCGAGCCGGATGCCGGGTGCCACGCGCCCGGCGGGCTGCTCTACTGGCCGCCGGACGAGCTCGCGGCCATGATCAGGGAGGCGCACGCCGCCGGGTGGCAGGTCGGCGTCCACGCCCAGGGCGACCGGGCCATCGAGATCGCCCTGGACGCCATCGAGCGCGCGATGCGAGCCGCGCCCCGCGCTGAGCCTCGGCATCGTATCGAGCACGCCGGGCTCCCCACGCCGACGCAACTCGACCGGATCGCGGCGCTGGGGATCATCGCCGTCAACCAGCCGCGCTACCTCCACGACAGCGGCGACGAGTTTCTCAGGCGCCTCGGGCCGCGCGCCGACCGCCTCCAACCGCTCCGCGACGAGCTGACACGTGGGATCGCGGTCGTCCTCTCGAGCGACGCGTTCGTCGCCTCCTACCGGCCGCTCGACACCATCGCCGCGTCGGTGAGCCGTCGTACCCGCGGTGGCGTCCCCATCGGCCTCGATCAGGAGCTGACGGTCGAGGAGGCCGTCCGTTGCCACACCGTGGAGGCCGCGCGGGCCATCTTCATGGAGGACCACCTGGGCTCGCTGGAGCCGGAGAAGCTCGCGGACCTGGTCGTACTCGACCGGGACCCCTTCGTCACGCCGCCGGACGAGATCCCGGACGTCCCGGTCCGGATGACCGTCGTCGGGGGCGAGATCGCCTGGCGCGCCGGCCCGGATTGACGGCCGAGCTCCGCTCGACCGGATCGGCGCTTGACCGGGTCGCTTGCACGTAGGAGCCCTCCGGTATATCTTCCCGCCAGGGTCGAGCGCCGATCTCCCCGGCGGCTGCCGTCAGAGCTCCACCCGGACGCGCGCTCGACCGGAGGTATACGCCCATGTCCACCAACGTGCTCGCCAGGGTTACCGAACAGGACGTCGAGGCCTACCAGCGCGACGGAGCGGTCTGCCTCCGCGGGGTGTTCGACCCCTACTGGGTCGAACAGGTGGCCGCCGGGGTCGAGAGGAACCTCGCCGAGCCCAGCCCGTACGCCAAGTTCTACACACCCAAGGGCAACCCCGGCTTCTTCTTCGGCGACTACTGCAACTGGTCCCGGATCCCCGAGTTCCGGGCGTTCGTGCTTCACTCGCCGGCGGCGGCCCTCGCGGGCCGGGTGATGCGCTCCCGCACGGTGCGCATCTTCCACGATCATCTCCTGGTCAAGGAGCCCGGGACCCAGGAGCGCACCCCCTGGCATCACGACCAGCCCTACTACTGCGTGGACGGGACGCAGCTCTGCAGCATCTGGTTGCCGCTCGATCCGGTCCCCGGGGACACCTGCGTGGAGTACGTCGCGGGCTCGCACCGCTGGGGGCAGTACTTCACGCCGCGGCGGTTCGTTGACCACCAGAACTACGACTACGAGCCGGGCGCTTACCCGTCGGTCCCGGACATCGACGCCGAGCGCGAGAAGTACCGGATCCTCAGGTGGGACCTCGCGCCCGGCGACTGCATCGTCTTCCACGGCCTGACCCTCCACGGAGCCCCGGGCAACCTCTCGCTCGAGCGGCGCCGGCGGGCCTTTTCCACGCGCTGGCTCGGCGACGACGCGGTCTACGCCGAGCGGCCGGGAAAGACCTCCCCGCCCTTCCCCGAGCTGGAGGGCTGGCTGCGGCCCGGTGACCCCATGGACCACGAGCTGTTTCCCGTCATCTGGTACCGCGAGGCCTGATACTACCCGGAGGGGGCCCGACGGCCCCCTCCGGAGCCTCCCCCAGGAGGGGATGGCGGCGGCAAAGCCGCCGCCCGGAGCGGAACGCCGGGGCCGCGAGGCCGAGAGTCACGGGCGTGCGGAGGAATCGTTCCCGCGCGGGCGGTCGCCGATCACCGCCAGGCTGACCGCCACCTTCAGGGCGCTGAAGATGTGGGGGAGGGCCCACGGCAGCCGCACCTTCCAAAGATCCGCAGGGCGCCCGCGTCCAGTGACCGCGAGAGCTGCAGGAGCTCCGGCTCCACCGACTCGAGCCCCGTCACGGTGTTGACCACGATCGGGGAGAACGCGACGGTACCTCCGTCGTTCTCGGTCCATTCGACCTACCGCGGATCGGGCAAGGCGCCGACGACGAGCTTGAGCGGGGTGATCCGATCCCCATTGATCGGACTCAGATCCATCGGGCAGGACGAGACGGCGGCGACGACGTCGGTGACGGCGCGCAGCACGATCCGATCCCCGGCCTTCGATGGAGCGGGCTCGAAGTCGAATTCCCCATCGGGACGCGGCGGAGTGCGCATGAACACGTTGATCGGATCGGGGAGCTGCCACTCTTCGATCCGGTACGGGGCGAGCGCCTCGAGCAGATTCATCCGGCAACTGCGGTGGTCCGTGAGCCCGAATCGCTGGCGGTAGAGCGCCGGGCTGCACGCACAGAAGAAGAGGTCGTGGACGCCGACATCGTCTCGCACGATCTCGAAGACGGGCTCCCGATTGTTGTCCACGAGCCAGTCGCCGACCTTCAAGGTCCAGCGGCGGAGCGTCGAGCGCGTCTGGTGGGGCGAGAGAAACCCCCGTGGATCATCGCGCCGGATGGCCACGAAGTCGGCGACCTGAGAGCCCTCGAGGTCGATGATCGCCAGGTACTCATCCGTTCGGACTTCGATCGCGCCGCCGTGGGCAGCCGGCACGATGATCTCCCGGACCATCTGCTCAGCCATGGAACCGGTCTCCTGTTCTCGTGCCTCTGGTAGAATCTAGGCACTCCAAACGCTACGTTTGCGAGCCCGCGTCCCTTCCCCGCGGCGCCGCCAGCCTGGCCAAGCATAGCCCACCCGGACGCGGCGCGCCAGGCGCGTGGGCGCCGAGCCCGTGGCGGCGCCCTCGGGACCCCGCCAGGGGCGTCCAGAACCCAAGGCTCCGGCGTGGCGCAGGGCCGGTCGGGGGCCGGGGGGCAGACTACGGCCGACCCGTCCGGGTGAGCCGGGTTACGGCGCGGTCCCGACGGCGATGACCGGGCGCGGCGGCGGCTCGGCGGCCAGGCCCAGCGACGCCAGCAGCCGCCGCACCGCGTGGGGCTCGGTCAGCAGGCCGAGCGCTGCGAAGCCGGCGAGCAGTCTGTGCCGGTTCCTGGGAGCGCGCCATGGCCGGTCCCTCGGCCGCTCCTGGGCCTCGGGCTTCGCGCGGGCGACCACCTCCGGCGGCACTTCGCGGAAGCGGAAGGCGGCGATCCGCTCGGGCAGGGCGGCGGACACGGGCGCGTCGGGCATCGCCGGTCTACTTGACGAGCACGCTCGGCAGCCAGAGGGCGATCTGGGGGAAGAAGAAGACGAGGACGAGCCCGATGAGCTGGAGGAGCATGAAGTCGAACATCCCGCGGTAGATGTCGCGGAGCTCCCACTCGGGCACGACGGCCTTGAGGTAGTAGGCGGCCATGGCCACGGGAGGAGAGAGGAAGGCGGTCTGCAGGTTCACCGCGACCAGGGCGCCGAACCACACCAGGTCGAGCTTCAGCCCCTGGACCACCGGGAGGAAGATCGGCAGGAAGATCAGGACGATCGCGGGCCACTCGAGCGGCCAGCCGAGCAGGAAGATCACCACCATGAGGAGGGCCAGCAGCACCATCGGCGGGACCGGGAGGGCGAGCAGCGAATCGGCGATCATCGTGCTCGTCCCGAGCCGTGTGAAGACCGCGCCGTATACGTTCGAGGCCACCGCGAGGAAGAGCACCATGCTGGACGTCTGCAGGGTCTTGTAGACCGCCTCCCGGATGTTCGCGAGCGTCAGGCGCCCGTAGCAGGCCGTGAGCAGGACCGCGCCCAGCGCCCCCATCGCCGCGCCCTCGGTGGGCGTCGCCAGGCCGAAGAGGATGCTCCCCAGGGCGGCGAAGATGATGGCCGCCATGGGGACGATTCCGCCCAGGAACGCGACGACGATCTGGAGGTACGAGGTCGCGCGCTCCTCCCGCGGCAGGGGCGGCCCCAGCTCCGGCCAGATCTGGCTCTTGATCATGGCGTAGCCGATGTACAGGCCGGCGAGCAGGAGGCCGGGCCCGACCGCCGCGGCGAGGAGCTTCAGGATGGAGACTCCCATCACCGGGCCCATCACGACCAGCATCACGCTGGGCGGGATCAGAATCCCGAGGCACCCGCCCGCGGTGATCACGCCCGCCGATAGCCGCGCATCGTACCGGGCCTTGATCATGGCCGGGCCAGCCATCATGCCCATCAGCGTCACGGAGGACCCGATGATCCCCGTCGCCGCCGCGAAGATCGTGGCGGTCAGGAGGACCCCGAGATAGAGCGAGCCCCGCAGGCGCCCGAGGATCAGGCGGAAGGACGTCAGCAGCCGCTCGATGAGTCCCGCCTGCTCGAGCACGTATCCCATGAAGAGGAAGAGGGGTGCCGCCGCCAGGACCTCTTCCTTCATCAGGCCGATGGTCTGGAACACCATGAGGTCGAAGACGACCCGGCCGAACCCGATGTACCCGAAGACGACCGCCAGGATGATCAGGGTGAAGGCGATGGGGAAGCCGATGAAGATCGTGGTGAGGAGGGCCAAGAGGAGGACCAGGCCCAGGTACTCGGGGCTCATAGCCGTCGCCCCGTCCGGGCCGCGTGGATGCTCTTGACGAACTCCGAGACGCCCTGGAGCAGCAGGAGCGCGGCGGTGACCGGCATCACGGTCTTGAAGGGGTAGACGATCGGCCGCCAGGCGCTGGCGTCGGAGCGCTCGGCGAGGCGCCAGGAGTCCAGCGCGGCTTCCCACCCCGAGAGGAAGAAGAAGAGCATGCCGGGGAAGAAGAAGAAGAGGTACAGGGCGGCGTCGATCAGCCCCTGCCGCCGGGCCGACCACTTGGCGTAGAAGAAGTCGGTGCGGATGTGGCCTTTTCTGACCAGGCAATAGCCGGCGCCCAGCATGAAGTGGCTCCCGTAGAACATGTAGGACAGATCGTAGGCCCACAGGGTCGGGGCCCCGAAGGCGTAGCGGGCGATGACCTCGTAGGACAGGGCCAGCATGAGGGGAATGACCAGCCACCCGACGGTCTTGCCCGACCACTCGCTGATCGCGTCGATGATGGCGATCGCCTTCCGCACCGGCCCCGGCAGTTCGGCCATAGATCTCCCTCCTCCGGGTCCTCTCGGACCGACTGGCAGATGAACGGGAGGGCCGGGCACCGTGCCCGACCCTCCCTCTCCCCGAGCCGGCGGGTGGCTACTTCTTCTCGGGCCAGTAGTGGCTCGCGATGAATTGATAGGGCGGCGTGACCGCGCGCTTGGCGGGGACGATGAGGGCGGCCCACGCCCGCTGGGAGTCGTAGACCTTCTTGAAGAACGCGTCCTTCGCCGCGTCCGCCGCGGCGATCTTGTCCCACGCCTGCAATTGCTTGGTCATGATCTCGTCGGGGGTGCGGAGGATCTTGACGTTGTGCTTCTCTTGGAGCTCCCTGATGGCGGTGGCGTTGGCCTTCATGACGAGAGCGTTGAACTGCAAGGTCACCTCGGCCGCCGCGGCCTTGATGATCTCCTGCAGGTCCGGCGGCAGCTTCTTCCACGTGTCGCCGTTGATCAGCAGCTCACCGACCGTCGCCGGCTCGTGCGCCGAGGGCATGTAGTAGTACTTCCAGATGTTGTGGAACCCCATCTTCATGTCCTCGCCGGGGTTCCACCACTCGGTGCAGTCGATGACGCCCCGCTCACCGGCCGGGACGATGTCGCCCCCCGGCAGGCTGACGACGCTCATCCCCGCCTCCTTGTAGATCTCGGCGGCGGTCGCCACCTGCCGGCACTTCAGGCCCTTCATGTCCTCCCAGTTCTTGATGGGCCGCTTGAACCAGCCGAGCACCTGGGGCGAGACCTGCGTCATCGGCATCACGACGACGTTCCGCCTCAGGACGTCCTGGTAGAACTCGCGCCAGAGTTCCGCCCCGCCGCCCTCGTACACCCAGCCGAGGAAGTCCAGCATGTCGAACCCGAAGGGACCGCCCGGCGTGGGGCCGAAGAGCCCGGCGGCCCGGTGCTTGCCGATCCAGTAGCCGGTCCCGGCGTGGGCGCCGTCGATGACCCCCTTGTGCGTGGCGTCGAGGACCTCGAAGGCGGGGACAATGGCTCCCGCGGGCAGGGCCTCGACCTTCAGCCGTCCCCCGGACAGCTTGTCGACCCGCTCCGCGAACACCTTGAGGCTCTCGTAGAGCTGGCTGGCGGTGGGCCAAGCCGCCTGGATCTTCAGCGTGAAGCGTTGCTGGCTGGTGGCCTCGCGGCTGGCCTGGAACAGGCCGACGCCGAGCACCCCCGCAGCCAGCATGAGGACGATGACCGTGCGCAATCTCGTCATGGCGACACCTCCTGTGTTGGGGGTCAAGCTCACTGGCCGTCAAACATGACCACGGCGCGGACGAGTGCGCCTTTGGCCATGTCGCGGAAGCCGTCGTTGATCTCCGCAAGGGCGAGCCGGCGCGTGATGAGCTCGTCGAGCTTGAGCCGCCCGTCGAGATACATCCGCGCGAGGAGTGGGAAATCCCGGCGGGGCCGCGCGCCGCCGTAGCTCGAGCGGGTGATCAGCCGCTCGCCCATGAGGGAGCCGAAGCGAAGCGACACGCGCGCGTCGACCTGGGTCTTGCCGAGGATCACCACGGTGCCGCCGGGGCGGGCGGCTTCGAGGGCCTGCTGGAGCGTCGCCTCGGTGCCGGCGGCCTCAAAGGCGTAGTCGGCGCCGCGGCCGCCCGTCAGGCCCCGCACGCCGGCGACGGCGTCGGTCCGCGCGGCGTCGACGGTGTGCGTGGCGCCGAACGCCCGGGCCAGCGCGAGCTTCGGCTCGCTCACGTCCACCGCCACGATCGTCTCCGCATTGACCAGCCGCGCGCCCTGGATGACGTTCAGGCCGACCGCGCCCGCGCCGAAGACGACCACGGACCCGGGCGATCCGCGTGGCGCCGCCCACCCCGCTCATCACCCCGCAGCCGATCAGGCACGCCCGGTCGAAGGGAATCTCCGGGGGGACCGGGATAGCGCTCGACTCGTGCACCACGCAGTAGCACGCGTGGGAGGACACCGCCGAGAAGTGGTGGAGGGTGCGCCCGTCGACGGTCAGGCGCGAGGCGCCGTCCAGGAGGCGCCCCCGCGGCTGGGTCGCGGTGAACGCCTCGCAGAGGATCGGCTGATCCCGGTCGCAGTAGAAGCAGCGGCCGCAGCTCGGGTTCCAGGAGCAGACCACGTGGTCACCGGGGCGGACGAGCCGGACGCCCGGGCCGACGGCCTCGACGACGCCCGCGCCCTCGTGGCCGAGGACGATCGGCAGGGGATAGGCGAGCGACCCCTGGATCACCTCGAGGTCGGTGTGGCAGAGCCCGCTCGCGTGGACGCGGACCAGGACGTCCGTCGGCTGGAGCGGTCCCAGCTCGATCGGCTGGACCACGAGCGGTCCGCCGATGTCGTGGAGGACCGCCGCGTAGACTCGCATGGAGCGACCCCTCCCGCGAGGTCGGCCGGCGACGCGTCAAGGCGTCGCGGCGCTCAGAAGCCGGTGTTGCGGGTCCCCCGAAAGAGGATCTTGGCCTGGCGGTCGCTGATCTCCTTGTGTAGCGCCACCATGGCGGGATCGAAGTCGCGGGTCGGCCGCGGCTCCGGGTCGAAGTGGCCGTACGTGTCCGCGCCGCGGACGAGCGTCACGCTGTCGTGCGGCCCGGCGACCTGCCGGATGTAGGTTGGGATGTAGCGGATGGCGAAGCCGATCCGGCGGTCGTCGGAGCGGTTCGGTCCCGAGTAGTGGAAGATCAGCACGTGGTGGAGCGACGCCTCGCCAGGCTGGAGCGCGATGTCGACCGCCTGCGTCTCGTCGACCCGGACGGCCACTTCCTGTCCCCGCGAGAGCAGGTTGTGCTCGGCGAAGGTGTCCACGTGCGGTACCTGGGTCTTGTGCGAACCCGGGATGACCCGCATGTTGCCGTTCTTCGCGGAGCTTTCCGTGAACGCCACCCACGCGGTCACGACGTCGGGCTCGCTGAGGCCCCAGTACGTCGCGTCCTGGTGCCAGGAGACGTAGTCCTCGGTGCGGGCCTCTTTGATGAAGAACGACGAGCTCCAGCAGAGGATGTTGGGCCCGATCACGTCTTCGACCGCGTCCAGGATCGCGGGGGTCCGGACCAACTCGTCGAGCCAGGTGAAGAGCATGTGGGCCTTGTGCCGGTGGATGCCCTCGAGCGGGCCGTTCCCGGCCTCCCACGCCTCCAGCTGGGCCCGGTACTCCCGGGCCTGCTCGGCGGTGATCGCGCGGACCGGGAAGTGGTAGCCGTCCCGACGGTACCGCTCGACGGCGGCAGGGGAGAGCGACTTGCCCATGACCCTTCTCCCGACTGGCGCGGCGTGCTTGCGCGCCCGCCGGACACCGCGATACTAAGTGAGCGGGGCGAGGCCGTCAAGCCGTCAAGCGAGGCCCCGAACCTGCCCAGGCACCAGCCGGATCCTTGGGTTCTGGACGCGCCCTGGCGGGGTGCGGAGGCGGGCTGGAGCACCAGAAGGTGCTCCGCCCGATGGAGCGGCTGGCGCGCGAGGTCATGCCGGCCTTCCGGGCCTGACCCTCCCCGTTAGGAGATCAGTCTGGGCGGCTTCCGTCCGCACGCCTGCAGTACCAGCACCGAGGTCTGAGCCGTCGTTGCCCGGGCCAGGTGCACGCTACACTCGGCGATCAGCCGGTCCAGCTCCTCCTCGGTGGCGAGGCCGTGTTTCAGGATCGCCAACTTCGTGGAGAGGACGGTCTGAGGCAGGAAGTCGGCGAGCGGGTCCCCATGCCGCATCCCGATCACGCACGGGCGGAAGCCCACGTCCTCGAGACCTGCCTCGACGAGCAGCCGATGGACCTGGCGGCCGGCGAAACAGTCGCCGCCGACGCGCTCGAAGGCCGCGATCAGGATCGTCTTCAGTTGGTCCCACGCGGGGTGCGACGGGTAGCAGGCGAGCGCGCTCGCGTCCGCCTCCTGCACGGCTAGCCAGCCGCCCACCGCCGGACCCTCTGAAGTGGCGCGGCACTGCTTCCCGGTCAGGTCTTCGGGCTGTAGGACTCTATTCCTGGTGCCGCAGGCGGGGGTCGAGGTACTCCCGGAGCCAGTCGCCGACGAGGTTGATGGAGA
>CAYQDR010000099.1:0-18215 GCA_964416315.1 uncultured bacterium
CTTCCACTGCACATCTCTCGACTCGTCGACTCTAACTCGGTAAACTCGGGCTAGAGGCTCTAGGCGATCGCGTTTCTTGGTGGCAGGGGGGCTCAGAGCGGATGCTGACCGCGGTGACGGTCTCGGGGTTCGGGGAGAGCCACGTGTGCTTGCCGCTGGACGGCCAGCATGAGACCCGCTCCCTCGAATCAAACCAGGAGAGGCCCCAACCGGCCACAGGGTGGAGCGCCACGGGCACCTGAAGCCCAGAGCGCCAATCAGTGAGCGACCGGCAGGACCTCTCCCCCGGCAGTGTCTCGCGGTCCCAGGGAGGAGCGCAATGTCCTTCTTCGTCGGCCTGGACTGGGCGGCGACCACGCACGCCGTCGGTGTGATCGACGAGACCGGCACCGTCCGCTGGCGCGGGACCGTGCCCCACACCGCGGCTGGCCTTGCCGAGCTCGTCCAGCGTCTGAGCCGCTTTGGTGCCCCTGCCACGCTGCCCGTCGCCCTCGAGCGCCCGTCGGGCCTCGTGGTCGACACGCTCCTGGAGGCCGGCTTCCCAGTCGTCCCCATCCACCCCAATGTCGTCAAGGCCAGCCGGCTCCGCTACTCCGCGGCCGGCGGGAAGAGCGATCCGGGCGACGCCTACCTCCTGGCCGACCTGCTCCGCACCGATGGCCACCGCTTCCGGCCCTTGCAGCCCCTCGCCGACGAGACCCGCGCCCTCCGGGCCCTCGTCCGCGGCCGCGACGACCTCGTCGCCCAGCGCGTCGCCCTCGCCAACCAGCTGCGCGCCTTCCTCGAGCGCTTCTGGCCCGGCGCGGCGACCATCTTCGCCGAGGTGGACTCCCCGATCGCCCTGGCCTTCCTCACTCGCTACCCCACGCCCCAGAGCGCCGAGCGGCTTGGCGAGCGCCGCCTGGCGCAGTTCCTCCGTCGCCATGCCTACTGCGGCCGTCGCTCCGCGGCCGAGCTGCTGAGCCGCCTGCGCAATGCCCCCCTGAGCCGGACCGGCGATGCGGAGACCGAGGTCAGCGGTGAACTCGTCCAAGCCCTGGTCGCGGTCCTCACGCCGCTCGTCGCCCAGATCCAACAACTCTCGGCGGCGATCGCGGCCGCGTTGGTCCAGCACGCTGATGGCCCGCTCGTCCAGAGCTTCCCTCGCAGTGGGGCCGTCAACGCCGCCCAGATCCTCGCCGAGCTCGGCGACGACCGCGCTCGCTTCTCCACCGCCGACCAGCTCGCGGCCGAAGCCGGCGTCGCGCCCGTGACCCACGCCTCCGGCAAACACCGCGGTGTCGCCTTCCGCTGGGCTTGCAACAAACGCCTCCGCCAGGCCCTCACCACGTTTGCCGACAACTCGCGCCACGCCTCGGCCTGGGCGGCCGCCGTGTATGCCCACGCCCGGGCCCGCGGCTGTGATCATCCCCACGCTATCCGGATCCTGGCCCGCGCGTGGGTCCGTGTGCTCTGGCGCTGCTGGCAGGACCGCCGCCCCTACGACGTCAGCTGCCACCGTGCCGCCCAACCTCTGCTGGCTGTCCAAGGCGCGAGGGGTTGACACAGGGTGTCTCATGCGCTACGCCGCTCAGAGGCAAGAGGGGTGCCAGGAAGAGAAACGACGAGAGATTGAACAGTTATCAGGTGCCGGGGCCGGCTTCTTGTCAGGCGCTCTGGCTAGGAATCAGCCAGCCTGGCTCGTCTGCTCCCGGAGAGAAATGACCTCAGGCTCAGGGGTCCGCCAGCGGCGCCACGGCGGCATCCGGGCGCCGTCGCGCCCGATCTTCACCAGGCCGGCGCGAGCGCCACGCACCGGACCGCGGGGAGGCCCTTCGCCACGGGCGCCCACGTCGCGCCCCCGTCGTCGGACCGGAAGACGCGGCCGTCCTCGGTGCCGAACGCGACGAGCGACCCGGCTGCGGCGAGGCATGCCGTGTCGATGTTCCCGCGGAACCATTCGGGGAGCCCGTCGCGGCAGCGCTCGAACGGGCCCCCGTCGTCGAGCCGCTGCCGGTACACCGTGGCCCGCCGGCCGCCCGGGCCCGTGGACGCGGAGATCAGTACGGTGTCGCCCGCGACGGCGACCGCGCGAAGGTACCGCGCGTGCAGCCCGTCGGTGTCGAACCGCCAGATCTGACCGCCGTCCGCGCTCACGCCGAGCCCGATCGCCGCCGCCGCGAGCACGAGGCCGGCGCGCGCGGGGTGGGCCAGGACCTGGTGGACGTCGGCCTCGATGTCGAGCGTCGGGGTCCACGTGCGGCCGCCGTCCGTGGAGCGGACCACGCCGCCGACGTGGACGTTGACGTAGACGGCGCCGCCCGCGTCCACCGCGATCGAGCGAGCGTCGGCCGGGTCACCCCAGGGCGTGTGCCACGCGGCGCGACCCTCGACCGCTTCGAACGCCTCGACTGGGGCGAGCCCCGCGTCCGTCAGGCGGAGGAGGTGCGCGCCCGCCGTCCCCACGAGGAGGCCCACCGGCGTCGCCGCGAGGCACGTCAGCTCGGGCCCCGGGACGCTGGGGATCTCCAGCCACGCCCCCCGGTCCCCGCGCCAGAGCGTCCGCCCGTCCGTGATCGCCCACCAGCGGGCCCCGTCCCGCGCAAGCGCGGTGACCTCGCGGCCGGTGAGGTCCTGCCGCTCCTCGCGCCGGAGCCGGTAGAGCCCGCCCGCCGTGCCGACGAGGATGTCGGGGTCTGCCATCGCCCCAGCCCTCCCGGGCCCATTGTGCTATCGTAGGCGCCGCGGCGCCAGCCCGAGTCGCGCCGGGAGGAGGTCCGCGATGGGCGAGGGGTGGTTCCACAACCTGCGCGAGGGCGGCATCCCCCGCGAGCTCGCCAAGGGCATCCGGGCCCGGGTCTTCCCGGGCGAGCACGTCATGCTGTCGGTGGTCGAGCTCGAGCCGTGGTCGGAGTCCCCCGTCCACTCCCACCCGAACGAGCAGTGGGGCGTCTGCCTCGAGGGGGAGTGGATCCGGATCCAGGACGGCCGCGAGTACCCCGTCAAGGCGGGCGACTTCTGGCAGACGCCACCCCACGTCCCGCACGGCGGGCGGACGCTTGGCCAGCGCTGCGTCATCCTCGACATCTTCGCCCCGCCGCGCGAGGAGTACCGCCGCCCGGGCCGGGGCCTCGGAGCCGCGACCGTCCACGCGCCGAGCGGCGGTGGCATTGACCCCCCGGGACGCCCCGGGTAGACTCGGGATCGAGGATCGCGGGAGCTCGGGAAGAGCCGAGCTGAGAGGGCAGCCCGCCTCGCTGCCGACCGCTTGAACCTGACCTGGGTAATACCAGCGCAGGGAGGGTCACGGGCGCCTGCACCGGCCGGCGCGACGGCGCTGCACCGCGGATCCGCGGTGCGGCGCTGTTGTTTCTGAGGATCGAGACCGGGAGGACGACGATGAGCATGCGTGCGCTGCGGGTGGTCACCGCACTGGGTGTGGCGCTCGCCTTGCCGGGGGGCGCGCCGGAGCTCTGGGCGCAGAGCCCGAAGCCGCTGCACCTGGTGCTGACGCCGTCTCAGAAGCCGACGGACCTCCTCGCGGCCGGTGAGGAGTTCGGCGCCGCGCTCGGCAAGCTGATCGGGGTCCCCGTCCGCGTGACGGTGGCCTCCGACTACGCGGCCGTGGTGGAGGCGCTCCGCAACAAGACGGCCGATCTGGCCTTCGTCCACCCGGCCGGCTACGTGCTGGCCAACCGGGAAGCCAAGGCCATGATCATCGCCAAGGATCGGTGGCACGGCAACACCTCGTACACGGCGCGGATCTTCGTGCGGAAGGAGTCGGGGCTGAAGACGCTCGAGGAGCTCCGGGGGAAGACGATCGCGTTCGTGGACCCCTCGAGCACGTCCGGGTACGTCTATCCGATGGTCATGCTGATCCAGCGGGGGCTCGTCCAGAACCGCGACCCGAAGACCTTCTTCAAGGACGCGGTCTACGCGGGCTCCCACGACGCCGCGCTCCAGGCGCTCCTCAAGGGGCACGTGGACGCGATCGCCTCCTTCGACCAGGCGCGCGAGCAGTATCTCAAGGACCCGGCCGAGCGCGAGAAGCTGACCTGGGTCGCCGAGAGCGAGCCGATCCCGGAGGGCGGCATCTGCGGGCGCGAGGGGCTCGAGCCGGCGATGGTGGCCAAGGTGCGGGCGGCGCTGCTCCAGATGCGCGGGCCCCAGTACGAGCCCATGCTGAAGAAGCTCTACGACATCGACGGGTTCGAGCCGGCCGAGGACCGCGAGTATGCCCCCGTGCGGTCCGCGATGGATCTGCTCGGCTGGCGCCCCAAGCGGTGAGGCTCGGGTCTCGACCCGAGCCCCACCGCTGACCTGGCCCCCGTGGGGCCGATGATCGAGGTCCGGGGGCTGCGGGTCGTCCGGCCCCCCGACACCGTCGCCCTCTACGGCGTCGATCTGGCGGTCCAGCCGGGCGAGTTCGTGATCATCATCGGGCGGAGCGGCGCGGGGAAGACGACGTTCCTCCGCTCCATCAACCGCCTCGTCGAGCCCACGGCGGGCCGGGTGCGTGTCGCGGGGCGCGAGGTCACCGGGGCCCCGCCCGCCGAGCTGCGCCTCGTCCGCCGCCAGATCGGCATGATCTTCCAGCAGTTCAACCTGGTCCGGCGCGCGTCCGTGCTCGAGAACGTCCTGGCGGGACGGCTCGGCTACGTGCCGGCGCTCCCGAGCCTGCTCGGGCGGTTCCCGGGGCCCGACCGGGAGGTCGCCCTCGAGTGTCTCGTGCAGGTGGGCCTCCGCGACCTCGCCGACCGCCGGGCGGACACGCTCTCCGGGGGGGAGCAGCAGCGCGTCGCCATCGCCCGCGCGCTCGCGCAGGCGCCGAGCGTGATCCTCGGGGACGAGCCGACGGCGAGCCTCGACCCCCAGCTCACGGGCAGCATCATGGGGATCCTCAGGCAGATCAACCGGGAGCGCGGGCTCACCCTGGTCGTGAGCCAGCACCAGCTCGAGACGGCGCTCGAGTACGCGGGCCGGATCGTGGGGTTCCGCGCCGGCCGGATCGTCTTCGACGGGCCGCCGGCCGCGGTGACGCCCGCCGCGGTGAAGGCGATCTACGGGGAGGACGCAGCGCCGTGAGGCGCGGGCGTGGGCTCACGCTCCTCATCGGGCTCGTCGTCCTGGTGGCCGTCGCCTGGGACACGGGAGCCGACCCGGTGCGTTTCTTCCGTGGCACCCCGTGGATGCTCGACTTCGTCCGGCGCTCGCTGCCCCCCGACCTGCGGGTGCTGCGGCCGGCGCTCGAGGGCGCGTTCAAGACCGTCGAGATCGCGCTCCTCGGGACGGCGGCCTCGGCCGCCCTCGCCGTGCCCCTCGGCTTCCTCTCCGCGCGGAACGTCGCGCCCCCGTCGGTCTTCTACCCGGCACGCGCCACCCTGAACTTCCTCCGCAGCATCGACACGCTGGTCTACGCGCTGCTCTTCGTGGCCGCCGTGGGCCTCGGGCCGTTCCCCGGCGTCCTGGCGGTCGTCGCGTACACGACCACCTCGCTCGCGAAGCTCTACTCGGAAACGATCGAAGGGATCGACCCGGGTCCGGTGGACGCGATCACCGCGACCGGGGCGACGCGGCTCCAGGTCCTCCGGTTCGGCGTCCTCTCCCAGGTCCTCCCGCTCTTCCTGTCGTACATCCTCTACCGGCTCGAGTCGAACATCCGGGCGGCGACCGTGCTCGGGTTCGTCGGCGCCGGCGGGATCGGCTTCTACCTCCAGACCTACCTCCGGATGATCGACTACCCCGCCGCTTCCACCGTCCTTCTGGTGACGGTCGCGATGGTGATGGCGGTGGACTTCCTGAGCTCGCGCCTGCGCGCCCGCCTGGTCTGACCGCGGAACACCGGAGGGCTGACGTGACCGACGCGTACTTCGACTGGACCGCGGCGCAGTTCGACCCGGCGCGGATCTTCGCCAAGCCGGAGGCGCTGGCGGGCATCCGGGTCCTCGATCTCTCGGTTATCATCCTCGGCCCGGCCACGGCGGACTTCCTCGGCGAGCTCGGGGCGGAGGTGATCAAGGTCGAGATGCCGGGATCGGGGGACGTGACGCGGATCCTCGGCGGCGCCGCCCTGTTCTGGCAGAACGTGTCGGTCGTCTTCTTCGCGCAGAACCACTCCAAGTACCACCTGGGCCTCGACATGCACCTGCCGGAGGGGCAGGCCCTGATCCGGAAGCTCGCCGCGCGCTCGGACGTCGTGATCGAGAACTTCAAGGCGGGGACCCTCGAGGAGAAGTTCGGGATCGGCTACCGCCAGCTCCGGGCGGTCAACCCCCGCCTGATCTACGTGGCCAACACCGGGTTCGGCCAGTGGGGCCCGTACGCGCGCGGGCGTGCGTCGTACGACGGGCTCGCCCAGGGCGTCTCGGGGCTCACGGCGATCACCGGCGAGGAGGGGGCACCGCCCACGAAGATCGGCAACTACATCGGGGACTGGTACGGCGCCTGCCTGTCCGCCCTCGGCACCCTCGCGGCGCTCCACTGGCGCGACCGGACGGGGGAGGGGCAGTTCGTGGAGGTGGCGCAGTGCGAGGCGCTGCTCCGCGCCATGGACTGGACCTGGCTCTACGCCGGCCTGACCCGGAAGGACCGCCCGCGGACCGGCAACCGGGACCCGGTCTTCGCGCCGTCCGGGGTGTACCCCTGCCGGGACGGCTACGTCGCGCTGGTGGCGGGGACCGAGGCGGAGCTCCAGGGGCTCGCCCGGCTGCTCGGCCGGCCCGAGCTGGCGACGGATGCGCGGTTCGCCACGGCCGAGGCGCGCCGCCGGCCCGCGCACGCGGCGGCGCTCGACGGGCTCGTCGCCGCATTCTGCGCCGACCGGACGCGAGTCGAGGTGGAGGCGGCGGCGCGGCGGCACGGGGTCGCGGCGGCCCCGGTCATGAGCGCCCGGGACCACTGCGAGAGCGCCCACTTCCGCGCCCGCCGCTCCGTGTGGGAGCACGAGGACCCGGTCTACGGCCGGATGGTCGAGTACGGCCCGGCGCCGAAGCTCTCGGCCACCCCGGCTCGCATCCGGTGGGCGGGGAAGCCGGTCGGGTTCCACAACGAGTTCGTGCTGAAGCGGCTCCTCGGGCTGAGCGAGGCCGAGATCCGGGAGCTGGAGGCGAAGCGGGTGATCGGCAAATGGGCGGACCGGGTGGGCGCGAAGCCCCCCGACCGCTGGAAGGGCGAGGGACGGCTCGAATGACCGAGCGCGGCGTTCCTCAGCGAGTAGCCCCGGCGGCGAGGAGGGCGAGGTGGAGCGGCAGACTGGGCCCGGCGTGAGCTGGTACGACTGGATCCAGGCCGCGGAGGACCCGGCCCGGGTCTCCGAGCAGCCGGAGGCGCTCGACGACCTGCTGGTGCTGGACCTCTCCCAGGGGCACTACGGCGCCCTCCTGGCGGGGACGTTCCTGGCCGAACTGGGCGCCGAGGTCATCAAGGTCGAGCCCCCGGGCGGGGAGCCCGCGCGCCGGTGGGGCCCGCCCGACGTGACGCTGAACGGGGAGGGCCTGGCCTTCGTCACCGAGGCGCGCAACCGCTACTTCGTGACGCTCAACCTCGAGTCGGCGGAGGGGCGCGCGCTCCTCCGGGGCCTCGCCGCGCGCGCCGACGTTCTCGTCGAGGGGTTCCCCGCGGGCTACCTCGATGGCCTCGGCCTCGGCTATCGCCAGCTCGGCGCGCTCAACCCGCGCCTCGTCTACGTCGCCTGCGCGCCGTACGGGCAGTTCGGCCCGCTCGCCAGGCAGGCGGGGCCCGAGTACGACCTGATCGACCAGGCCCTCTCGGGGCTCCTCTACGTCACCGGCGACCCCGAGGGCTCGCCGATGCGCGTGGGGAGCTGGATCGCGGCCTACGCCCAGGGCGCCTGGGCCTGCGTCGCGACGCTGGCGGCGCTGCACTGGCGGGGGGCGTCCGGGCGCGGGCAGATGATCGACGTCTCCGGGGCCGAGGCGCTCATGCGGTACCTCGAGTACTCGGTGCTCCTCTACCACGCGACCGGGCAGGTCCGTGAGCGCACCGGGCTCTACGAGCTGGCCGTCTTCCCCTACACGTTCGTCCGGGTCAAGGACGGCTTCGCCTTCGTCGCCGGCTACACCGATCCGAACTTCCAGGCCCTCTGCCGGATCATGGGCCGGCCCAAGCTCGCCCAGGATCCCCGCTTCGACACCACGATCAAGCGCGTCGTCCGGGAGAACGAGGTGGCGCTCCGGGACGAGATCCAGCGCTGGTCGATCAACCACACTGCGGAGGAGATCCTCCAGAGGGTGCTCGCCGACCCGGGGCCGGGCGTGGTCGTCTTCGGTCCGGTCAACCCGCCGACGCGGGTGCTCGCGGAGGCGAACTGGTGGGAGCGCGGCTGTTTCCGCACCGTGGCCGACCCGCTGTACGGGGAGCTCACCATCCAGATGCCGGCGTGGCGGATGACGCGCACGCCGCCCCGGCTCAAGTGGCCGTGCCGCCCCGCCGGCTACCACAACCTGCACGTCTACCAGAAGTACGCGGGGCTCGGGCCGGGGCGCCTCGCCGACCTCGCGGGTGCGGGCGTGCTCTGAGCGGCGGCGGCGTGGTGGTGCGCTCCGGACCACGTGCCGGACCGGCGCGGCGGGGAGGTGCGGACCGGGGAGGCGTGGGTGCTCTCGCCGGGTCCCCGTGGGCTGCTCTCCGAGCCGCCCGCGGCCGGCCCCGAGCGCGGGGATCAGCGCCTCGCCCTAGCGCTCCGCCGGCGAGCGCCGGGCCGCGGCGCCGCCGCCACCTCGCGGACGACCGCGCGCAGCGCCTCGAGGAGCGCCAGCGCCTCGACGCTCAGCGGGCGGTGGAGCGGGTGGATCACGTCGAGGCTCCGCCGGAGCGGCTCCGCGTCCGCGATCTCCACGGCGACGAGCGATCGCCGACGGAGCTCGCGCGCCAGGGCCAGGTGAGGGAGGAACGCGAGGCCGAGTCCCCGCTCCACCATCCGCTTGGCGGCCTCGATCGTCTCGACCTCGAGGACCACGTTCGGGACGAGCCCCGCGCGGCGGAAGAGGCCGTGGGTGAGCGTCCAGTCGCTCGACCCGCGGTCGAAGAAGATCAGGGGGCGGTCCGCGACCTCCTCGAGCCGTGCCCGCCGCGTCCGCGGCGCGCCGTCGCCCGGGCGCCGGACGAGGACCAGGGGGTCGTCCCGCAGGCTCACCGTCTCCACGGCCGGATGGTGGAGCGAGCGCGCCAGCCCGACCTCGGCCTCGCCCCGGAGGACCATCTCGAGGACTTCCTTGGAGTGACCGGCCCGCACCGTGACCATCACGCGGGGGTGCGCCGCCCGGAAGCGCGTCAGCACGTCCGGGAGCAGGTACGTGCAGATCGACAGGGCCGCGGCGATCTGGAGGGCCCCGCCGCTCGCGGGGGTGAGCCGGTGGACCGCCTGCCGGGCGAGGGCGACCGCCTGGAGGAGCCGCTCGGCGTGCGGCCGGAACGCCCGCCCGGCGGGCGAGAGCCGGAGCCCGCCGCGCCCCCGGTCGAAGAGCGGGACGCCCAGCGAGGCCTCGAGCGCCTTGATCCGGGCGCTCACGGCCGGCTGCGTGACCCGCAGCGCTTCGGCGGCGCGGTGGAACCCACCGAAGGTCCCCACGGCGAGGAAGGTCTCGACTTGGTCGATGTCCATCGGGGCCATTCTCGCATGATCAAGGATTCTTATCGAACCGATAAAGAGAATCATCTTGCTTGCTCACGCGCCAGGGGGCAAGGTGGGCGACACCGGGGGCGGGATCGCCCGCCGAGGCGGAGAGGAGGGCGCGATGAACGAGCGGTGCCGGTGCGGGGATCCGTTGCGACACGCCTACGAGAGCTGGGCCTGCGCGCGCTGCCGGCGGCCGTGCTGTCCGGCCTGCGCCGAGCGGGGACTGGCGGGGGTGACCTGCGTCGCCTGCCACGCCGGGGGCGGCCCGGCGCGGGCGAGCTGAGGCGGAGGGTCGCACGATGGGCGAGACGGGACGGGGGTTCCGGCGGCTGCTCCGGGAGGAGCCGTATGTGTTCACCGGCGGCGTCTACTCGCCGCTGGACGCGCAGCTGGCCGAGCGGGCGGGGATGAAGGCGATCTACATGAGCGGCTACTCGGTCGCCCTGCTCAACGGGTGGCCGGACATGGGCTTCCTCACGATGACCGAGATGACCCGGACCGCCTCGATGATCGCGAGCGCCGTTCGCATCCCCGTGATCGCCGACGCGGACGACGGGTACGGGTCCGCCCTCAATGCCATGCGGACCGTGGCGGAGTACGTCAAGGCGGGGGTCGCCGGGATCCACCTCGAGGACCAGCAGTACCCCAAGCGGTGCGGCCACGTCGCGGGGAAGGTCGTCGTCGGGCGCGACGAGGCGGTCGGCAAGTTCCGCGCCGCCGTGGCGGAGCGAGACCGACTGGACCGGGACTTCGTCCTGATCGCGCGGACGGACGCCTACGGCGCGGTCGGCGGGAGCTTGGAGGAGGCGGTCTGGCGCGGCCGGGCGTACGCCGACGCCGGCGTGGACCTCGTCTGGTGCGAGCTCTCGAGCGCCGACCGCGGCCCGGCCGAGGCCTTCGCGGCCGCCATGCGGCAGAGCCACCCGGGCCTGCCGCTGGCCTTCAACTACTCCTCGTCGTTCCGGTGGAGCGCGGATCCCGATCCCCTGACCTTCCGGGAGCTGGGGGAGCTGGGCTACAAGTTCATCTTCATCACGCTCTTCGGGGCGCACGCGGCCATGTACGCCGTCTGGAACATGATGGAGGACCTGGTGGAGAACCAGGAGGCGGCGCAGTGGCGGCTCGAAAAGCTCAAGGCGGGGCACGGGACGGAGAGCCACCACGTGGTGGCCCGCGTCGCGCAGTTCCAGGAGCTCGAGCGGCGGTTCATCCCGGGCGCGGGGGCGCGGCAGCGGGCGTCGGCGGGCTTCGGGGAGCCGCACTGAGCCGCGGCGGAGTGGCCTCGCGCCCGAGGCTCGGGTATCTTGGAGGCCCGGGGCGCGGTGGTCGCGCCCCACGCGCCCGACACCCCACCGGGAGGTCGAGTCCATGCCGAGTCTCGCAGGGATCGAGGTGCGGGGCCCCGTCGAGGGGCGCTTCGCCGAAGTCCTCACGCCCGAGGCCCTCACCTTCGTCGCCCGGCTCGCGCGCGAGTTCGGGTCCGCGCGGGAGACCCTGCTCCGGCGCCGCGCCGAGCGGCAGGCCGAGCTCGACGCGGGCACGCGGCCGGAGTTCCTCGCCGAAACCCGCGAGATCCGGGAGCGGGAGTGGACCGTCGCGCCCGCCCCCCGGGACTGCCAGCAGCGCTGGGCGGAGATCACGGGCCCGGCCGAGCGGAAGATGGTCATCAACGCGCTGAACTCGGGCGCGGACGTCTTCATGGCCGACTTCGAGGACGCCCACACCCCGACCTGGCGGAACATGGCCGAGGGTCAGGTGAACCTGATCGATGCCATCGAGCGCACGATCGAGTTCGTGAACCCCGACGGGCGGGTCTACCGGCTCAGGGACCAGGTGGCGACGCTCCTCGTGCGCCCCCGCGGGTGGCACCTCGTCGAGAAGCATCTCTGGGTCGATGGCCGGCCCGTCCCCGGGGGCCTCGTCGACTTCGGCCTCTACTTCTTCCACAACGCCCGGCGCCTGCTGGAGCGCGGGAGCGGCCCCTACTTCTACCTGCCGAAGCTGGAGGGCCATCGCGAGGCGCGCCTGTGGAACGAGATCTTCTGCGTCGCCCAGGACGCCCTGGGGATCCCTCGCGGCACGATCCGCGCTACGGTCCTGATCGAGACGATCCTGGCGGCGCTCGAGATGGACGAGATCCTCTGGGAGCTGCGGGAGCACAGCGGGGGGCTCAACGCGGGCCGCTGGGACTACATGTTCAGCATCATCAAGAAGTTCTGGACGCGGCCGGAGTTCGTGCTGCCCGACCGGGCGCAGGTGACGATGACCGTGCCCTTCATGCGGGCCTACACCGAGCTGCTCGTCAAGACCTGCCACCGGCGCGGGGCTTACGCCCTGGGCGGCATGGCCGCGTTCATCCCGAGCCGGCGGGACCCGAAGGTCAACGAGATCGCCCTGGCGAAGGTCCGGGAGGACAAGCTCCGGGAGTCGGGCGACGGGTTCGACGGGACCTGGGTGGCGCACCCGGACCTGGTCCCGGTCGCCCGCGAGGTGTTCGCCAACGCCCTCGGATCGCGGCGTCACCAGCTCGAGCGGCAGCGGCCGGAGGTCCGCGTGACCGCGGAGGAGCTGCTCGACGTCCGGGTCCCGGGCGGCACCATCACCGAAGCCGGGCTCCGCAACAACGTCAGCGTGGGGATCCAGTACCTCGCGTCCTGGCTGAGCGGCGTGGGCGCCGCCGCGATCGCCAACCTCATGGAGGACGCCGCGACCGCCGAGATCTCGCGCTCCCAGGTCTGGCAGTGGGTCCGGCACGCGGCGCGCCTCGTGGAGGGTCGGCCGGTCACGCGGGAGCTCGTGCGGCGCCTGGCGGGGGAGGAGCTCGCGGCGATCCGCGGGAGCCTCGGCGAGGCGGCGTACGCCCAGGGGCGCTTCAAGGAGGCAGCCGAGCTCTTCGAGGAAGTGGCCCTCTCCGACGCCTTCGTCGAGTTCCTCACCCTGCCGGGGTACGCGCGGCTCGACTGACGCTCGGAGGGGGGCTCCGCCCCCCTTCGTTCGGACCGGCGCGGCTGCGCCGGGCGGCGCTTCCGGCAACGCCGGACCGTTCGCCTGTCCATCTCGGCCGTGACGCGCTCGGCCTGCGGCTTCGCGGGGCGTCCCGGCCTTGACTCGGCGGCGAACGGCTCGGGCCTGCCTCCCCCCGTCCGCCTCCCTCGCGCCGCCGCGCGCCTGGACAGCCGTGGTGGCGGTCTGCTACGGTAGCGTTGATCCGACGGAGGACCGCCGCCCATGCCCTGGCTCGTGCTGCACGAGGAGAGGCAGCCGCCTCGGACTCTGGAAGTCGAGACGGCGCCGTTCCGGATCGGCCGCCGCGCCGGCAACGACCTCGTGCTCGCGGACCACGGGGCCTCACGCGAGCACGCGCGGATCGAGCGGGAAGGCGGGGAGTGGCGGCTCGTCGACCTGGGGGCCGCGAACGGCACCTACCTGAACGGGCAGCGGGTGGCGCCCGGGAGCGCCGAGGCCCTCCGGCCCGGCGACGAGATCCGGATCAGCGGCACCACCCTCCACTTCTTCGAGAACCGCCCGGCCACCGGGGCGGTGGACGCGACCGTGACCGATACGACCACGGCCACCCGCCTCGCCGACGCGTCGGCCTCCGCGCGCGCCCCCGACTTCGTGCGGCCCCTCAGCGAAGTCGCCTTGCCGCGCAAGGTCGAGTACTTCACGGTCCTCCACGACCTCGCGCGGCTGCTCCTGGCGGCCCATCAGCTGCGCGAGATCGGCGAGACGGCCCTGGATCTGCTCTTCCGCGTCCTCCCGGTCGAGCGCGCGGCGATCGCGCTGAGCGGCCCGGGAGGCACGACGCTCGCCCCTCTCGCCGAGCGCACGCGCAAGGGCGAGGGGAAGGTCACGATCAGTCACACGATCTCGAGCTGGGTGCTACGCGAGCGCGTCGCGGTCATCACGTCGGACGCCCGCCACGACGCCCGCTTCCAGCGCGGCGAGAGCATCCTCATGTTCCACATCCGCTCGGCCATGTGCGTGCCGCTCTGGTCGGACACGGACACGGTCGGCGTCATCTACCTCGACAACCTCTATGACGCGCATGCCTTCACCGAGGAGGAGCTCGAGCTCGTCACGGCCGTCGCCAACCAGGTCGCGATCGGCATCCGGCAGGTGCAACTGTCGGACCAGATCCGCAACGAGGCGGTGATCCGGGCCAACCTCTCCCGCTACCACTCGCCGGACGTGGTCGAGATGATCCTGCGCTACTCGCGGGAGGGGCGCGATCTGGGGATCGAGGTCGCGGAAGAGGTCGTCACGGTGCTGTTCGCGGACATCGTCGGCTTCACCTCCATGTCGGAGCGTCTCGCCCCGGCCGAGGTCGCGACGCTCCTGAACACGTTCTTCGAATGCGCGACGCGGGGGATCTTCCGGTTCCGGGGCTCGGTGAACAAGTACATCGGCGACGCGATCATGGCGATCTTCGGCGCCCCGATCCCGATGGGAAACCACAGCGAGCTGGCCGTGCGCGCGGCGTTGGCGCTGCAGGAGGAAGTGCAGGCGGTCCAGGAGACCTTGCCCGCGGACCGCCGCTTCCGGGTGCGGGTCGGGGTGAACAGCGGCCGCGTCGTGGCGGGCAACATCGGCACCCCGGAGCGCATGGAGTTCACGGTCCTCGGGGACCCGGTGAACGTGGCCCAGCGGCTCGAGTCGATCTGCGAGCCCGGCAAGGTGTACGTCGGGGAGGAGACCTGCCTCAAGACCCGGGACCTCTTCCAGTACCGGGACCTCGGCGAGATCACGCTCGAGGGGAAGCAGCAGCAGATCCGCGTCTACGAGGTCCTCGGCTGACCGCCCGCGAGGGCTGCTGCGGCCGTCGCCGGTTTGACACTCCGACGCCCGGCGTGACAGAATGACTCGTCACGCGCGAGGAGTGCGCGGATGATCGTCTCGCACGGGCAGACGGACATCGGCAGGCGCCGGAAGATCAACGAAGACAGCATCTTCGCGGCCGGCGCCCTGTTCATCGTGTGCGACGGGATGGGAGGCCACAAGGCGGGGGAGGTGGCCTCCAGCCTGGCCGTGGAGGCGATGGCGCGCTTCATCGAGCGCTCGGACGAGGACCACGAGCTCACCTGGCCGTTCGGCTTCGACCCGCGGCTCTCCTACAACGCCAACCGGGTGCGCACCGCGATGAAGCTCGCCAACCGGAGCGTCTTCCGGAAAGCCAGCTCCGACGAGGAGTACGTCGGGATGGGCACCACGGCCGTGGTCGCCCTGTTCGCGCCGAAGGATCCGGTGATGACGTACGCCGGCGTGGGTGACAGTCGGATCTACCTCCTCCGGGCCGGAGGCATGCTCCAGCTCACGCGCGACGACTCCCTGGCCAGCGTCGCCTGGGCCGGACCCCCCGCCGAGGAGGTCGGCGCGACCGGCTCGGCGCTCCGCAACATCCTGACGAAAGCCCTCGGCGCTCGCGAGGACGTGGAATTCGACGTCGTGGACCAGGCGCTGGCCGAGGGTGACCTGGTGCTGCTCTGCTCCGACGGGCTCACGGGCATGCTGCCGGACGCGCGCATCCTGGAGATCGCCACGGCGCACGGCGGCGACCTCGCGGGCGCCACCCGGGCGCTCGTCGCCGAGGCGAACGCGGCGGGGGGTCGCGACAACATCAGCGTGGTTCTCGCGCAGTATCGCCGCTGAGCGGACGCCCGCGTCAGACCCGCCCATGATCCAGCAGATCGGCCGGTACGAGATCGTCGAACGGATCGGCCGCGGGGGCATGGGCACCGTGTACAAGGCCAGGGACCCCAGGCTCGGCCGGCATGTCGCCCTCAAGGTCATCTCCGGCGACAGCGACGCCACCGACGAGCTGAAGACGCGCTTCTACCGCGAGGCCCAGGCCTGCGCGACGCTGAGCCACCCCAACGTCGTCACGGTCTACGACCTGGGCGAAGACGACGGCCGGCTCTTCATCGTCATGGAGTTCCTGGACGGGGAGGAGCTCAAGCACGTGATCGCCCAGCGGAAGCCCCTCGCCCTGGAAGACAAGCTCGACTTGATGGTCCAGGTCTGTGAGGGGCTCCATTACGCCCACCAGAAGGGGATCATCCACCGCGACATCAAGCCGGGCAACATCTTCGTGCTTCGGACCGGGCAGGCCAAGATCCTCGACTTCGGCCTCGCGCGCATCGCCTCGAGCGACCCCGGCCTCACGCGGACGGGGCTCATCATGGGGACGCTGCGGTACATGTCCCCCGAGCAGGCCCGCGGGCGGGTGGACCAGCGGTCGGACATCTTCTCGGTGGGCGCTGTCTTCTACGAGTTCCTGAGCTACCGGCCCCGCGTTCGCGAGCGAAGACCCGATGGAGATCCTCGAGCTCCTCCGGACGACCGCCCCGCCGCCCCTCAGCGAGGTGGATCCGACGGTCCCGCGCGAGCTCTCGGCGGTCGTCGAGCGCGCGCTCAGGAAGGATCCCGCCCAGCGCTTTCCCGACCTCGCCCAGATGCGCGCGCAGCTCGAGGGGATCCGTCGGCGGCTCGACGACGAGGCCGTCCGGCTCGGGCAGCAGGTGCGCGCGCGGCTCGACGAGATCCGGGGGCTCCAGGACCGGCTGGCCGCGCGGACTGGCGAAGCGCCCGAAGACGAGACGCTCCCCGTAGTGGACGACCGGGCGCGCGTCGGAACGCTCCGGGCCCTCGAGCACCAGCTCGCGGAGAAGCTCGAGCGGCTCCGCGCCCGTGCCCAGCGGGTCGAGGCCGTGGAGGCGGCCCATGCCCACGGCGTGGAGCTCATGCGCCGCGGGGATGCGGAGGGGGCGATCGCCGAGTTCGAGCAGGTCCTCCGGGAGGTCCCCGAGCACCGCGGCGCGCTCGAGGGGATCCGTCAGGCCCGCCGCGGCGCGCCGCCGGCACCCGCCCCGGAAGCGCCCCGCCGCGTTCCGCCGCCGCCCGCGGCGCCGCCTCCACCGGCACCGGCTCCGCCGGCCGCGGCGCGGCCGGGTTCGGTGGCGCCCGCGCCCGAGCGCCGTCCGGCGCCGGCCCCCGCGCCGCCCCCGCCCGCACCCGCTCCGTCCCCGCCCGCGCCGCTGGCGCGGCGGAGTCGCGCGTTCGGCTGGCGCGAGGCGGGCCTGGCGGCGATTGTGTTGCTGGCCCTCGTCGGCGTCGCGGCCTATCTCCTGCGCCCCGCGCCTGCGCCGCCGGTAGTGTCCGAGAGCCCCCCGGCCGCGCCGGCGCCGGCTGAGCCGGTGGCGGCCGCCTCGCCCGCGCCCGTGGCGCCCGCCGCGCCCGCGCCCGTGGCGCCCGCTCCCACTGTCCCACCGCCGGCGGCGGTGCCCGCGAGCCCGGCTCCCGCCGCGCCGCCTTCCGTGGGACCACCGCCGGCGCGGGTCCCGGCGGAGGAGGCGCGGGCGAAGATGCTGGCCGCCCGCGAGGATGCGATCCGGGCGGACGCCGAGCGCTGGGCGCTCCAGTCGTGGGCGGCGGCGGTGGCGAAACAGCGGGAGGGCGACGCGGCGTTCGAGCGCGGGGAGGCCGGGCGCGCGGAGAGGGCGTATCGCGAGGCGGGCGACAGCTACGTGCGGGCCGGTCGCGAAGCCCAGCAGGTCGCGGCGGATGCGCAAAGGGCCGCGGAGGCCGAGCGGCAGCGGAAGGCGCAGGAGGCCCAGCGCGCCGCGGAGGCCGAGCGCCAGCGGGCCGCCGCCGAGGCGGAGCGCCAGAAGGCGGTCGAGGCGGAGCGACAACGCCAGGCGGCGCTCCAGCGCCAGCAGGCCGAGGAAACCGCGCGCCTCGCGCCGCTCCAGCAGGAGACGGAGCGGGCCCGCAGCGCCGCGGTGAGCGCGCGGGAGCAGGCGCTCCGGGTCGAGGCGGAGAAGGTCGCGAAGGCCCTCTTCGAGGGGGCCCGGGTGCGGGAGCAGGAGGCCGACTCCCTCGCGAGCCGGCAGAGCTTCGCCGCCGCGACGCAGGCGTACGGCGACGCGGCGCTCCGCTACGGCGCGGCGGCGCAGCGCGCCCAGCTCGCGCGCGCCGCCCGGAGCGAGGCCGACCAGGCGCGGGGGCAGATGCTCGACGCGAAGAAGCGCGCGAGCCCCGGCACCGCCGGCTACCAGGCCGGCGTCACCGAGGAGCAGCAGGGGCAGCTGGCCTACGAGCGGGGGGGCTTCAAGCAGGCGGCCGATCGCTTCCGCGCCGCGGAGGCGGCGTTCGCGGGCACGCCGGGCGGCGCGCCCGGGTCACGTGCGCCGGGCGGCGACGCCCGAGTCGAGATCCAGGCGGCGCTCGACACCTACAAGCGCGCCATCGAGGCGAAGGACCTGGCCCTCCTCCAGAAGATCCGCCCGGGCCTGACCGCGGCCGAGCTCCGGCGGATCCGGGAGGCGTTCGCGCAGGGCAGGAGCCAGAGCGTGGACCTTAGTGTTCAAGGCATTGACGTCGCGGGAGACGAGGCCGAGGCTCGGGGTCGGAGGCTCGATGTCTTCGTCTCGAAGGACGGCCAGACTTTCCGTAGCGAGGGGGCGTTCGTCTTTAAGCTCCGCCGCCTGCCGAGCGGCTGGGTGATTGACGCCGTCAACTGAGGAAGGCTGGGAGTTGAGCCAGTCCCGTGTTCGGGCTCACGGTTTCTGACAGCACTCTGCTCGGGATCATTGTGCTCGCC
>CAYQDR010000100.1:0-18057 GCA_964416315.1 uncultured bacterium
GGCCGCCCCCCGAACCGGCGCCCGCACCCGAGCCGGCGGCCGCGCGTCCCCCCGGCTCGACCGGCCTCGCCCGGCTCGAGGGGCTCCTCGGGGAGCGATGGCTCAACCGGGTCGGGGCCCTCGTCCTGGTCGTCGGGGTGGGCTTCTTCCTCAAGTACGCCTTCGAGAACCGGTGGATCGGGCCGGCCGGCCGCGTCCTGATCGGGCTCCTCGCGGGCGTCGCCTTCCTCACGGTCGGGGAGCGGCTCCAGCGGGCTGCGTACCGCGTCCCGGCCCAGGGGCTCGCCGCGGCCGGGATCGCCACGCTCTACCTCTCCGTCTACGCCGCCTGGGGCTTTTACGAGCTGATCCCCCGCTCGGCCGCGTTCGGCCTGCTGGTGCTGGTGACGGCCACCGGGATGGCCATCGCGATCCGTCACGACGCGCGGGTGATCGCCTTCCTCGCGACGCTGGGCGGCCTCCTCACGCCCGTGCTCCTCCGCGGGGAGTACGACGCCGCGGTCGCGCTCTTCAGCTACCTCGCCGTCCTCGACGCGGGCGCCCTCGCCGCCGCGTGCTGGCGCCGCTGGCCGGAGGTGTCGCTCCTCGCCTTCGCCGGGACGCAGGCGCTCTACTGGGCGTGGTTCGACGAGTGGTACCGGCCCGAGAAGCTCGCCGTGGCGCTCCTCGGGCCGAGCGTGTTCTTCGTCCTGTTCGCGCTGGCGGGGCCCGTCGAGGCCGCGCGCGGCGGCGGCCTCCGGTGGAGCGCGGCGCTCCTCGCGCTGGCGACCCCGGCCGCCTACTTCGTGGCGGCGCGCGGGGTCCTCTGGCCGGAGTACCCGGGCGTGCTCGCCCTCCTCTGCCTCGGCCTCGCGACGGTCTACCTCGGCCTCGGGCGGTGGGCGATCCACGCCCTCCCGGGCGCGCCGGACGTGGCGCTCCTCCACTTCGCGCTCGCGCTGGCGTTCCTCACGCTGACCTTCCCCGTCCAGCTCACCGAGCACACGACCGCGATCGCCTGGAGCGTCGAGGGCACGGCGCTCCTCTGGGGCGGGTTCCGGTTTGCGGCGCCGAGGCTCCGGGGGAGCGCGCTCGCCGTGCTCGGCCTGGCGGCGGTGCGCTGGCTCACGCTCCTCTGGCGTCCGGCGTGGCACGAGGGACGCTTCCTCGTGGACCACCCGCTCGCGCTCCCGACCGTCTTCGTCGTGGCCGCGTGCACGATCGCCGCGTGGCTCTACCGGCGCCGCGAAGCGGACGCGGCCGGGTGGGAGGCGGCCGCGCGCCCGCTGCTCGTCCTGGCCGCCCTCGGCGGCGCGGCGCTCTTCCTGGGCGCCGAGGTCGCCGCCTACGGGCCCTTCCGGCGGGGGCTGCCGGCGGCGCACCGGCACGCCCTCGGCCTCCTCCCTTGGATCACCGCGGCGCTCCCGCTCCTCTGGCTCGCGCGGGAGGACCGGACGCGGATCCTCTTCGCCGCCACGACGGGGCTCCTCGCCCTCCTCGGGCTCGTGGCGACGACGACGCTCGCGGACGAGTGGCGGCGGCTCACGCCGGCGCTGCGCCCCGCCGCCCTGAACCCGCGCTTCGCCACGGGGCTCCTCATCGTCGCCCTCTACGCCCTCTACGCGCGGCTCGCCCCGGAGCTGCCCTTCTCGGACGCGACGCGACGCCGGGCGCGCGCGCTCGGGAGCGCGGCCGCGGCGCTCTTCCTCCTCTGGCACCTCAGCACCGAGGTCAGCCTGCTCCCGCTCGCGGGCCTCGGCCGGGGCGAGGCCGACAAGGCCCGCAGCATGGGGCTGTCGCTCCTCTGGACCCTCTACGCGCTGGCCGCGATGGGCGTCGGCATGCGCTGGCACCTCACGGCCGTCCGCCTCGGCGCGCTCGGCCTCTTCGGCCTCACCGTGGCGAAGGTCTTCCTCGTGGACCTCGCGGAGCTCGACGCCGTGTACCGGATCTTCTCGTTCCTGGTCCTGGGCGGCGTGCTCCTCCTCGCGTCCTTCCTCTACACGCGCTATCGCCGCGGAAGCGGCGGACTCGGAGCCTGAAGGGACGGCCCAGTCCGTCATAGCTTGACACCTGTAGTGTAGAGCGCTACAGTCGGCCCATGGCTCGTCGAAACACGAGTGCCGCTGGCGAATCGATTCCCGTCGGGGCAGCGGAGATCGCGTCGCGACTCGGCGTCAGGCCGCAAACCGTCCATACGTGGCGTCAGCGACGGCTCATGCCAGAGCCGCGCTGGACCGTGTCCGGGCAGCCGGCATGGGACTGGGCCGAGATCGAGGCCTGGGCCCGGCGGACGGGACGACTCCGTGAGTCGGATGTTCACGCGGCGCTCCTCCAACTCGAGGGCATGGGCTGGGAGGGCGATCTCGACGAGCTCCGGACCGACCGCGCCTCCCGGCGGTGATTCTCGTCGACACGTCGGCCTGGATCGAGCTGCTCCGCGCCACGGGCCACCCTGCTCACCTCACCCTCCGCCATCATCTCCAGCGGCGCTCCCCAATCGCCACGACCGAGCCGGTCATCATGGAGCTGCTCGCTGGAGCGAGGAGCCGGCGCGAGCACTCGAGACTGCGGGCGAGGCTGCTCGCGCTCCCCCGGCTCACGTTGCGAGGGCTGGTCGACTTCGAGTCGGCAGCCGAGCTGTATCGCGCGTGCTAGCGCTAGCCCGACCACCCCCGGGGGGTCACGACCGGTCGAACGGTAAGGAGAGGGGGAACGCTACTCGGACGTGACCTCGCCGCGCCGGACGAGGTAGGGCGTGAAGGCGGCGGGGTCCACCTCGATGCCGAGCCCGGGGCCCTGCGGGACCTCGACCATGCCGTCCGGACCGAGGGCGGGGACGCCCCAGAGCTCCCGCAAAGGGTTCGGCGCCTGGTCGTACTCGAACCAGGGGTACGGCATCGGGGTGTGGCTGCGGTAGCCGGGGAGGACGGCGCAGAGCTGGAGGCTCGCGTAGAAGCTCACCGCCGCCCCCCAGACGTGCGGGACGATCGGCACGTCCCAGGCGGCGGCGAGCGCGGCGATGCGGGCGACCTCGGTGAACCCGCCCGCGATCGCGAGGTCCGGCTGCGCGGCGTCGAGCGCGCCGCGCTCGAAGAACGTCCGGAACGCGCGGATCCCGCCGAGGGCCTCCCCGCCCACGACCGCGAGGCCGAGCGCGCCGGCGACGTGGGCGTAGCCCTCGACGTCGTCGGGTGCCACCGGCTCCTCGAGCCACGCAAAGGCCTCCGCCTCGAGCTGGCGCCCGGTCTCGATCGCCGGGCGCGTCGTGTAGCCCTGGTTGGCGTCGGCGAGCAGGATCACGTCGGGGCCGACGACCTTCCGCACGGCATTGGCGGCGCGGCCGTCGGCGTCCGGGTCCACGCCGATCTTCAGCTTCATCGCGCGGAAGCCGGGACCCAGGATCCGCTCGGCTTCGCGGCGGTACGCGCGATAGGGATCGCGGCCCGGCTTGAGGTAGGGGCCCCCCGCGTACGCCGGCACGCGCGTCCGCACCGGACCGCCGAGGAGGCGCGCGATCGGCTGGCCGAGCGCGCGGCCCCGGAGGTCCCAGAGGGCCATGTCCACGGCCGAGAGCGCCATCAGGCCCGGCCCCTGGCGCTCGTAGCCCAGCCGGGCGTGCATCGCGCCCCAGAGGCGTTGGTACTCGAACGGGTCCTGGCCGAAGAGGACCGGGGCGAGGGCCGCCTCGATGATCGTCCAGGCGGCCGCCGGCGAGTGCCAGGTCTCCCCCCAGCCCGACACCCCCTCGTCCGTGCGCACCTCGACGAGGAGCGCGCCCCGGCGGTCGAAGAACTCGCGCGCGTTCCCGAGCGGCTCGGGGAGGCGGCACTCGAGGAGGTGGAGGCCCAGGCGCGTGATCTTCATCGGTTCAGATGGCCCGCAGGCGCCCCTCCGCGCGCTTGAGCAGCACGGCGTTGGTGGCCACGATGATCGACGAGGCGGACATCACCCATGACCCGGCTCCTCGTCACCCAACATCTCGCGCCGCGGACGCCGCGTCAATCCCCGAGACCCCGACGAGCATCGCCGCCGCCAGGCCGGCCGTCGGCAGGCCGAGCCGGACGCCGATCCGGTAGGTGGCGACGTAGCTCTCTCCCTCCCCGGGAGGGAGAGGGTCGGGTGCGAGTGGTATCATGGCCCGAGCGGAGGTGCGTCATGTGGGAGGGGAGCGTCGTCTCGATCCAGATCGCGCATGATGCCGCGGGGCCCATGGTCCGGCTCGCCGAGGTCGAAGCCGTCGCGGGCAAGGGCCTGGCGGGGGACCGGTACTTCCACAAGGGCGGGACCTGGTCCGAGCGACCGGGCTCGGGCCGCCAGGTGACGCTGATCGAGGCGGAGTCGCTCGAGGCCCTCGCCCGCGAGTCGGGCCTCGAGCTCGACCTCGCCGCCAGCCGGCGGAACATCACGACCCGCGGCGTGCCCCTCAGCCACCTCGTGGGCCGGCGCTTCCGGATCGGCGAGATCGTCGTCGAGGGCACGCGGCTCTGCGAGCCCTGTGAGCACCTCGAGCGGCTGACGAAGCCGGGCGTGCTGAAGGCGCTCGTCCACCGCGCCGGCCTCCGCGCCGACATCGTCACCGGCGGCACGCTCCGCGTCGGCGACCCGATCCGTCCGGAATCCACCTGAGGGACTGCCACCCAAGGACTCCGGGCCGACCCGATTCTTTCGGATCGGGGCTAGCAACCCTCGGAGGGGGGCTTCGCCCCGCCTTCCGAACCACCTCGGCGCTTTCCCCTGCCGGCGTTTGCCCCAACCCCGGCGACTGCTCACCCACCCGGAAACCCCCGAGCGAATCGTAAGTCACGATTTTTTCGGTCCTGCAGTGTTGGCCCGCGCGTTGCCCTTCGTAGGGGTGCCGGCCCCGCAAGAGGCCGGGACTCTGAGACCCACGGAGGTGGGGTATGAAGGCATACGTGCGCCGAAGCGTGAGCGTCCTGCTGGTCGCCACCCTGCTGCTCGCGGGGTGCGCGACCCCCTACAACGGCAGGCTCGCCGCGGAGACGTTCGGGCGGGGGCTGATGAACCTCATCCTCTCGCCCCTGATGATCGCCGCGGGGCTCGCCCAGGGGCTGGCGTTCCTCCCCTACACGATCGGGACCGGACTGGCGGAGCTGAACCGGGGGCTCCTCCAGGCCCAGGCGGTGTCGCTGGACGACTCCTACAAGGCGACGTTCGGCGTGGCCACGACCGACCCGCGCGTGAATCCGAAGTCCGGCGAAGTCCGCGGGCAGGAAGGCCTCTACGGCCGGTACCGGCCGGAGGCGATCTTCGAGGCCAACCGCGCGTTCCAGCGTCTCCTGGTCTCCCAGGGGATGCCGGACGAACAGGCCCGAAACTACGTGCTCACCGGCAACTACCGGTACGCGTGGAGCCGGGGGCAGATCCTGCTCGCCGTGGTGTACCGGCATCCGGGCAATCAGCCATTCCGGGTGTCGGCGAAGCAGACGGGCATCGTCACGACGTTTCGGCCGGACCAGCGGGGCTGGCACGAACCCTACGCGCGCGACGCCCAGGGCCAGGTCATCGACGAGGTCATCGACTGGGCCGCGCTCGAGTACGTGCTCCTGCGCCAGGACAAGATCGTGGCGACGCTGATGGTCATCGCGGTCGAGGCCGTCAAGTCCGGCAAGCGCTCACCGGACTACTGGCAGGCGGAGCGGCGCTGGATGGCCGGGGAGACCACCGAGGTCATGCGGGAGTCGATGGCGAAGGTGAACCTGCCGACGTCCTGACCCGTCAGAACACGGCGATCGGGTTGACGGGCGAGCCCGTCACGTTGCGGAGGCGGAGCGGGGCCACGGTGAGGAGGAACTCCCACCGGCTCCGCTCCGCGCACGCGCGCGCGACCTCCTCCAGGTTCATGTTGTCGATGAGCCAGAGCCCCAGGCCGACCAGCGCCACGATGTGGAAGGGGTGGCCCATCCCGGGATACGGGGTCGGCGTCACGTCGTTGTGGGTGTCGCTCCCCCACAAGGCGACGCCGCGCTCGCGGAGCCACGGGGCGAGCGCCGCGTGCGGCCCGGGCGAGCCGTCCCGCCCGGGGTTCACCGGCCCCTCGGCGAGCCGCCGCGCGTAGTAGCCGGTCCGGACGAGCAGGATGTCCCCCGGCTCCACCCGGACGCCCTGCGCGCGCTCGGCGGCCTCGAGGTCGGCCGGCATCACGCCCTCGCCCCGCTCCAGCCAGCGGACGCCCCGAGTCCGCGCCACGTCGAGAAGCACGCCGCGGCTCACGACGCCGGCGTGGAGCAGCTCGACCGCCTCGACCGTCGCCCCCTCGCGCGCGGTGATCAGGTTGCAGGAGCGCCCGTTGTAGATCTTTCCCTCCCAGAAGAAGTGGGCGAGGGAGTCCACGTGGGTGATCGTGTAGCCGTGGAACACCATCCCGATGAACTCGCCCGCGCCCCGCCGCTGGAGGAGGCGCTCCGGCGGCGCGGTGTCGCGCCCCTCGCCCGAGTCCACCATGAAGCGCATCACCTGGAAGGTCGTGTCCGCCGTGATGTCCGTCACGACGGGCCGGGCGCAGGTCACGCTCACCCCGTCGCGGACGAGCCGGGCGGCGGCCTGGCGCTTCGCGGGGGTGATGAGATTGATGGTCCCGAGCTGGTCGTCCGCGCCCCACCGCCCCCAGTTGGAGCAGGTCTTCAGGTAGCCGATGACCTCCGCCTCGGTCGGCACGCTGGTGGGCATGGTCCCCCTCACCCTCGCCCTCTCCCCCCGGGGGGAGAGGGAATCTCACTTGAGTCGCTTGTAGCGGAGCCGGTGGGGCCGCTCGGCGTCGGCGCCCAGGCGCTTCCGCCGGTCCGCCTCGTAGTCCTGGTAGTTCCCCTCGAACCAGACCACCCGCCCCTCGTCCTCGAAGGCGAGGATGTGGGTCGCGATCCGGTCGAGGAACCAGCGGTCGTGGCTGATGACGACGACGCACCCCGCGAAGCCGAGGAGCGCGTCCTCCAGGGCGCGCAGCGTGTCCACGTCCAAATCGTTCGTCGGCTCGTCGAGGAGGAGGAGGTTCCCGCCGCGCTTGAGGAGCTTCGCCAGGTGGACGCGGTTCCGCTCGCCGCCCGAGAGCTCCCCCACCCGCTTCTGCTGATCGGCGCCCTTGAAGTTGAACGAGGCGACGTAGGCCCGCGAGGGGACCTGCCGCCGCCCGAGCTGGAGCTGGTCGGCGCCGCCCGAGATCTCCTCCCAGACGGTCCTCGACCCATCCAGGGCGTCGCGGGTCTGGTCCACGTACGCGGGCGCGACGGTCTCGCCGAGGCGGAGCGTCCCCACCTCGGGCTTCTCGAGGCCCACGATCATCCGGAAGAGCGTCGTCTTGCCGGCGCCGTTCGGGCCGATGACGCCGACGATCCCCCCGCGCGGCAGCGTGAACGAGAAATCGTCGATCAGGAGGCGATCGCCGTACCCCTTGCGGACGTGCTCCGCGGCGACGACCACGTCGCCGAGGCGGGGCCCCGGCGGGATCGTGATCTCGACGTCGTCCGGCCGGCGCTCGGCTTCGGCCTGGAGCAGCGTCTCGTAGGCCTGGATCCGCGCCTTCGACTTCGCCTGGCGGGCCCGCGGCGCCATCCGGACCCACTCGAGCTCGCGTTCGAGCGTCCGCTGCCGCGCGGACTCCGCCTTCTCCTCGACCGCGAGCCGGGCCTTCTTCTGCTCGAGCCAGGAAGAGTAGTTCCCCTGCCACGGGATCCCGTAGCCGCGGTCGAGCTCGAGGATCCAGCCCGCGACGTTGTCGAGGAAGTACCGGTCGTGGGTGACCGCGATGACGGTCCCGGGGTACTCCTGGAGGTAACGCTCGAGCCAGGCGACGGACTCGGCGTCGAGGTGGTTCGTCGGCTCGTCGAGGAGCAGCATGTCCGGCCGCTCGAGGAGGAGCCGGCAGAGGGCGACCCGCCGGGCCTCGCCGCCCGAGAGCGTCCCGGTTGCCTGGTCGCCGGGCGGGACGCGGAGGGCGTCCATCGCGATCTCGATCGTGCGGTCGAGGTCCCAGCCCCCGCAGGCCTCGATCGCGTCCTGGAGCCGGGCCTGCTCCGCGAGGCACCGCTCCATCTCGGCATCGGCCAGCGGCTCGCCGAGCCGGGCGCTCACGCGCTCGAACTCGTCGAGGAGGGCGCGGGTCGCCCGGACGCCGTCCTCGATGTTCCCGCGGACGTCCTTCGACGGGTCGAGGCGTGGCTCCTGGGGCAGGAAGCCGATCCGGATCCCCTCGGCCGGGCGCGCCTCGCCGAGGAAGTCCGGGTCCACGCCCGCCATGATCCGCAGCAGCGTGGACTTGCCCGCGCCGTTGGCCCCGAGGACGCCGATCTTCGCCCCGGGGAAGAAGGCGAGCGAGATCCCGCGGAGGATCTCGCGCTTGGGCGGGACGACCTTCCCGAGGTCGCGCGTCGTGAAGATGTACGGGGGGGCCACGGAGCGTCATGATACACGAGCCCGGCCCCTGCGGGCACGCCCGATGCCATCTCGGGTGGCGCGAGACGGCACATTGCCGGCTCTGGACGGATGGAGTATCGTTGCACCGGCCGAAGGGGAACACATTCATGGTGACCCTTCAGTTGCAAACCCCGGTCTCGCTATCCACTACTAGGCGTCGCGGACGTTCGAGGCCTTGTGGTTCGCGAGGCCATCCAAACCGGTCCACCGAAGCCTCGGCTCCTCGACCGTGTCCACCAAGGCCTGGATCCGCCGATACGTCATCGGCCATGGCAGGCGCCAGCCCACGGACATGGTCTCGGGTTAGAGGGTTCCATGGAGGAATCGCCATGGCTCAACAGGAATCGGTTTCCGTCGAGACATTGAAAGCAATCGCCGATGCGTTCAATGCCCGCGATCTGGACGCGATAATGGAGTTCTTTGCCGATGATTGCTCGCTGGACATGCCCCGGGGGCCGGACCCATGGGGTCGGCGCTTTACGGGCAAAGCGGCCGTGCGAGAGGGATTAGCGACGCGCTTCAAGGGTCTCCCAGACGTCCACTACAGTGATGACCGGCACTGGGTCAGCGGCAATATGGGCGTGTCGGAGTGGTTGCTGACCGGCACGACACCCGACGGAGTCCGAGTTCAAGTACGTGGATGCGATCACTGGGAGTTCCGGGACGGGAAGGTAATCAGGAAGGACTCATATTGGAAGATCGTTGAGAAGCCCGTATGAGATGACCGCTCTAACCCTGGGTGGAGTCGACGCGCTATCGCGCGCGGCTCACCCTGGCGTTAGGCCTCGCAGGAGAGTCGTCAGAGGTACACCTTGATCTGTCCGGAATGCGGAACGGAGTTTCGAGAGGGAATCACCGTGTGCTCGGATTGCGGTATCCCTCTCGCCGATGAACCTCCGGCAGAGCGTGACGAGCCGGAGTGGACGGGACTCGTCACTGTCCTGGAGACTTCCGACTTCTCGCTCCTCCTGGTCGCCAAATCGGTCCTCGAGTCCGCAGGAATACCGTACTTCGCGAAGGGCGAAGGCGTTCAGGATCTGTTTGGCGCGGGACGAATCGGGTCGGGGTTCAATCCCCTTGTGGGTCCGGTGCAGCTTCAGGTGCCTGAAGAGCGCGCGCAGGAAGCGGCAGTCCTACTCGAGAACCTCCCACCGCCGGAGCCCAGCGAGGCCTGACCCCGCTTGCCGCGGATGCCGCACCACGGAAGCCGGTAGAGCCCTGCGCGATATCACCGGCGCCTGCGGCCTCAGACGGCCCGAGCCTCTTCCACCGCCACCCCCCTTCGGCCCTTGACAAGCCAGTACCCGACGAGCGCCGCGATCGGCACCATGGCGAGCGCGGCCAGCTCCGTGCTCGGGTGGAACACGACCACGAGCGAAAAGCCTGCCAGGGCGATCCGCGCGGCCAGGTCCCGCACACGTCTTTCGCTGAAGTTCGCCTGAAGGCTGAACGCGATGCCGACCGTTCCGGCCAGGATGAGGCCGAACGCGCCGAGCTGGGCCACCCCCGGCTCGACCACGAGCTGGGGCCGCGCGAAGACCGCGCCCATCAGCACGAACAGGCCGATGCAGAGACCGAGCGCCCGGAAGAGCGTCCCCATGAAGGAGGCGTCGGCGATCCTGGCGGCCACCGCGGCCACAACGGACGTGGGCGGCGTGAGCTCGCCCCAGACGGCGAGGAAGAAGGCGAAGAAGTGGACGACCCAAGGATCGACTCCGGCTTTGATCATGGGCGGGGCGATCACGAGCGCGGTGATGACGTACGTCGGCGCCGGAGGCAGCCCGGTTCCGACGATGGCGCCGAAGACGAAGGCGACGAGGATCATCGCCACGAGGTTGACGCCGGCCGCCTCCATCATGATGAACCCGACCTTCGTCGGAATCCCCGTGATGACGAACGCGCCCGTCATGACCGACAGGGTGGCCAGCAGCAGGGTCAGCTCGGTGGTCATGGCCGCGAAGCTGTCGACCAGGTCACGGAACGGAGCCGCCAGCTGGCGGAGGTTCCAGGACCGGTGGGTCCGGTACGTCGTGACGATGAAGATCACGGAGAGCGGGATCGCGATCCAGCCGAACACTCGCAGGGCGGCGAGCATCGCCGGCAGCCCGGTGACCGCCATGAGGACGACCAGCCCCGCGACGACGACCAGGTAGGCGACGAGGTTGATCCCGTCGGAAAGGCTTATCCGCTCGGCGAGCGAGACCGCGCCCATGCGGGCCCGGTAACGCACCGCGAGCAGGTAGACGCTGACGGCGACCCCGGCATAGTAGATCAGCGCCGGCGCGTACCCCCGGGCGACGACGTCAAAATAGCTCCGGCCGAGGAAGTCGGCCATCAGGAAGGCGGAGATCCCCATGACCGGCGGCATGAGCTGGCCCCCCAGCGAGGAAGCCGTCTCGATGGCGGCGGCGTTCACCCGGGGAAGCCCGCTGGCGATCATGGCGGGGATGGTGGCCGAACCGGTGGTGGCGGCGTTGGCTGCGCCGCTGCCGCTCACGGCCGCCACGCCGAACGATCCGAGTACCGCCGCCTGCGGCAGCGCGTGAGGCGACCGCGCGGCGATCCGGGAGGCGGCCCTGAGGATGGAGTCCACGCACCCGAAGGCGCGCAGGGCGCTCAGGACGAGCATGAACGAGCCGATCAGCGTCAGGGCGAGCTGCGGCAGGCGCGAGAATACCCCGGTCGCCATCTCGACGCTCATGGCGCTCAGCACGCGCGTCCAGCTGAGGCCCGGGTGCCCGAACAGGCCGGGCACGAGCCAACCGTACACCGTGTAGAGGATCAGGAGCACGTTGAGGATAAAGAGCGGCATGTACTTCTTCCGGGCGTACTCCATCACGAGCCCGACCATGAGAGTGCCGATGAGCAGATCGGTCTTGCTGTAGATTCCCGCCCGTACCGTGCCGATGGCCTCGAACTCGAGGTTCATGTAGGCCGCGACGACGAGGCACGCGGCGACGTAGACGCCCGCGATGACGTGGTTGGTGACGGACCCCAGCTTCGGGTAAAGGGCGTTGTTCCGCAACGAGTCGAGCGTGAACAGGATGAAGGTGACCGGCACCAGCGTCATCGCGAGCAGCGTGGGGCCTCCCAGGCCGGTCAGATAGTACCGGACGAGGTAGATGAAGAAGAAAACGGCGACGACGAGATAGAGGATCTCCGCGGTCCGGCGCGGCTCCGGCGGGGTGCCCATCCGGTCGCTATCCGGATCCTGCGGAGGCGGCCGCGCCCGCCCGACCCGCCCGGGCGGGCGGCGGGGGGTGCGCGGCGCGTCCCGGCGCTACCTGCCCCTGGCGACCCGGCCGTCCCACTTGGGGTCCCAGACGCCGCGCTCCCGCATGTACCGCGCCAGGCCCGGGTGGACGGGGACCAGGTCGATCGACGACTCGACCCCTTTGCGCTGCATGCCCGGCATGTCCTTCCGGACCTGCTCGAAGTCGGAGGAGGACTTGGCCAGCTCGGCGGCGTGCTTCTCGATGACCGTCAGCATCTTGTAGGCGTCTTCGTCGGGCACCTCCAGCCCCACGTGGAAGCCGTAGTAGAAGGGGAGATAGAGGACCTTGTCCACGTGGACGTTCCGCTTGAACACCTCGGGCCGCACCTCGACGGTCCGGAACCCCGCCTTCCGGAGCTGGTCGAACTCCTCCGGGGTGGGGTTGAGGATCGCCCAGTCCGTGGCCAGGGACGCCTCGATGATCCACGGGGCCGTGCCCGCCTCGGCGTTGGTGTAGGTGATGAACGCCTTGATGTCGCCCTTTTCGAGCAGCGATCCCGCGGTCGCCAGGTCCACGTTCACGTACCGGTGCTTGACGCCCAGCACGCCGAAGGCCCGCTCCAGGTGGGCCCGGACGTCCCAGGGGAGGGGGCCGGTGAAGACCGGCTCGCCGGAGAGATCGCGCCACTTCCGGTACTTGTCGCGGTCGCGGGCGTGGATCGCGACCCCGACCTCCACGGTGTAGAGCCAGAAGGACTGGACGAGTTGCCGCTTCATCTGGGCCTTGAAGCCCTTGAACCGGTTGATGTCGTTCGCCAGCTCGTAGAACCCGATGTCGGCCCCGTAGTACGCGTCCAGATCCCCGGTGGCGTACCCCTTCATGGTGAGGATCGCCCCAGGCAGCGGCAGGACCGCGACCCGGTAGCTCGGCATCTCGCGGTTCAGGACCGCGGCCAGGACGGTCAGAGCCCTGTGCCCGGTTGAGCCGACGGCGGCGGTCCCCCACTTGATGTCTCGGGCCTGAGACCAGGCATCGGGGGGTGCGGAGAGGAGGAAGCCGGCCACGATCAAGAGCGGCAGGATCCGTTTCATCCCTGAGCCCTCCTTTGTTCGATCACCCTGAGGCTGGCGGGCTCCCACCTCGGACCGGGGCGGCGTGAGGCGGGGCAGAAGCCGCTGACGACGGACGTCGCCAGAAGTATATCCCTGAAGTGGCTGCGACGTCAGCCCTGATCGGCAATTCCGGTCGCGATGTGCTCCTCGGGCGCTTGCGGGTGGCGCGGCGACCGGGCACCCACCTTCGGTCTGGTGGTATAAAGGATGAGATTCGCCATGCGCGGACCGGCAGCGGGAGCCCGAGTGTCGGCGTGGGCGGCGCGGCGGCGCCGTGACGGCCGCGCCGCGTCCGCACCCGTGTGCGCCCGCGCGGCGCTCGGCCTCGCGGTGGGGCTGGGGCTCCTCGTCGCGCCGGAGACGCCCGTGACGCGCGCCCAGCCCCCGCGCGGGCTCGAGCGCCCGCCGGTCCCGGTCGTCCTGGGGCGCGTCACCGAGCGCGCGGTCGCCGAGGAGGTGAGCTTCATCGGCTCCGTCGAGCCCGACCGCGCCGTCACGGTCCAGGCCGAGGTGGCCGGTCGGGTCGTCCGCGCCGACGTCCGCGAGGGCGAGCGCGTGCTGGCCGGGACGACGGTGCTCGCCGAGCTCGAGCGGACGCCGAAGGAGCTGCAGCTCGCCGAGGCGCGGGCCCAGGCGGAGAAGGCGCGGCACGAGTGGGAGAAGCTCGCCCGCGGCTACCGGGCCGAGGAGATCGCCGCGGCGCGCCAGGAGGCGGCGCGCGCCGAGGCACGGCTCCGTGACCTCGAGGCGGGGGCACGCCCCCAGGAGCGGGAGGAGGCGCGGAGCACCGTCAAGGCGGCCGAGGCGCGGCGGGGCTGGGCCGAGCGCGAGTTCGAGCGGATGCGGGAGCTGTTCGACCAGGGGCTCGTGGCCGCCCAGGAGCGGGACCGCACCTGGCAGGCGTACGAGGTGGCGCGCTCCGACGAGCGCGCCGCGCGCGAGCGGCTTGGGCTGCTCGAAGCCGGCACGCGTCCCGCGCAGATCGAGGGCGCGCGCGCCGAGCTCGCCCAGGCGCGCGACCGCCAGCGCCTCCTCGAGGCCGGGCCGCGGTCCGAGGAGATCGCGCAGGCGGCCGCGGAGTACCAGCGCGCCGCGGCCGTGGTCGCGCGGATCGAGGACGAGCTCCGGCGCATGACGATCGTGGCGTCGGTCACCGGGTTCCTGGTCCGCAAGCGCGCGGAGCTCGGCGCGTGGGTCCGCCCGGCCGATCCCGTCGCCGACCTGATCGACCTCGACCCGGTCTACGTCGTCGGCCCGGTGAGCGAGCGCGAGGTGGGGAGCCTCCGCTCGGGCGCGCGCGCCCGGGTCGTCGTCGACGCCTATCCCGAGCGCGTCTTCCACGGCGAGGTCGCCCACGTCGTCCCTCAGGCCGACCCGCAGAGCCGGACGTTCCCGGTCAAGGTGCGCCTCGCGAACCCCGACCACGCCCTCAAGGCCGGGATGTTCGCGCGGGTCGCCGTCGACGCGGGCGGCAGCCGGAAGGCGCTCTTCGTCCCGAAGGACGCCGTCGTGCGGCGGGACGGGACCGTCACCGTCTTCATCGTCGAGCAGGGCGTCGCCCGGACGCGGCCCGTCAAGACGGGCCGCCCGGCCGGCGAGCTGGTGGAGATCATGGACGGCGCGCTCACGGCGGGCCAGGCGGTCGTGGTCGTGGGGAACGAGAGCCTCCAGGACGGGGCGCGCATCCAGCCCGTGGCGCCCGGCCGGCCCGGGACCCCCGCGCAGCCCGGGGCCCCCCGCGACGCGCCGCCCGCGCGCACGCGATGAAGCTCATCGAGTTTTGCGTCCGCTACCCGGTCACGGTGCTGGTCGGGGTGATCCTGGCCCTCCTCTTCGGCGGGATCGCGCTCGCGCGCCTCCCCATGCAGATGATCCCCACCGTGGACCGGCCCGAGATCACGGTCGAGACGGAGTATCCCGGCGCTGCGCCGCTCGAGGTCGAGCAGGAGGTCGTGGACCGGCAGGAGGAGAAGCTCAACTCGGTCGAGAGCCTGCGCGAGATCACCTCGACCGCGATCGAGGGGAAGGCGACGATTGTCCTGCGCTTCGACTGGGGCGTGAACAAGGACATCGCCCGGCTCGGCGTCTCGGAGAAGCTCGACCTGGTCACCGACCTCCCGCGCGACGCGAAGGAGCCGGTGATCCGCGCGGTCAACACCGACGAGGAGACGCCGATCGCCTGGATCATCGTCGAGACCGGGCGGGAGCTGAACGAGGTGTGGGAGGAGGTCGAGGACGTCATCGCGCCACGCCTCGAGCGCGTCGGGGGCGTCGGCGCCGTGTGGCGCTTCGGCGGGCAGAGCCGCGAGGTCCACGTCCTGCTCGACCCCCAGGCGATGAGCGCGCGCGGCATCACGATCAGCCAGGTCCGGGATGCGATCCTGCGCGAGAACCGCAACCTCAAGGGCGGCGACCTCAACGAGGGCAAGCGCCGATACAACGTCCGGACGCTCGGGCAATTCACCGAGCTCGGCCAGCTCGGGCAGGTGATCGTCCGGCAGGACGCGGGCGCGCCCGTGTACCTCCGCGACGTCGCGCGGGTGCGCTTCGGATACGAGGACCGCGACTTCGCGGTGCGGGTGATGGGCCACCCGGCGCTCGGCATGGGGGTCCTGCGCCGGACCGGCGCCAACACGCTCGAGGTCATGCGCGGGATCCAGGCCGTGATCGGCGAGCTCAACCGGACCTACCGGGAGAAGGGCATCCGCCTGGTCCAGGTGTACGACGAGACCGACTACCTCCGAGAGTCGGTGGACCAGGTCACGACCAGCATCGGATACGGCGTGGTCCTCGCCGTCGTGGTGCTCTTCCTCTTCCTCCGCAGCCCCTCGAGCGTGCTCATCATCGGGAGCGTGATCCCGATCGCGCTCGTGACCACGTTCGTGGTCCTGGCCGCGCTCGGGCGGAGCCTCAACATCATCACTCTCGCGGGCCTGGCCTTCGCCTCCGGGATGGTGGTGGACAACGCGGTAGTGGTCCTCGAAAACATCTTCCGCCACCGGGAGCTGGGGAAGGGGAAGCTCCAGGCGGCGCTGGACGGGGCCCGCGAGGTGTGGGGCGCGATCCTGGCCTCGTCGCTCACGACGATCGCGGTGTTCTTGCCGGTCCTCTTCGTCCAGCAGGAGGCCGGCCAGCTCTTCCGCGACATCGCGATCGCCATCGCCTCCGCGATCGCGCTGTCGCTGGTCGTCGCCGTCACCGTGATCCCGATGCTGTCGGCGCGGCTGCTCCGCCTCGGGCGGCGGGACGGCGGGCGCCGGGCCGCCTGGCTCGGACGCCCGGCCGCGTTCCTGGACCGTCTGGGCGCGGGCTTCGTCGGGATGATGGTGGGGCTCCTGGTGTGGCTGCGCCGGGGCGTGGTGCGCCGGCTCACGCTGGTGGGCGGGGTGGTCGCGGGGGCGCTCCTCCTGAGCTGGGCGTTCATGCCGCCGATCGACTACCTCCCGCAGGGCAACCGCAACTTCATCTTCGTCGTCATCCGCACCCCGGCCGGCTACAACACCGACCAGAAGGAAGCGATCATCCGGGAGCTCGAGCGGCGGTTCCTGGGCATTCCCGACCTCGAGCGCGTCTTCGGGGTCGTCCGGGTCGATTTCCCGATCATGGGGGCGCTCGTCAAACCCGAGCACGCCAGCCTCGCCGGGATGCGGCACGTCCTCGCCGAGATGCGCGGCCGCGCGGTCGGCGTGGCGGGGCCCGAGGGGATCTTCATCACGCAGTCGCCGCTCTTCCGGAGCCGGGGGGCGTTCTTCGGGGGGACGAACCTCGAGGTGGACGTCAAGGGTCCCGACCTCGAGACGATCCGCGAGACGGCGCTGCGGCTCGACGCCGACCTCCGTGGGCTCCAGGGCGTGAACTTCGTCAACTCGAGCTTCGAGTGGGGGAGCCCCGAGCTCCAGGTCCACGTCGATCGCGAGCGCGCGGCGACCCTCGGGCTCTCCGCCGCCGCCGTCGGCGAGGTGGTGGAGACCCACGTCGAAGGCACCTTCGCCGGCGTCTTCCGTGAGCGCGGCAAGGACCTCGACATCCGGCTCCGCACCTCGCCGCGCGAGGGGCAGCGGACGCAGGACCTCGCCGAGGCGGTCTTCTACACGCGCGCGGGGCGACCGGTCAAGCTCGCGGACGTGGCCGAGGTGCGGGCGGGCCTCGGTCCGACCAAGGTCGAGCACGTCGGCCTCGACCGCGCGATCAAGCTCACCGTGAACCTCCGCGACGACATCCCGCTCGAGGAGGCCGTGCGGGTCGTCGAGTCGCGGATCGTGACGCCGGTCCGGCGGAGCCTGCCGCTCGGTTACACGATCGACGTGACGGGACGGGCCCGTGACCTGGCCGAGGCGTGGGACGCGCTCAAGTGGTCGTTCCTCCTCGCGCTCGTGATCACCTATCTCCTCATGTGCGCGCTCTTCGAGTCGTGGATCTCGCCGTTCGTCATCATGTTCACGGTGCCGCTCGCGGCCACGGGCGGGGTCCTCGCCGTGCGCCTGGCGCACCTCACCGAGCCGACGATCAGGATGGACTCGGTGACCATGCTCGGCTTCGTGATCCTGACCGGCGTGGTGGTGAACAACGCCATCCTGCTCGTCCACCAGGCGCTCAACTTCATGCAGGAGGGGCACGCGCCGCAGGACGCGATCGTCGAGTCGGTGCGCACGCGCATCCGACCGATCTTCATCACGACCTCGACGACCGTGCTCGGGATGCTGCCGCTCGTCCTGGCCCGCGGCTCGGGCTCGGAGCTGTACCGGGGGCTCGGTGCCGCGCTGCTCGGGGGGCTGGTGGTCTCCGCGCTCTTCACGCTGGTCCTGATCCCCACCCTCTACTCGCTCTGGCTCGACGCACGGGAGGCCCTCCGGGCCCGCGCCCGCGCCCGCGCCGCGACGTTCCCCCCGCTCGCCGCCCCGAAGTAGCCCGGTTGCGCGCCCCCTCGGCGTGGCCGGCTGGCGGCGACGCCGGGGGAAAGGCGTCCTGCCGCTCCGCTCGCCGTCGGAAGGACGTGTCCCGGCGCCGAGCGCATCCATCCCGGCCTTGTCCTTCCAGTCGAGCCCGAGCTTCCAGGTTGAAGGCCAGCGTCAGCACGAAAAGCCACACCGGCAGCGCGTCGATCCACTCCATGTCGTCCCCGGCGTCGGAGCCGCGCAGCGCTAGGGGAACGGGCACCGGGCACGGGCGCCGCGGGGGACCGGGGGGCGTCCCGCCCTCAACCAGCGACCGGCCAAGGGGTTGACGCCGCGCCGGAAAAGATGCTTTGTTCTGACTATTATAATTTGGCTCTACCGGCTTTCGTGTGGGTAGAGATCGAGTCCTCCGCACTGGAAGTAGAT
>CAYQDR010000101.1:0-18034 GCA_964416315.1 uncultured bacterium
CCGCGGGTGGCACCGGGCGAGCCCCGCGGGGTCCCGGGCGGATGGGGGTCCCCTCACGCCGTCCTTCCGCAATTCGCCAGAATTGCGGAAGGCGCGTGAGAAAGGGGCCCGGAGCCCGGGCGCGCGGGGCGAGCCCGGGGACAGGACCCGCGGCGGCCTAGGGGACGAGGAGGAGCTTCCCCGCGGTGCGGCGCGCGGCCACGTAGGCGTGCGCCTCGGCCACGTCGGCCATCCTGAACGTCCGGTCCACCACGGGCTTGAGGCGGTCGCTCGCGGCCAGCTCGAGGAGCTCGCCGAACGCCTCGCGGTGCATGTCGGCCCGCCACGGGCGCCGGCCGAGGTGGAGCCCGAGCACCGAGAGGTTCCGCGTGAGGACCAGGTCGCCCGCGACGGCCCCGGACTCGCCTGACGCGCGCCCGTAGATCAGGAGCCGCCCGCCCGGGACGAGCGCCTTCGCGCTCTGGGCCAGCACCTCGCCCCCGACGCACTCGAGCACGACGTCCACCCCGCGGTTGTCCGTCCGCGCGAGGACGGCCGTGACGAAGTTCTCGCGCGCGTAGTTGATCGTCTCGTCGGCACCGAGCTGGCGGGCGAGCGCGAGCTTCGCGTCGGTCGAGGCCGTGGCGAAGACCCGCGCGCCCCAGTGCCGGGCGAGCTGGACGGCGAGCGTTCCCACGCCGCTCGCCGCGGCGTGGATCAGGACGGCCTCCCCGGCGCGGATCTGGGCGCGGGTCCGGAGGAGGTGGTACGCGGTGAGCCCGGCGAGCGGCAGCGCGCCCGCCGCTTCGAGCCCGAGACCCGGCGGGATCGGGTAGACGAGGGGCGCCGGGGCGGCGACCAGCTCGGCCTGGCACCGCTGGCCGAGCATGGTGACGACGCGGTCGCCGGGCTCGATGCCCCGCACCTCGGCGCCCACGCGCTCGACGGTCCCGGCCGCCTCGACCCCCTCGGCATGCGGCAGCGGGAGCTCCGGGTTGTAGACCCCGGCGCGCCGCATCGTGTCCGAGAAGTTGACGCCGGCGGCGGCGACGCGGACGAGGACGTCAGCCGGCCCCACGGGCGGGTCGGGGACCTCCTCCCAGCGCAGGACCTCGGGACCGCCGAACTGGTGGATGCGGACGGCCTTCATGCGGAGGACTCCCTCACCCGACCCTCTCCCCCGGGCGGGGGAGAGGGGAGGCATTGCCGCTCACAGCTCGACGAAGACCGCGCCGCTCTCCACCTTCACCGGGTACGACAGGACCTTGACGGCCGGGTTCATCGCGTTCTGGCCGGTCGAGACGTCGTACTGCCAGCCGTGCCACGGGCAGGTCACGACGTTTCCGGCGAGCTCCCCCTCCCCGAGCGGCCCGCCGCGGTGGAGGCAGGTGTTGTCGATCGCGTAGAACGTCCCGTCCACGTTGAAGACGGCGAGCGTCTTGCCCTCCGCCTCGATGACCCGGCCTTCGCCGGGGGGAATGTCGCTCGTCTCGGCAAGCTTGGTCAGCTTCGCCATGTCGGTCTCCTTGGTGCGTGAGGTCAGGTCGGCCCCGCGCGCTCCTCGCGGAGGAGCTGGCGGGCGATGATGAGCCGCTGGATCTCGGACGTGCCCTCGTAGATCCGCGCGGCGCGGACTTCACGGTAGAGTCGCTCGATCGGCGAGCCGCGCAGCACGCCGGCGCCCCCGTGGATCTGGAGGGCCTGGTCGACGACCCGTTGCGCCATCTCGGTCGCGTAGAGCTTGGCCATCGAGGATTCGAGCGTCGTCCGCGGGGCGCCGCCGTCCCGGAGGCGCGCCGCCGAGTAGACGAGCAGCCGCGCGGCGTGGAGCTCGGTCGCCATGTCGGCGAGCTTGGCCTGGATCGCCTGGAACTGGGCGATGGGCTGCCCGAACTGGATGCGCCCGCGCGCGTGGGCGAGCGCCAGGTCGAACGCCGCCTGCGCGAGCCCGACGGCCTGCGCGCCGACCGACGCGCGGAAGACGTCCAGCGTCCCCATGGCGACGCGCCAGCCCTCGTGCTCGCCCCCGAGGAGGTTCGCCCCGGGGATCCGGCAGCGGTCGAACCGGAGCTCGCCGATCACGTGCGGCGCGAGCGTGTGCATCGGCGCGCCCGAGAGCCCCGGCGCGCCCTTCGGCACGACGAACGCGGAGACCCCCTTCGTCCCGCGATCGGGGGCGGTCTTCGCGAAGACGACGTAGAGGTCGGCGGCGGGCGCGTTCGAGATGAAGCGCTTCGCCCCGGTGAGGAGCCAGGCGTCGCCATCCCGCTCGGCGCGCGTCTGGAGCGCCGCCGCGTCGGACCCGGCCTCCGGCTCGGTCAGGGCGAAGGCCGGGACCTGCTCCCCCCGCGCGAGCGGCGGGAGCCAGGCCGTCTTCTGCGCCTCGGTCCCGGCGAGGAGGATCGGGTAGCTCCCGAGGCCCTGGATCGCGAACAGCTCCTCGGCCGGCGGGCAGAGGCGCGCGAGCTCCTCCCGGACGAGGCAGAGGGTCATCAAGCGGAACGGCCCCTCGAGCGCGCCGCCCCAGGCCGAGGGGACGAGGAGGGGGAAGACGCCCTCCTTGCCCAGCGCGCGCGCGAGGTCCCAGTTCATGTCGTCGCGCTCGCCCCAGGCCTCGGCGAGCGGGCGGAACGCCTCCGTCGCGGCGCGCGCGGCGAAGGCCTTGAGGGCTTGCTCCTCCGCGCTCAGCCGGAGGTCCATCGTCACCTCGTGATCATCTCCGGCGGCCCGAGGTAGCGGACGAACGTCAGCGTGCCGCGCTCGATCGTGAAGAGGGCGAGCGGGCGCTCGAGCGTGCCGTCGTCGCGGAGCACGATCCGGCCGCCGTAGAGGGAGGGAAACGTCCGCCGGGCGAGCAGCGTCTCGCGGAGCCGCGACCCGCCCGGGGCGCTCGCCCCCTGCTCCCGCGCCGTCCGGATGGCCTCGGCCACCGTGCCCACGGCCTCGTAGGCGTTGGCGGCGTAGCGCGACGCCGCGCTCTTGAACTTCTCCTTGTACGCCAGGGCGAACCGCTCGCCCGCGCTCCCGGGCTCCGGGACGAACGCCTCCGTGAGGATCAGCGCCCCGTCCAGGGCCGGGCCGGCGGCGAGGAGCGCCGCGGGGTCGTCGTCGACGGCGAGGAGCTGGCCGCGGTACCCCGCGCCGCGCAGGCGCGCCGCCAGGTCGCCGAGGTCCGGTCCGCGGAAGGCGAGCAGGACCGCGTCCGGCGCGGTCCGCGTCAGCTGGCCGAGGCGCGCGCCGAGGTCGGGCGCGTCCAGCGTGAGGCTCTCCTCGTGGGCCATGCTCCCGCCGCGCGCCCGCCAGACGGACGCGGCCCGCGCCCGCACCGCCTTCCCGAAGTCGTCGCCCGCCGCGAGGAGCCCGAGCCGCTGGACGCCGCGCTCCCGGGCGTGCGCGACCAGCGCGTCCACGCGCACCGGGACGGGGGGGCGCGTGTGGAGGAACGTGCGGCTGGCTGCCGGGAAACGGTCGGTGACGAGGCCCTGGTGGACGATCAGGACGTCGCGGGCCGCCGCGAGGTGGTGGATCGCCAGCGTCGGCGTGACCGAAGCGGTGAAGACGACGGGCGTCGGCGTCGCCACGAGCCGGCCGAACTCCGCCGCGGCGTCCTTGACGTCGAGCGGCTGGACGTCGAGCGCTTCGAGGGCGAGCTGGAACCCGAGCGAGGGGAGGCTCCCCTCGCTCGGGGACGGCGCGGCGTCGGCAGCCCTCGCGGCGTCGGCCGGCCGGGCCCCGGCGGGGCTCGCCTGCGCACGGGGTCGGCGCTCGCCGTTCAGCTCGGCGACCGCCAGCTCCATCCCCTGCCGGATCTCCTTCCCGTACCAGGCCGAGGCGCCGCTGAGCGGGAGGAGAGCGCCGAGCCGGACCGTCGGCAGGGTGGGGCGCGCGTCGCGTCCACCGGCTGCGGGGCCCGAGGGGGGCTGGGCACTCCCCGGCACGGCGGCGAGGAGGAGGGCGAGCCCGGCGGCGCGGGCGAGGTTGCTCCCGGTGCGCATGCTCGCCGGCATTGTACTGCACTCGGTGATCGGCTGCTTTCAGGCGGGGGACGGGAAGCGCGACGGCGCCGCCCCCGATCGGGAGCGGCGCCGTCGGCCGACACGCGTGGAAGGCCCGAGGCCGCTACGGTCCGGCCGGGCCGGCCGGCTTCGGGACCAGCACCGGGGCCTCGTGCCGGAGCGCCGGCTCGGCCGCCGTCAGGTGCCCGCCGTAACCGGAGACCTCGAAGGCGTACGCGGCCTCCGAGTGCTGCGAGACGTCCAGTCCCAGGAACTCCTCCTCCTCGGTGACCCGGAGGCCGACGAGCCAGTCCACGACCTTCAGCAGGACGATCGACCCGACGAAGGCGAAGGCCCACGTCGCCACGACGCCGATCGCCTGGATGCCGAGCTGGCCGGGGTTGCCGTAGAAGAGGCCGTCGGCCCCGGCCTCGTTGATCGCCTTCGAGGCGAAGAGCCCGGTCGCGAGGGCGCCCCACGTCCCGCCGACCGCATGGACGCCGACGACGTCCAGGCTGTCGTCGTACCCGAGGCGCGACTTGAACTGGCACGCGGCGAAGCAGAAGACGCCGCCGCCCAGCCCGATCAGGATCGAGGGCACGGGCCCGACGAAGCCCGAGGCCGGCGTGATGGCGACGAGGCCCGCGACGGCCCCGGACGCGGCGCCGAGGACCGTCGGTTTCCCGCGGCTCGTCCACTCCGCCAGCATCCAGCCGAGCGCGGCTGCCGCGGCCGCGGTGTTGGTGACGACGAAGGCGCTGGTGGCGAGCCCACCCGCCGCCAGCGCGCTCCCGGCGTTGAAGCCGAACCAGCCGACCCAGAGCATCGCGGCGCCCGTCACCGTGAACGGCAGGTTGTGGGGCAGCATGGGCTCCCGCCCGTACCCCTTGCGCCGGCCGATCACGAGGGCCGCTGCGAGCGCCGAGACGCCCGAGGAGATGTGGACGACCGTCCCGCCGGCGAAGTCGAGCGCGCCGAGGTTCCGGAGCCAGCCGCCCACGCCCCACACCCAGTGGGCGAGGGGATCGTAGATCAGGGTGGCCCAGAGGAGGGTGAAGAGTATGAACGCGCCGAAGCGCATCCGCTCGGCGAAGGCGCCGGTAATCAGGGCCGGCGTGATGATGGCGAACATGAGCTGGAAGACCATGAACGCCTGGTGGGGGATCGTCGCCGCGTAGTCGGCGTTCGGCTCGAGGCCGACCCCGGTGAGGCCGACCCAGCGGAGGCTGCCGATCAGCCCGCCGACGTCCGGGCCGAAGGCGAGCGAGTAGCCGACGAGCACCCACTGGACCGAGATGAGGGCCATCAGGACGAACGACTGCATGATGGTGGCAAGGGCGTTCTTCCGCCGGACCATGCCGCCGTAGAAGAGGGCGAGGCCGGGCGCCGTCATCATGAGGACGAGGGCGGAGGAGGTGAGCACCCAGGCGGTGTCGCCCGCGTCGATTTTGTTCAGCGCCGGCGCGGCTGCGACCGGGGGCGCTGGGGCCGCCGCCGCCGCGGGGCCGGCCGGGGCCGCCGGCTTCGCCTCCTCGGCGAGCGCGGCGGCGGGGAGAAGCAGGATCGTGAAGACAAGCACAAGCAGCGGCAGCCGATAGCGTCTGCTCACCACGGAGTCTCCTTTCCGCTCGATGTCTCTCGCTCCGGCAGGGCTCAGAGCGCGTCCTCGTCGCGCTCGCCGGTGCGGATCCGCACCGCGCTCTCCACGGAGAGGATGAAGACCTTGCCGTCCCCGATCGAGCCCGTGCGGGCCGCGGTGGTGATCGCGTCCACGACCTTCCCCGCGATCGCGTCGGGCACGACGAGCTCCAGCTTGATCTTCGGCAGGAAGTCGATGGTGTACTCCGATCCCCGGTAGAGCTCGGTGTGTCCCTTCTGGCGTCCGAATCCCCGGACCTCCGACACCGTCATCCCGATCACGCCCATGCCGGTCAGGGTGTCCTTGACCTCGTCCAGCTTGAACGGCTTGATGATGGCCTCGATCTTCTTCATCGCGCCTCCTGGTGCGGGCCCAATGAACTTCGCCTAGCGTCGTCCTCGGTCGTCGGCCCGCCTCAACGTATGCGGCATACGCCTCGGCGGGCCTCCTCCCTGCGTCCTCGCTATGCTCGTTCCTTGGCCCCGCACTTGCGATTCCTCCCGATCAGCTGATCGCGCCTCCTCAGGGAGCGTCCCCGGCGCGCTGGTGCAACCGGGGTGCCACGCGGAGACGAAACGGCGGGCGGGCGAAACCCCGCGCGGGCGTTGAGCGAGCGAGGCGGGGAGGCGGCCGGTGGCCCCGCGTGGCTGCCTAGCGGGTGGGCACGTGCCCGGAAAACGCGCAGGCCGGGGGCGCCGCTACGCCCGGCCGCACACGGCCGCGAGCCATCCGTCTTCGCGCCGGGACCCGAAGTACTCGGCGGCCCACCGGTGCAGGGCCGGCTTGTCGCTCGCCCGCCCACGCCCCGCTCGCGGCCACGCGCAGGTCGGTCGCCGGGTCGAAGCCGAGCCGCACGAGGTCCCGGTTCCGATCCACGTACCGCCGATCGGCGATGTCGCCGCGCCAGAGATGTCGCCGGCCGGGGCGTACGCGGGCGCGGCGCGCACGAATCGCAACCGGCTCCGGCGGGGTGCGGGCACCCGCGGGCTCAGGCGGTCGCGGCGGGGACGGCGCCGGGCCGTGCGTGCGGCCGGTCCGGCTCGACGAAGATCCACCTCGCGTCCGGGCGCCGGGCGCGGAGCCGGACCTCGAACCGGTTGATGATGTCGGCGATCTCCCGGGCCGGGAGACCGGGGTCGAACTCGGCCTTCATCGTGACCACGACCTCGCCCGGCCCCTGCTGCACGGTGATGATCCGCCAGACCGCGCGCATGCCGGGCTCGGTCGCCGCGACCTCCCGGATGGTCGCCTCGAAGGTCGGGTCGGCCCGCTCGCCCACGAGGAGCGACTTCACCTCGATGGCGAGGAAGACCGCGACGACCACCAGGACCACGCCGATGGCGGCGCTGCCGAGCGCGTCCCAGCGCGGGTCGTGGGTGAAGTGGGAGAGGAGCACGGCTGCGAGCGCGAGGAGGAGCCCGAGCGTCGCCGCCACGTCCTCCCCGACGACCACGACGAGGTCGGAGTCGGTGGTCTCCCGGACGAAGCGCAGCAACGGCCGCCCGCCGCTCCGCCGGCCGACCTCGCGGAGGGCGCCCCAGAGCGAGCCCGCCTCGAGCGCGATGGAGAAGAGGAGGATGCCGACCCCCAGCCAGACGCGCGCGACGGGCTCGGGAACCAGAAACTTGTGGACCCCCTCGTAGATCGAGAACATGCCGCCGAGCGAGAAGAGCATCACCGCGACCATGAACGACCAGAAGAAGGCGTTCCGGCCGTAACCGAGGGGGTGGCTCTCCGTCGGCGGCTTCCGCGCGCCGTGGACGCCGATCAGGAGGAGGATCTGGTTCCCGGAGTCGGCGACCGAGTGGATCGTCTCGGCGAGGAGCGCCCCGGAGCCGGTGAAGAACGCGGCCACCCCCTTCACAATCGCGATGCCCGTGTTGGCGAAGAGGGCGAGCCAGATGTGGACCAGCGAGTGGCCGTGCCCCTCGGACGCGTGCGCCATCGGCGGCGCTGATCATAGACGACCGGCCGCCGGCGGACAAGCCGAGGTCTCCCTCCTCGGGGGAGGACGCTCCCCTCACCCCACCCTCTCCCCCGGTGGGGGAGAGGGGGATGCCACGCCGGTGGGAATGCGCTCGACCCGGACGGCGCAGACCTTGTACTCGGGGATCTTCGACGAGGGGTCGCAGGCGGAGTTCGTGAGGAAGTTCGCGGCCGACTCGGCGAGCTTGACGAACGGGACGAAGATCTCGCCCGCGCGCACGGCCTCCGTGAGGTGGGCGACCCCCTCGAGCTCGCCGCGGCGCGAGACGACGCGCACGGGGTCGCCCTCGCGGAGGCGGAGCCGCCGCGCGTCGGCCGGGTGGATCGCGACCTCGAGGCGCGGCGCCAGCTCGAGGAGCCCCGCGACGCGGCGGGTGATCGTGCCGCCGTGCCAGTGGTAGAGGAGCCGCCCCGTGTTCAGGCTCAGCGGGTAGTCGAGGTCCGGCAGCTCGGCCGCGGGCGCGCCCTGCGTCACCGGGATGAACTTTCCCTTCCCCCGCGGGAACGCCTCGGCGTAGAGGAAGCGCGTCCCCGGGTGCTCGGGCGCCGGGCACGGCCACTGGATCCCGCCCTCCCGGTCGAGCCGCGCGTGGGAGAGGCCGCCGAGGAACGGCACGAGCCCCGCCATCTCGGCGAAGATCTCGGCCGCCCCCGCGTAGTCGAAGCCGCGCGCCGGGCGTCCGAGACGCTGCGCGACGCGCTTGGCCAGCTCGCACGTGATCCACCAGTCGGGGCGCGCCTCGCCGGGCGGGTCGAGGACCTTCCGGACGCGCTGGACGCGCCGCTCGGAGTTCGTGTAGGTCCCTTCCTTTTCCGCGAACGCGGCCGCCGGCAGGAAGACCTGGGCAAGCTCCGCCGTCTCGTGGAGGAAGAGGTCCTGGACCACGAGGAAGTCGAGCTGCTCGAGCGCCTTCCGCGCGTGGTTCAGGTCGGGCTCGGAGAGGAGCGGGTTCTCCCCGCAGACGTACATCGCGCGGATCTGGCCGTGGAGCGCCCCCTCGACCATCTCGGTCACCACCAGGCCGGGCTGCTCCGGCGGCCGGCCGCCCCAGGCGCGCTCGAACTTCTGAAGCGTCGCGGCGTCCTCGTAGCGCTGATAGCCGGGGAGGTTCGTCGGGATGCAGCCGGCGTCGCCGCACCCCTGGACGTTGTTCTGGCCGCGGAGCGGCGAGATCCCGTTCCCCGGCCGGCCGAGCTGGCCCGTCAGGAGCGAGAGGTTCAGGAGGGCGTGGGCGTTGGCGGTGCCGTTCGTGTGCTGGGTGATCCCCATCCCCCAGATCAGGCACGAGCCCGAGAAGGGTGGCCGCGCGTACCAGCGCGCGGCCCGGACGATGTCGGCCGCGGGGACGCCGGTGAGCCGCTCGGCGGCCTCCGGCGTGTACGGCTCGACCGCCTGCCGCCAGGCCTCGAACCCTTCCGTCCGCGCGCGGACGAACGCCTCGTCCCAGAGCCCCTCATCGAGGATCACCTTCGCCATCGCGTTGAAGAGGGCGACGTCGGTCCCGGGCCGCTGGCGGATCCACAGGTCCGCCCAGTCGCACAGCTCGATATGCTTCGGGTTGACCACGACCAGCCGGGCGCCCCGCGTCACCGCCCGGCGGAACCGGATCGCGATGACCGGGTGGTTCGCGCTCGCGTCCGCGCCGACGACGAACAGGCACCCCGCCTCCTCGTAGTCCACGTAGGAGTTCGAGGTCGCGCCCGAGCCCATCGAGACGAGCATCGCCTCGACCGAGGGCGAGTGGCAGAGGCGCGTGCAGTGGTCGATGCTGTTCGTCCCCATCACCGTGCGGCAGAACTTCTGGATGACGTAGCCGTCCTCGTTCGTCGCCTTCGCCGAGGCGAGCGCCCCGAAGGCGCCGCGGTGGCGCGCGAGCCCCTCGGCGGCGTAGTCGAGCGCTTCGCCCCAGGAGACCGCCTGCCAGCGCGCCTCGCGCCGGATCATCGGGCGGAGGACCCGGTCGCGGGCGTGGACGAAGCCCGTGCCGAAGCGGCCTTTGACGCAGAGCATCCCCTCGCTCGAGCGGTTCGCGGGGACGTCGTCGGCCATGACCGCCAGCCGCCCGTCGTCGCGGACCGCCGTGACGATCCCGCAGCCGACGCCGCAGTAGGGGCAGGTCGTCTCGACGCGCCGCGCGACCTTCGCTGGCGCCTCCTTCGGCCGGAGCGCCCCCGTCGGGCAGGTCGCGACGCATTGGCCGCAGGAGGTGCAGATGGAGCTGGCCATGAGGCCGTCGCCGAAGACGCCGACCTTCTCGGCGTGCCCCTTGCCGATCAGGCTGATCGCGCCGATGAGCTGGACGTCGTCGCACGCGGTCGTGCAGCGGCCGCAGAGGATGCAGGCCTCGCGGTCGAGGACGAAGAACGACTTCGAGTCGTCCACACGGGAGCGGTGGAGCGGCTGATACGACGGGGCGAGGAGGCCGTGGCGGGCGCAGGCGTCGGAGAGCTGGCCGAAGCCGTTGCCCCCATCGCCCGGCGTGAGCATCGAGAGGGTGAGGTCGAGGACGGTGCGACGGATGCGGACCACCTCCGGCGTGTCGGTCCGGACCGCCATCCCCTCCCGCGCGGGCAGGTGGCAGGAGGCCGGGAAGCCCTTCTGCCCCTCGACCTGGACGAGGCACGTCCGGCACGCCCCGAGGGGCGGGCGGTCCGGGTCCTTGCAGAGCTGGGGGAGCGGGAGGCCGAGGCGGTTGACCGCGTCGAGCACCGTCGCGCCCTCGGCCACCTCGACCGCGCGGCCGTCGATCAGGAGGCGCACCGCCATACCCCTATTCTAGCTCCCGATCGGGTCTACTTGCGATGCGGCGTGAGCGCCGGGATCGAACGCCCGCATCTACCTCTTCTTGAACTTCCGCGCCTCCTTGCGGAGCGAGCGAACCACCTCCTTGGCGGACTTGTTGGAAAGTCAACCTCAGTGTACGCGAAAGGGAAGCGGAGTCAAACCTCGGCCCGGGCTCAGGCAAGCTGGCTGCGGCACGCGGCGCGGTTCATGCGTGACTCAGCCTCGGGTGAGAGCGAAGACCGCCGGGAAGTGCTCGAAGGCCGCGCGGAGCGCGAGCGGCGCGGCCTGGCCGAGGCCGCAGAGCGAGGCGATCTGGACGGCCTCGGCGAGGTCCCGGAGGAGGCCGAGATCCGCCTCGCCCGCCGTCCGCGCCGCCAGCCGGTCGAGCGCGACGAGCATCCGCGCCGTGCCCTCGCGGCACGGCGTGCACTTCCCGCACGACTCCTTGGCGTTGAAGGCCATGAGCGTCCGGATGACGTCGAGGATCGAGACCGAGTCGTCGAGGGCGACGATCCCGCCGGTCCCGGGCGAGAGCGCCGGGCGCTCGAGCGGCGCGTCCAGCGAGGCCGGCGGGACGATCACCCCCGACGGGCCGCCGATGAGGACGGCCTGGAGCGATCGCCCGGTCGCGAGGCCGCCGCCCAGGTCGAAGAGGAGGCGGCGGAGCGTCACCGGCGGCGCGACCTCGACGATGCCCGGCCGGGCGACGTGCCCCGACAGCCCGAAGAGCTTCGTCGTCGCGGCCTCGGGCCGGCCGGCCACGATCAGCGGCACCGCGGCCAGCGTCTCGACATTGTTGATGACGGTGGGTTGCCCGTAGACGCCGACATCCACCGGGAAGGGCGGCTTGGTCCGCGGCATCGCGCGCCGCCCCTCGAGCGACTCCAGGAGCGCCGTCTCCTCGCCGAGGATGAAGCCGCCCGCGCCCCGCCGGATCTCGACGTCGAAGGCGAAGTCGCTGCCGAGGACCCGCGGCCCGAGGAGCCCCGCCGCGCGGGCGCGGGCGACCGCGTCGGCGCAGCGGGCCGCCGAGAGGTTGGCCTCGCCGTGGAGGTAGAGGATGCCACGGCTCGCCCCGGCGGCGTACGCGGCGAGGAGCATCCCCTCGAGGAGGAGGTGCGGGTCCGCCTCCATGAGGTGCCGATCCTTGAAGATCCCGGGTTCCCCTTCCTCCCCGTTGACGACGACGTACTTCGGCTCGCCGGCGGCGCGGCGGCACCCCTCCCACTTCACCGCGGCGGGGAAGTAGGCGCCGCCGCGCCCCAGGAGCCCCGCCGCCTTCACGGTGGCGATCACCTGTGCCGGGTCGCGCTGGTCCAGGACGCGCGCGAGCGTCGCATAGCTCCCGACGAGGAGCGCGTCGGCGAGGTCCGCGGGGGCGATCGCGCCCCAGCGGGCGCTGACGAGGCGCTCCTGGCGGCCGAGCACCGGGTGCGCCGCGACCGGGGGGAGCCCGCACACGCTGTGCTCGTCCCACGCCGCGCCCGCGAGGCCGTGGTCCTCCGCGCCCCGGAGGAGGCGGACGATTGCGCCGGCCCGGTCCGGCGTGACACCCTCGACGGTGAGGCGCGGCACGCCCGGCTGCAGGACCTCGACCACGGGTGCCGCGTGGCAGAGGCCGTTGCACGCTCCGTCCTCGACGCTCGCCGCGAGCCCGGCCCGCGCGAGCGCCGCGAGCAGCGCCTCCGCGGTCGCCGCCGCGCCGCGCGCGAGCCCGCACGACCCCGCCGCGACGAGGAGCCGCACGGCCGCGGGCCTCACCGCCCGCGCCCGCTCGAGGAGCTGAACGATCGCGTCCCCGGCGCCTCCGGGGGACCACGTCCCCTGTGGCCTCACTCCCTCTCCCCCGCTGGGGGAGAGGGGAGGGTGAGGGGGTTCCCCCGCGCACGCCGCTTCGACCGCCTCGGCGCTCGGCCCGCCGAGGTAGCGATGATCCACCTCCACCGCCGGCGCCACGCTGCAGACGAAGCAGCAGTCGGCCTCCTCCAGGGTCACGCGCCCGTCCGCCGCCGTCTCGCCGCGCTGCACGGCGAAGCGCCGCTCGAGCGCGGCCAGGAGCTCGAGGCCGCCGGTCACCCGGCACGAGACGCCCGTGCAGACCCGGATCAGGTGCTCGCCGCGCGGCGCGAGGCGCAGCTCCGGGTAGTGCGTCGCGACCCCGTAGACCTCGCTCTGCGGGACGCGGAGGTGGGCGCCGACGGCGGCGAGGTCGTCGAGCGAGAGCCAGCCCCGGTCCGCCTGGACGGCCTGGAGCGCGGGCAGGAGCCAGGTCCGCCCGCGGGGGAACGGGGCGAGGAGCTGGTCGAGGGAGGCCTGGGTCACGGCCGGCGGCTCGGTGTCATGAAGGGCTTTTCGTGCGCGGGGTTGCGGTCATGGTAGGCGCGGTGCCTCGGCCGCGTCAAGCGCGCCGCGAAGAGCCGGACGCCGGGGCCGTCAAAGACCCCCTCCGAATAACCTAGCCCTTCACCGACCCCGCCGTGAGGCCGACCACGTAGTAGTCGAGCCACAGCACGTACATCACGACGACCGGCAGGGCGCCGGTGACCGCGCCGGCCATGATGCCGCCCCAGTGGAAGACGTCCCCCCGGATCATCTCCGCGGCCACCCCGGTCGTCACCGTCTTCGAGACGCTGGCCGAGATGAAGGTCAGGGCGTAGAGGAACTCGTTCCAGGCGAGGGTGAAGGCGAAGAGCATGGCGCAGATGATCCCGGGGATGGCCACCGGGAGGACGATCCGGAAGAGGACGCCGAGGCGACCGCAGCCGTCCACCAGCGCGCACTCCTCGATCTCCCGCGGGACCACCTTGAAGTAACCGAGGAGGAGCCAGGTGCAGAACGGGATCAGGAACGTCGGGTAGGTGAGGACGAGCGACCAGAGGCTGTCGATCAGGCCCAGCCAGTTGACGATCTGCGTGAGGGGGAGGAACAGGAGCGTCGGCGGGACGAGGTAGGTGATGAAGACCGCGACCCCGAACGGCTGGCGCCCCGGGAACCGGAGGCGCGCCAGGCTGTAGGCGGCGAAGATGCTGATGGCCACCGACACCGCCATGGTCACCGTCGCGACGATGAGGCTGTTGGCCAGCCACCGGAGGAAGTTCGTCTTGAAGAAGAGGTGGCGGAAGTGGCCGAGCGCGATCCCGTCCCGGATCCAGAAGGGGATCGCCTGGAGGTCGTAGAGCTCCCGGTCACTCTTGAAGGCGGTCAGGACCATGAAGTAGATCGGGAACAGGATGAAGAAAAGGAAAGGGACGAGGCCCAGGTGATCGGCGACGAACCGCTGGAACGCGCCGCCGCGGCGGGCGCTAGGCATAGCGGGTCTCCTCGCGGTGGAGGAAGCGGAACTGGAGCGCGACCACGACCACGAGCACGGGGAACATGAAGAGCGAGACCGCGGCGCCCTTCCCGAGCTGCATGCTCTCGAACGCGAGCGCGTGGGAGAGCGTCGCGAAGAGGTGGGTGGACTCCTGGGGGCCGCCCCGGGTGAGCACGTAGACGATGTTGAAGTCGGCGAACGTGAAGATCGTGGAGAAGAGGATCACGACCGCCAGGATCGGCTTGAGGAGCGGGTAGGTCACGTACCAGAAGCGCCCCCAGCGCCCCGCGCCGTCCACCTCCGCGGCCTCGTAGAGGTCGGTGGGGATCGCCGTGAGGCCGGCGAGAACGGTGATGGCGAAGAACGGGAGGCCGCGCCAGATGTTCACCACGATGACCGCCGACATGGCGAGGATGGGCGAGCCGAGCCAGGTCACCTCGAGCGGGCCGAACCCGAGGGGACCGAGCACGACGCGGTTCAGCGTCCAGGTGATCACGCTGTAGAGGGAGTCGTACATCCAGAGCCAGCCGAGCGTGCTGAGCGCCGTCGGGATGACGAAAGGGAGGAGCACGAGCCCGCGGATCAGCCGCCGGAACCGGAGCCGCCGGTAGAGGATCAGAGCGAGCGCCACGCCCAGGACGGTCTTCACCGCGACCGCCACCGAGGTGAACACGAACGAGTTCTGGAGGGTCTGGCGGAACGTGTCGTCGCCGAGGAGCGCCCGGAAGTTCGCGAGCCCGATGAAGGTGCCTCCGCCGCGCCCCACGACCGTGTTGCTCATGCTGTAGTAGAGGGCCATCACGAACGGGTAGGCGACGAGGAGCCCGATCCAGAGGAGGGCGGGCAGGATCAGCGTGACGCCGGTCAGGGCCTCCCCCTGGCGTTGTCTCAGGGCCATGGAGTTGCGCGGGTGGGGAGGGGCCGGCCGGCCGCGCCCGGGGGGGCCACGGCCGGCCGGCGGTTGGGATGCGCTTACAGCGTCTCCTTGAAGATCTTCTGCATCTCTCGCTCCATCCAGCCGATCGCCTCCCTGGTGGGCGTCCCGCCCACCGCCTTGGCGATCATGTTGGGCAGGAGGTACTTCGCGTCCATGGCGCCGATGAACTGGGTCGGGAGCCCCGGCCAGCCCTGCGGCCGCGTGTAGGGCCCCTCCTTCGGGAGGAGCGTGAGCTTCGGGTCCTTCTTCCAGACCTCGTGCCCCTCGAACCGCTTGAACGGGCTCATGCAGAATCCCTTGGCCGAGGCGACCCAGGAGGCGAAGTTGTCCTCCCGGTAGAAGAAGCGGAGGAACTCCTTCGCCAGGTCCACGTTCTTCGAGAACTTCCAGACGCCGAGTCCGTGGTGGAAGGTGCCGGCGAAGCGCCCGGCCGGCCCGGCGAGGCCCTCGTGGTGGTCGATCTCCTGGATGATGGGCATGTCCTTGTCCTTCGCCGCGAGGTAGATGCTCACCGGGTTGTAGACCCAGGAGCCCTTGCCGGACAGGATGAGCCGGTTGTTCCCCGCGTCGTCCCACGAAAGGACCTCGGAGGTCATGGCGTCCGCGTAGAGGCGCTTCGCGTACTCGAGGAACTCGACGGTCTTCGGCGAGTTGATGGCGATGGTCTTGCCGTCGGCTTCCGTTTCCTTGGCGCCGTAGCACCACATGACGGTGCGCCACGACAGGATGGCGTCGGTACAGTTCGAGATGGCGATGCCGACCGGCGCGCCGCGCTTCTTGAGCTCGGCGCCGACCCGGTGGAGGTCGTCCCACGTCCTCGGGACCGGGAGGTTGGCGGCCTTGAAGTGCTTGGCGTTGTAGGTCCCGACGAACGAGAGCCAGTACCACGGGGCGACCTTCCACTGGCGCTCGATCTGGAACGTGGCCCGATGGCCGGGGTACACCTCGTAGCGCCGGCCCACGTCCTCGATGACGTCGTCCAGGTTGGCCAGGTTCTGGCGGTGCAGGTACCCGTAGGCCTCCCAGACGTCCACGAGGTCGTGGCCCGCTTGCGCCGTGGCCTCGGCCGCGAGCTTGACCGGGACGTCCGTCACCTTGACGGTGTCATAGCGGACGTCCACCCCCGCCTGCTTGCCGAACTCCTGCATGATCTCCGTGAACCGCTCGTCGCCGGAGGGGACGAACAGGCTCAGGGAGAGGGCCGTCAGCGTGCGCCGCTGGGCGACCGCCGGGGGCGTGCGCTCCGCGAGCCAGGCGAGGCTCGTGGCGCCGACGCCCGCTCCCGCCGACTGGAGGAACCGGCGCCGGCTGATCCCGGCGGTCGAGCCATGGGGTGCCTTCGCGCGTTGTGTCTTGCTCATACCTGCCTCCTCCGCCGCGATGCGGCGTCCAGGCTCTTCGGGCCGGCTGGGCCGGGGGGATCTCGTGGCCGGAGCGTACAACAGGCGTCTGCCCGACCGCAACGGCCCTCGTCGGGCGTAGTGTCTTCATTATTTGCACTGACAAGACCCAGCGCCTCCTACGCTAGGGTGATCGCGTTCGACTTCATCACCTCCCTCGAGCGGGCCTTCCTCTGACTACGGTACCCGGCCGACGTGGATGGTGACCGTGCCGAGGGCGAGCCGGGCGACGCGGACGCCGCGGAGGCCGACCTTCTCCATGAGCCGCGCGAGCTCGTCCGGCGTGAGGAATCGCTCAACCGATTGCGGCAGGTAGGTGTACGCCGCGCGGTCGCCGGCGACGAGGGCGCCGACCGCGGGGACGACGTGGTGGAAGTAGAGGCGGAAGGCCGCGCGCCAGCCGGGGAGGGTGGGCTGCGAGATCTCGAGCGCGGCCACGCTCCCGCCCGGCGCCGTTACGCGCCGCATCTCGGCGAGGCCGGCCTCGAGGTCGGCGAGGTTCCGGAGGACGAACGCCGAGGCGACGCAGCCGAACGTCCCGTCGGGGAAGGGGAGGGCGAGCGCGTCCGCGGCGAGGAGCCGGACGCGCCGCCCGCCCCCCGCCGCGAGCTTCCCGCGCGCCAGGCGCAGCATCTCCTCGACGAAGTCCACGCCGACGACAACGCGGGCGGGGGAGGCTTCGAGGAAGGCGAGGGCGAGGTCGGCCGTGCCGGTCGCGAGGTCGAGGACGAGGCTCCCGGGCGGGACCGCCGCGAGGCGCGCCGCCGTGCGCCGCCACGCCTGGTCGCGCCCGCCGGTCATCAGCGCGTTCATCAGGTCGTAGCGGCGGGCGATGCGGGCGAACATCGCCCGGACGCGCGAGGCCTTGTCGTCGGAAGGCCGGACGGCGCCCTCCCTCAGAACCACAGCCCCGCCAGCGCCGCCACGAAGGTGATCACGCTGATGTAGCCGTTGACGTTGAAGAACGCGACGTCCAGGCGCGAGAGGTCGTCCGCCGAGACGAGCGAGTGCTCGTAGCCGAGCAGCCCCACGACGACCAGCCACCCGAGCCAGTAGGCGAGGCCGAGCCCCATCACCCAGCCGACCGCGGCGAGCGCCGCCGCCGTCAGCGCGTGCGAGACGCGCGCCGCCCGGATCGCCGCCGCGACCCCGAAGCGCGCCGGAACCGCGTGGAGGCCCTCCCGCCGGTCGAACTCCACGTCCTGGCAGGCGTAGAGGAGGTCGAACCCCGCGACCCACACGGTCACCGCGAACCAGAGGAGCCACGCGGGCAGCTCGATCGTCCCGCGGACGGCGATCCACGCCCCCGCCGCCGCCGCGCCGTCCACGAAGCCGAGGATCCAGTGCGAGGTCCAGGTGAAGAACTTCGTATACGAGTAGCCCACCAGGAACGCGAGCGCGATCGGCGAGAGCGCGAGGCAGAGCGGGTTGAGCTGCCAGGCCGCCACGACGAACACCGCCGCGGACACGACCGCCGCCACGGTGAGCTGCCACGGCTTCAGCAGCCCGCGCGGCAGGTGCCGCCCCGCCGTCCGCGGGTTCCGCGCGTCCACGTGGCGATCGATCAGCCGGTTCGAGCACATCGCCGTCGTCCGCGCCGCCGCCATCGCCACCGTGATCCAGAGGAAGGCGTGCCAGCCCGGCCACCCCCGCGCCGCCAGCACCATCCCGAGGTAGGCGAACGGCAGCGCGAAGACCGTGTGCTCGACCTTGATCGCCTCGAGGAAGTACCGGACTCCCTCTCCCCTGTGGGGAGAGGGTTGGGGTGAGGGGTCCACTGACCTGCTACCGGTCGTCATCGAGACTCTCGATCTGCCCGTAGCCCTTGACGATCATGGCCCTCAAGGCTCGGGCGAGAGCGGCTTCGACCCGCCGGGCGCGCTCGACCTTCCGCATGTCAATCCGGTAGGTCTTGCGCCGGATCCTACCCGCCACCGGTAGTCCTACCCCAGCCCGTACTCCCGCCACCGCTCCGCCACCCGCCGCCGCACCTCCTCCGT
>CAYQDR010000102.1:0-17838 GCA_964416315.1 uncultured bacterium
TCTCGCCATCTGGTCGCGACGGCTCCGGCCTGCGGCCTCCGCGACGTCGCTCCCTTCTTCGGTCCTACGCCTGCGGCTGATGGATGATGAGCGGCACCCCGCCCGTCGGATCCGGCCCGAGGACGATCCCCACCGCGTCCCGCCGGTAACCGAGGCCGCGCGCGTCCAGCCGCGCGCCGACGAAGTCCAGGCTGCGCGACATCATGCGGAGCATCGAGAGGCCGGGTTTCCCGGCGGTCGTGGTCGTCGAGCCGAACTGGAGGGCGACCCCGGCGGCGGCGGCGAGCTGCGCGATCGACCAGTCGGGATGAGAGATGCGGATGGGCAAGCCGAACATGTCCCGGAAGAGGTAGACGGCCGTCCGCACGTCCTCGACGATCAGGTGAGCCACCGTGACCGCCACCGGGCTCTCCGGCAGCTTCGCGGACGCGGGGGGCGTGGCCAGCTCGACCAGGATGCCCGCGGTCGAGCGGGGGTGGACGAAGGCGATCATCCCCACGAGCCCCTTCCGGGGCTTCGTGTCGATCATCTCCACCCCGGTCCCCCAGAAACGCTGGACGTCGCGCCCGACGTCGTCCGACTGGAAGCAGAGGTGGTGAAGCCGCGGGCCCCGGCGCTCGATAAACCGGCCCACCGGGGTGTCCGGGCCGGTGGGCTCGAGCAGCTCGATCTCGCACGACCCGGACGCGAGCAGGGCCGCCCGCACGCCCTGGTCGGGCAGCTCCGCCTCGCGGATGAGCGGCAGGCCGAGCGTGTCCCGCCAGAAGCCACACGCGTCCTTGAGGCTCCGAACCGCGACCCCGACGTGGTGGATACCCTTGATCATGCCCTCACTCGTCGTAGTGGTAGGTGATTTCGCCGAACGTGTCGGTCGGGAAGATCCACACGAAGCGGAGCGGCCGCGTCCCGGTGTTCCGGGTCCGGTGCCGGGCGTTCGGCGGGATGAAGAGCGCGGTGCCCGGCCCGACCGGTGTGGTGACGTCGTCGATCTCGCTGACCCCGTCCCCCTCGAGCACGTAGTACACCTCGCCCGGCGCGTGGTGGTGCAAGAGCAGGGCGGCGCCCGGCGGGATCTCGCACGTCCCGACCGTCAGGGCCCGGGACGGCGTCCGCTCGCCCCCGACGAGGAGCTTCCAGCGGATCGGGCTCTTCGCGTGGACCGCCGGGTCCGCCCACCCTTCCCAGGGGCAGTCGGCCTCGCGGACGACGGCGGGACGCACGGGATCGCCCGTCACCGGATGAAGGGCGCGGATTGCGCGGCGAGCGCGTCGGCGATCCGCTGCCGGTGGGGCGGGACCAGGTCCGGCGGCAGCGCGTCCGGCGCGACCCAGGCGAGCGCGAGCGTCTCCCCCGGCCCCGGCCGGGGCGCCCCCCCGCGAAGCTCGCACGCGAAGCAGAGGTTCACGTAGTGCCAGACGCGACCGTCCGGGTAGCGCACGATCTGGAGCCGCGGGTCGGAGTAGACGCCGATGAGGCGCCCCACCGCCACCTCGTAGCCCGTCTCCTCCCGCACCTCCCGCTCCAGCGCGGCCGTGACCGTCTCGCCGATCTCGACGGACCCGCTGGGGAGGTTCCACTGGCCGCTGTCCGCCCGCTGCGCCAGGAGCAGGCGGCCATCGCGCAGGATCACGGCCGAAACGCTCGGCCGGATCGCCTGCGCCCGGGACCAGTCAGGCTCGATCTCCACGGCCCCCCAACGCTACTCCAGGCCCGACGCGACTGCAACCTCGGGGTTGTCTCATCTGGGAGCGCCGCCGTAGACTCGACGCGGTACCGGTTGTCGCCAACCCCAAAGGAGGCACACATGGCACGCTCGCCCCTCGCCGGCAAGGCGCAGACCGTCCTCGGCCCGGTCCCGGCCGAGGAGCTCGGCATCACGCTTCCCCACGAGCACCTCCTCATCGACTTCCGCTTCATGTACCGCGAGCCGGAGGGCGCCGGCGGACGCGGGCGCGGGCTCGAGCCGCTCGGGCTCCGGAACCACTACGAGGTGCTCTACGACTGGACGCGCAACCTCGACAACCTCCAGCTCCTCGACGAGCCGACGGCGATCGAGGAGGCGCTCCTCTACCGCTGGGAGGGCGGCCGGACGCTCGTGGACCCGACGAACGTGGGGCTCGCGCGGGACCCGCTCGCGCTCCAGCGGATCGCCCGCGCGACCGGGCTCCACGTGATCATGGGCGCGGGATACTACGTGGGCCCCGCGCACCCGCCGGACATGGACACGAAGGGCGAGGGCGCGATCACGCGCGAGATCGTGCGCGACCTGACCGAGGGCGTGGGCGACACGGGCGTGCGCGCCGGGCTCATCGGCGAGATCGGCTGCTCCTGGCCGTGGACGCCGAACGAGAAGAAGTCGGTCCGGGCCGCCGCCGAGGCGGCCAAGCAGACCGGCGCCCCGCTCATGATCCATCCCGGCCGCAACCCTGCGGCGCCCGAGGCGCACCTCGAGGAGGTGCGGAAGACCGGGCTCGACCTCCGGCGCGTCATCATGTGCCACATCGACCGCACGATCTCGGACGCGGCGCGCCTCAAGGCGATCGCGGAGACGGGCTGCTCCCTCGAGTACGACCTCTTCGGGCTGGAGGTCTCCTTCTACCCGATGAGCGACTTCGAGATCCCGTCCGACGCCGAGCGGATGCGGCAGATCCTCTGGCTCGTCGAGCAGGGGCACGGCCGTCAGGTCCTCATGGCCCACGACATCTGCTTCAAGGTGCGGCTCGTGCGTTACGGCGGCCACGGCTACGCGCACATCCTCCGGCACATCGTCCCGCGCCTGAGACGAAAAGGGTTGGGGGAGAAGGACGTCTGGATGCTCATCGCCGAAAATCCCAGCCGTGCGGTGACGTTCGCGTGACGGCGGCGCGGCACCGCGCGCGGGCGGTCCTCGCGACCGCCGCCGGCGCGCACTTTCTCCACGACGGCTTCTCGGACATCCTCTACGTCTTCCTGCCCCTGTGGGCGGCCGAGTTCCGGCTCGGCTACGCCCAGGTCGGGATCATCCGGACGATCTATTCGGGTGGGATGGCCGTCGCCCAGATCCCGGCCGGCCTCCTCGCGGAGCGCTGGGGGGAACGCCGCCTTCTCGCCGCCGGGACGCTGGTGACCGCGTGCGGCTTCATCGCGACGGGCTGGGCCGGTGGCTTCGTCTCCCTGCTCCTGATCTTGCTAGCGGCGGGCCTGGGCTCGGGGGCCCAGCACCCGCTCTCGTCGTCGCTCGTCTCGAAGGCGTACGAGAGCGGATCGCGACGGGCGGCGCTCGGGACCTACAACGTCTCCGGAGACCTCGGGAAGGTGGCGGTGCCCGCCGTCCTCGCGCCCGTCGCCGCCATGGTCGGCTGGCGCGCCGCCTCGGCCGCCTACGGGGCGCTCGGGGTCCTCGGAGCCGCGGCCATCCTGGTCGTCCTCGGGTGGCTGCGCGCGGAGGCGGGCGGCCGCGAGGCCGGCCCGGCCGCGGGACCCGGCGGTGCGTGGGGGATCCGCGATCTGCGGGGCTTCCGCGCCCTCGTCGCGATCGGAATGCTCGACACCACGACCCGCACCGCCTTCCTGACCTTCCTCCCGTTCGCCCTCCTCGCCAAGGGCGCGACGATCGCGGGCGTCGGCGGCGCCCTGGCCGTGCTCTTCGCCGGCGGCGCGCTCGGGAAGTTCGCCTGCGGCCTCGCCGCCGAGCGGCTCGGCGTGATCCGGACGGTCGTGCTCACGGAGGCGGCGACCGCGCTCGGGATCCTCGCCGCGGTCGCGGCGCCGCTCGCGCCGGCCCTCGTCGTCCTCTTCCCGCTCGGCGTCGCGCTGAACGGGACCTCGTCGGTCCTTTACGGGACGGTGGCGGACCTCGTGACACCCGACCGCCGCTCGCGCGCTTACGCGCTCTACTACACGCTGACGGTCGGGGCGTCGGCGGTGGCGCCGGCGCTCTACGGCGCGCTGAGCGACGCGGTGGGGGTCACGACCACTCTGGTGATCAGCGGGATGGCCGTCCTGGCGACGATTCCGCTCTGCCCCGTCCTCCGCCCCGCGGTCGAAGCCCCGGCCGCGTAGTCCCACCCCCAACGCCGGCGATCAGTTGCCGCCTGGCGCGAACAGCGCCAGGTCCGGGATGTCGCGGAAGTCGTCGGGGTTGAGCGTCCAGAAGTGCGCGCCGTGCGCGATCGCGCAGGCGGCGACCGTGAGATCGATCATTCCGCTCAGCTCCCGTTCCGCCTCACGGAGCGGTCGCCGTGGGATCCCGGGCACCACGGTGTCGAAGATCTCATCCTCCCCCCCAGCGGGGGAGAGGGCGTTACCGCCAGTCGTCCAATACGAAGTCGTCTTCGCGCTCGTACTCGGAGTGCTTTCCCCGTTTCATCCGGATCATCAGCATGTCCATGTGGTACCCGGACGCGAGCAGGGTCTGGTATGCGCGCCAGTAGCCCGTGTACACGGGGGCGATGATCCGCTGGCAACCGGCGGCGACGCCGAACTCCTCACAGGCCGAGAGGAGCTGGGCGAAGTGCTCGGGGCGACGGCGGCCGGGATCGATCGCGGCGTACTTGACGTAGAGCGCCCCCTGAGGGGCCTCGGACACCCCGGGGGTGTGGCAAACGGCGAACCCGACGACGGCGCGGTCCTTCTCGAGGAGGAGCGTATCGCCCAGGACCAGCCCGTCCACGATCTCGACCTCCTTGGTCAGGTCGAGGCCCCGGTAGAGCTTCCCGGTCAGCGCCCGGAGGCGGCGGAGGAGCCCCTTCTTCTTGCTCTCCTCGTACTGGGAGAACCGTCGGACCTGGGGCGCCCCCCGCGCGGCCTTCGGCGCACCCATCGCCTCGCGCCGCTCGAGCGACTTCCCGGTGATCGCGACCAGCGCGCGGGGCTTGAAGTCGAACTTCTGGTAGAGGATGAGGTGCTTCGGGCTGTACGGATAGGTCACCACGCCCTGGAGCGTCACGCGGTTCTCGTCGAAGAACGCCTGGGTCGCCTTGAGCAGGCCCTGCGCGACCTTCTGGTTCTGGTACGGCGTGAGGACCGCGACCGGGCCGAAGAGGCCGACGGTGCCCCAGCAGACGGCCACCGAGGCGCCGACGATCTTCGACTCGTTCTCCTCGGCGACGTAGCACCCCCACGGCTCCATGAGCCAGCGGTGGTGCACGTACTGGGCCCCGCCGAAGACCTGGCGGGGCCGCGAGCCGAGCTGGCGCTCGAAGAAGTCGCCGAAGGCGGACTCGATGACCTCCTTCACGCGGGCCAGGTCGCCCTTCTTGACCCGACGGACCTTGATTACGGTCATGCTCGCCCTTGGGGCGCGCTCAGCCGCGCTTGCGGACCTGGGTCCCGGCGAGATCCTCCAGCACGGTGACGATCCCCGAGTGGTCCAGGCCCCCGCGCCCCCGCACCCGGGCCGCGCTGAACAGCTCCTGGACGACCGCCGTCGCCGGGAGCGGCACCCCGAGCGCCCGGGCGGCGTCCATGATGAGTCCCAGGTCTTTGTAGTGGAGGTCGATCTTGAAGCCGGGCTTGAACTCGTGCGCCAGGTAGTTCGGCGTTTTCTGGTCGAGGCAGCGCGACCCGGCGAGGCCGCCGCCGAGGGCGCGGAGCGTCAGCTCGATGTCGAGCCCGGCCTTGGCGGCGAGCGTCAGCGCCTCGGCCAGCGCCGTCAGGTTCACCGCGACGATGATCTGGTTCGCGAGCTTCGTGAACCCGCCCGAACCCAGGGGACCGAGGTGGGTGATCGTCTTCCCCATCGCCTGGAAGATCGGCAGCACCTCGTCGAACACCGCCTTGTCGCCCCCCACCATGATCGAGAGCGTTCCCTCGATCGCCCCCTTCTCCCCCCCGGAGACGGGCGCGTCGAGCATCCGGGCCCTCTTCTGGGCGAGCGCGGCCCCGACTTTCTGCGAGACGATCGGCGAGATCGTGGACATGTCCACGACGACCTGGCCGGACTGCGCCCCCTCGACGAGGCCGCGCGGGCCGAGAGCAACCTGCTCGACGTCGGGCGAGTTCGGGAGCATGAGGATGATCAGCCGGGTCTCCCGCGCGATGGCCGCGGGCGAGTCCGCCGCCTTGGCGCCGAGGCCCACCAGCTCCTGGACCGCCGCCTGGCTCCGGTTGTGGACGATCAGGCTGTGCCCGGCCTTCAGGAGGTTCTTCGCCATGGGTCGACCCATGATGCCAAGCCCGATGAAGCCGATGAGCCCCTGCATTGTTCTCCTCCTGGGCCTCCTGACGTGGGAGAGTTTCGGGGCAGGCCACGCGGGAGAGAGCGCGGCGCGGTTCGCCGTTCGATTACCACACCGCACGCCGCGACGTCAAGGGCGGTGCGTGCCCGGGGCGCGCAAGAGGCGCGCGCCTGTGCTACTCTTCGGAAGCGCTCAGCGCGATGCCGCAGGTGACCGGGATCGGCCGTGACACCGTGGGCGATGCGGAGGGCGGCCCGGCGCTCGCGTCCTGGACGCCCGGGGTCGTCGAGCGCTGGCGGCCGGCGGCCTTCGCGGTCGACCCGTGGACCGTCCTCAGGCTCGCCCGCTACCGCCGGCGCGAGGCGGTGCCGGCGGCGGTCTGGGAGGTGGCGCGGGCGATGGCCGCGCGGGTGCCCGAGCTCGGCGAGCCCCTCGCGCTGCTCCGGCCCCTGCGCGTCGCGGCGGCGGGGCCCGAGGGGGCCCGGCTCGCCGACGGGACGGTCTTCTCCGGCCGCGGGGTTGGCCGGCTGCTCGAGGGGTGCCCGCTCGCCGCGGCGTTCGTCCTGACGCTCGGCCCCCGGCTCGAGGCGGAGACGGCAGCGCTCGCCGAGCGGCGCGAGCTGCTCGAGGCGTTCCTTCTGGACACGGCGGGCTGGGCCGCGATCGAGAGCGCAGTCCGCGCCCTGCGCTTGGACCTCGCGGGGCGGGCGCGCGCGGACGGCTGGCGGGTGACACACCGTCTGGCGCCCGGGTACCAGGACTGGCCGCTCGCCGAGCAGCGGGGGCTCGTCGGCCTCTTCGGCGACGCCGGGGGCCTGGTCCGGCTGTCCGAGCACGGCGTGCTCGTACCCTTCAAGTCGGTGACGGGGCTGTTCGGCCTGCGCCCGGCGCGGGGCGGCTGACCCAAGACGGAAAAGGAGAGCAGGCCAATGGCGAAGGGGATTCTGGAGCGTCTGCGCGACGGCGTCGTCCTCGGCGACGGGGGCTACGTGCTCGAGCTGGAGAAGCGGGGGTACGTCCTCGCGGGGCCGTTCACCCCCGAGTGCACCGTCGAGAACCCGGAGGCGGTGCTCGAGCTGCACCGGGAGTTCGTGGACGCGGGCGCGGAGGTGATCCAGGCGCTCGCCTTCTACGGTGACCGGGAGAAGCTCGCGACCGTCGGCTACGGGGACCGCGTCGGCGACATCAACCGCGCGGCCGTGCGCCTCGCCCGCCAGGCCGCGGGGGACCGGGCGCTCGTCGCCGGGAACCTCAGCATGACCTGGCAATACGAGCCCGAGAGCCGGAAGGCCGCGGACCGCGTCCGGACGCTCCTCGACGAGCAGCTCGGGCATCAGCTTGAGATCGGGGTGGACTTCGTCATCGCCGAGACCTACCTCTACCTCGGCGAGGCGCTCCTCGCTGTCGAGCGCGCCAAGCGGAGCAAGCTCCCCGTCATGGTCACGATGTCGTTCGAGGACAAGGCAGTCACCCGGGAGGGGAAGTCCCCCGCCGAGTGCGCGAAGGCGCTCGCGGACGCGGGCACGGACATCGTCGGGACCAACTGCTGGCGGGGGCCGAAGCACATGCTGCCGCTGGTCGAGGAGATGCGGAAGGCGACGAGTGTCTACATCGCGGTCCAGGCGCCGGCCTACCGGACGACGGACGCGACGCCGTTCTTCACGGGGCTCAAGGGCTTCCCGGACGCGATGGAGCCCTACCAGCTCACGCGCTGGGAGATGGCCGAGTACGCCCGCCAGGCGAAGGCGATCGGCGCCAACTACATCGGCGCCTGCTGCGGCACCGTCGCCACGCACATCCGCGAGATGGCCCGGGCCCTCGGCAAGCCGACCCGCGAACCCTCGCGCTGGAACCCCGACCCCTCGAAGCCGATGTCGGCGACCGAGTTCTACCGCGACCGCCGCACCCGGTCCCGCGACTGATCGGCATGCCGCCCGCCGGGGGTCCTGTCGCCGGGCTCGCCCCGCGCGCCCGGGCTCGTCACCCGCTCACCTCCTTCCGCGATTCGCGGAATCGCGGAAGGAAGCTGAGGGGGTCCCACTTCGCCCGGGACCCCGCGGGGCTCACCCGGCGCCACCCCCGGCGGTCGACACACCGCACGAGAGCATGGCGTGAGTGACGAGACGAGGCTCTGGATCGGGGGCGCCTGGCAGCCGAGCGAGTCGGGCGCCACCGTCGAGGCACGGAGCCCGGCGACGGGCGAGGCGCTCGGCCGCGTCGCCCAGGGCACGCGCACCGACGCCGACCGCGCCGTCCGGGCGGCCAACGCCGCCGCGCCGGCGCTCGCCGCGCTGAGCCCTGCCGAGCGCGCGCGGCTCTGCCACCGGATCGCCGACGCGATCGCGGCGCGGCGCGAGGAGCTCGCCCGCATCGTCACGCTCGAGCAGGGGAAGCCCTACTTCGCCGAAGCCCTGATCGAGGCCGACGAGGCCGCCGAGTGCTTCCGGCTCTGGGGCGAGGAGGCGCGGCGACTCGAGAGCGCGGTCCACCCGTCATCGGACCCGCGGAAGCGCATCGTGACGATCCGCCAGCCGCGGGGCGTCTACGCGATCATCACCCCGTGGAACTGGCCGCTGACGATGCCCGCGGAGCAGCTCGCCCCGGCCCTCGCCGCCGGGAACGCCGTCGTGTGGGTGCCCGCGCCGAGCACCTCGCTCTGCGCGGTGCGCCTGGCCGAGTGCCTGGAGGCGGCGGGCCTCCCGCCGGGTGCCGTCAACCTCCTGACCGGGCCGGGTCCGGTCGTCGGGGACGCCATCGCGGCGCATCCCGACACGCACGGGGTCGCCTTCACCGGGAGCATCGCGACCGGGCGCCAGGTCGCCCAGCGGGCGGCCGGCAAGCCGGTGCTCCTGGAGCTGGGCGGGAACGGGCCCTTCGTCGTCTGGGACGACGCCGACCTCGACCGCGCCGCGCAGGCGGCCGCGCTCGGCGCCTTCCTCTGTGCCGGGCAGTCCTGCTCCGCGGCCGAGCGGATCCTCGTCCACCGGGCGATCCACGCCCCGTTCCTCGAGCGCCTGGTCGCCGCGGCCCGCGACATCCGCCTGGGTGACCCCTTCGACCCCGCGACGACCATGGGACCGATGAACAACGCCGCCGTCGCCGACAAGATGGAGCGCCACGTCGCCGACGCGCGCGCGCGGGGGGCCAAGGTCCTCCACGGCGGCAGGCGGGCCGCGGGGTTCCCGACGCCGCTCTACTGGGAGGCCACGGTGCTCGACGGCGTCACGCCCGAGATGGCGGTCTTCCGGGAGGAGACCTTCGGCCCCGTCGCCCCGGTGACCGCGTTCTCGGACGAGGCCGAGCTCATCGAGCTGGCGAACCAGGGGCCGTATGGGCTCGTCGGCGCCGTGTTCACCCGCGACCTCGGCCGCGCCTTCCGGCTGGCCGAGCGGCTCCGCTGTGGCGTCGTCAACGTCAACGAGTCCACCAACTACTGGGAGCTCCACGTCCCGTACGGCGGCGTCCGGCAGAGCGGCGTCGGGCGGATCGGCGGCAAGTACTCGCTCTGGGAGATGACGGACCTCAAGACGATCGTGCTCGACGTCGGCTGACCGGCGCCGGGCACGGGGGAGGACTGGCGATGAAGGCGCTGGTGATCGTGTGCGCATCCTTGGCGCTCGTGGCGCTGCCCGCCCTCGACGCGACGGCTCAGATGGGCGGGCAGCCGATGACCCCGCCGGGGGCCCCGCAGCAGCCCGCCCCGGGTCAGCCCCCCGGGATGGGCGGCGGGATGATGCACCAGGGCATGATGGGGATGATGTGCCCCATGATGATGGGGGGCGGCATGGGCATGATGGGCGGCGGGATGGAGACGATGCCCATGATGCGCGGGATGATGGGCGGCGCGCAGACAGACCCCAAGGTCATGGGGCGGATGCTCCAGATCCGCGGCGACATGCTCAAAGCCATGGGCGACGTCCTGTCGAGGCACGGGAAGCAACTGGAGGAAGGCAAGTAGCCCTCCGACCCGAAGAACCGAACCTCGAACCCGGAGCGACCATGGACCTCGGCGAGGTGAAGCTCCAGAGCTACGAGCTGCCTACCGTCATCAAGCATGGCGTGGGCGCCCTGGCGGCGCTCGGCGAGGAGGCGAGGCACCTCGGGATCCGCCGCCCGCTCGTCGTCACCGACAAGGGGCTCCTCGCGACCGGCCACGTGGAGCGGGCCGTCGGCATCCTCGACACCCACGGCCTCCAGCCGGCGATCTTCGACGGCGTCGTCGGCAACCCCTCGGTCCGCCACGTGGCGCGCGGGAGCGAGGCCTACCGGGACCACCGCGCCGACGGGATGGTCGCCATCGGCGGTGGGTCCGCGATGGACGTCGCGAAGGCGATCGGGGTCGAGGTCGCCCACGGCGGCACGATCCTCGACTACGAGTACGGCCGGACGCCGCTCTCGCGGCGCATCCCGCCGCTCGTCTGCGTCCCGACGACCGCGGGCACCGGGAGCGAGGTCACGCTCTGGTCCGTCATCACGGATCCCGCGCGCCAGGTCAAGTTCAACGTCGGCGGCCCCCTGATCGGCCCGCACCTCGCCCTCATCGACCCCCTGCTCACCGTCGGCCTGCCGCCGCACCTCACGGCGTTCACGGGGATGGACGCGCTGTCCCACGCGGTCGAGTGCTACACCTGCGCCTACGCCCAGCCGCTCACGGACGCCGTGGCGCTCCTGGCGATGGAGTACATCGGCCGGTCTCTGCGGACCGCGTTCGCCAACGGGCAGGATGTCGAGGCGCGCTCCAGGATGGCGATGGCGGCGATGCTGGCAGGGCTCGCATACGGCTCCGAGTCGGCGGGCGCCGTACACGCCATGGCCCAGACCTTCGGCGGCGTCTTCGACGTCCACCACGGGTATCTGACGGGGATCATGCTCGCCCCCTGCTCGGAGTACAACGTGCCCGGCAACCCGGAGAAGTACGCCCGGATCGCCGTCGCGCTGGGCGAGGACGTCCGGGGGCTGGCGACGCTCGACGCGGCCCGCCGGGCCGTGACCGCGATGGAGGCCCTGACGCGCGACCTCGGGTTCCCGCCGTTCCGCGAGTTCACGGGCGCGCGGCCGAGCGACATCCCGCGGCTCGCGAAGATGGCAGAGGCCGACCCCCAGACCGTCGGGAACCCGCGCCTTATCGACGCGCGGGGGTACGAGCAGATCTACGCCCGGCTGATGGGCGCATAGCCCACCCGGAGGGGGGCTGCGCCCCCCTTCCGGACCTCCCCCCGGAGGAGTTGCGCCGGCAAAGCCGGCGCTCGGAGCGGAACACCTTGAGCGTTGCGGTTATGCTGACGCGAAGCGCCCGGTCTAGTCCGACAGGCGTCTAGACCAGGATCGGCCGTAGCCGCGCCCGCCTTCCCCACGCACCACCCGCCGACCCGAGGAGGCGACCATCCATGGCGATCCGGACCGAGACCCGCGAGGCCGTGACGACGATCATCATCGACCGCCCGGAGCGGCGGAACGCGGTGGACGGCCCGACCGCCGAGGCGCTTGCCGACGCCTTCCGGACGTTCGAGCAGGACGACCGGGCGCGGGTGGCGGTGCTCTGGGGCGCCGGCGGCACGTTCTGCGCCGGCGCGGATCTGAAGGCCTTCTCGAACCGCGTCGAGCCCACGGGGGATGGCCCGATGGGTCCGACGCGGATGCTCCTCGCCAAGCCGGTCATCGCCGCGGTCGCGGGGCACGCGGTGGCCGGGGGGCTCGAGCTCGCCCTCTGGTGCGACCTCCGGGTGGTCGAGGAAACCGCGGTCTTCGGCGTCTTCTGCCGCCGCTGGGGGGTCCCGCTGATGGATGGGGGCACGGTCCGCCTTCCGCGCCTGGTCGGCCTCGGCCGTGCGCTCGACCTGATCCTCACCGGGCGCCCCGTAGACGCCCTGGAAGCCGCGCGGATCGGCCTCGCGGACCGCGTCGTGCCACCCGGCAAGGCCCGGGAGGACGCCGAGGCCCTCGCGCGGACGATCGCCCGGTTCCCGCCTCGCTGCGTCCTGAGCGACCGTCAGGCGTGCCACGAGACGTGGGGCCTCGGCCTGGACGCCGCCCTCCGGCGGGAGTTCGAGCTGGGCCGCGCCACGCTCGACTCCGGTGAGACGACGGCCGGCGCGGCCCGCTTCGTCGCCGGGGAGGGCCGGCACGGCCGGTTCTGACGTGGTCCCGCCCGGGGGGCACGGATCCCGGCACGCCTGTCGCTCGTTTTCCTTTCGGCACGGCCGGTTCGGCCGTAAAGTGAAAGCCGAACGTGAGCGACGACTCCAGCACCGACGGGGGCAGAGGACTCATGGACCAGACGACGACGCCCGCCGTCCCGGGCCCCGAGGCGCCCGAGGTCGATCCGATCCAGCGACTGAGCCTCGAGGTGTCGCAGCGCGACCCGACCGACGCCTTCCAGCTCCTCGAGAGCGAGCCGGACGAGGTCGTCGTCCAGGTGCTGGCGGCGCAGAACCCGGCCACGGCCCTGGACATCTTGTGGGAGTTCCCCGACGATCGGCGGGGGCGCATCCTCGACGCGGCGCCGCCCGAGCGGGCCCGCCAGTGGGTCCGGAACCACGCGTACCCCGAGGACACGGTCGGCCGGCTCATGGAGCACCCGATCGCCGTCTTCGGCCCCGACCTCACTGTCCGCCAGGCGACCGACCGGCTCCGGCAGCTCGTCAAGACCGCCTTCATCACCTACGGGTACGTCACCGACCGCGAGGGGCGGCTCCAGGGCGTGCTCGTCTTCCGGGAGCTCCTGTTCGCCGACGAGAGGCAGCGACTCAGGGAGATCATGCTCGAGCACCCGTTCTCGCTGCGCCCCGACACGCCGATCGCAGACGCGATGCGGGAGGTGCTGCGGCACCACTACCCCGTCTACCCCGTCTGCGACGCGGAGGGCCGGCTGATCGGGATTGTCCGCGGCAAGTCGATCTTCCAGGAGCAGGCGTTCGAGCTGTCCGCCCAGCCCGGGACCATGGTCGGCGTCGAGAAGGAGGAGCGCCTGGCCACGCCGTGGCAGCGCAGCCTCCGCTCCCGCCACCCGTGGCTCCAGCTCAACCTGCTGACGGCCTTCCTCGCCGCGGGCGTGGTGGGGGCGTTTCAGAACACGATCGATCAGGTCGTGATCCTCGCCGCCTTCCTCCCGGTGCTCGCCGGCCAGTCGGGGAACACGGGCTGCCAGGCCCTGGCCGTGGCGCTGCGCGGCATCACCCTCGGCGAGCTCAAGCCGGGGAACGAGAAGATCGTCGTCCTCAAGGAAGCACTCCTCGGCCTCCTCAACGGCTCCCTCGTCGGCCTGGTGGCGGGGATCGGAATGTTCGTCGCCGCACGGTGGCAGGACAACCCCAAGGCGCTCGTCCTGGGCCTGATCGTCCTGTTCGCGATGATCGGGAGCTGCGTCGTCAGCGGCGTCTCGGGCTGCATGATCCCGGTGACCCTCAAGAAGCTCGGCGCCGACCCGGCGACCGCCTCCAGCATCTTCCTGACGACGGCGACCGACGTGGCGAGCATGGGGCTGTTCCTGGCGCTCGCCACCTGGCTCGTGCTCTGACGGGACGGGGGGCGTGCGGCTCCGCTGCGGCACGCGCGAGGCGGCCTGCCGCCTCGTAATCTTCGACAAGGACGGGACGCTGATCGACTTCGCCTCGCTCTGGGTGCCCGTCGTCCGGGCGCGCGCCCGCTTCATCGTCGAAGAGGCGGGAGCCGACGGCGCCCTCGAGCCGGCGCTCCTCCGCGCGTTCGGCTACGACCCCGACACCGGCCGCGTCGACCCGCGCGGCCCGCTCGCCATCGCGCCCCGCAGCGAGACGACCGTCATCGCGGCCACGCTGCTCTACGGGGCGGGCGTCCCATGGGAGGACGCGATGGCGGCCGTCCGGCGCGCGTACCGGCGGGCGGACGAGGCGGTGGATCCCACGCGCGCCGCGCGCGCCGTCCCCGGCGTCGCGCCGGCGCTCCGCCGGCTGCGCGACGCCGGGCTCCGCCTCGGCGTGGCCACCACCGACACGACCGCGCACGCCCGGCGTGGCCTCGCCGCCCTCGCCCTGGCCGACCTCTTCGACGCGATCCTCGGCGCGGACGCCGTGAACCGGACCAAGCCCGACCCGGAGCTCGTCCACCGGCTCTGCGCGGAGGTCGGCGTCCCGCCGGGCGAGGCGGTCGTCGTCGGGGACGCGGTGGGCGATCTCCTGATGGGGCGCGCGGCCGGCGCCGCCCTCGTCGTCGGGATCCTCACAGGCGTCGCGGGGGAGGCGGAGCTCCGCGCCCACGCGGACGTGGTCGTCGCGTCGCTCGGCGAGCTGGTGCCCTTGGCAGAGGGCCCCTGAAGTCGGGGATGGGCTGGGTCGCCTGGAGCCTCGTCGCGCTCGTCTGCTGGGGCGTCTGGGCCGTGCTCAACAAGCTCGCGCTCCGGACGCTCGACTGGGCCCACCTGATCGTGGCCTCGTGGCTGGTCTCGACGGTCGCCGTCGCGGGGCTCCTCGCGACCCGCGTGGACCCGCGCGCCCTGGCCTCGCGGGACGGGGCGCTCGCGCTCGCGGCGGCGGCGACGAGCCTCGTCGCCGTGATCTCGTTCTACCAGGCGATCCGTTCCGGGCCGGTCGCGACGGTCACGCCGCTCTCGTCGCTCTACCCCGCGGTGACGGCGATCCTCGCCGTCGTCCTCCTGCGCGAGAGCCCGTCGGCCCTCCAGTGGGCGGGTATCGGGCTCGCGATCGCCGCGGGCCTCCTCCTCTCCCGACCGTAGCGCCGGCCGACCACCCCCTCACCCCTGCCCTCTCCCCCGGTGGGGGAGAGGGAAATCACACGCCGCCGAGGAGGTACATCGGGCCCGTCGGCTTCTCCACGCCGCCGGTCGGCTCGAGGGTCACGGCGAACTTGTCGAAGGCCTTGACCTCGGGGAGCGTCGGCAGCCGGAGGAACGCGCGGCGCCCCGCACTGACGGAGAAGAGGCCGGCGGGGACCGACTCGGCCCCCGCGATCGCCCACAGCTCGTAGACACGGTCCGGGGGCGCCTCGGGCAGCCCGGTCGCGAGGAGGATCCCCGTCCGGGTCACCGGGTCCCAGAGGACGCGGCCCGTGGCGCTCGGGCTCGGCGGGAGCCCTGCCAGCCGCACGAGCCGCACCTGGGGATCGGCGAGGAGCCGCAGCGCCTCGTCGCGCTGGGCGAAGGCCTCTTTCAGGATCTCCTGCCGCTGGGCGAGTGTGGCCTGGAGCGCCGCGACCCGGCCCTCGAGGCTCCGGAGCTCGGCCCGCGTGGCCGAGAGCTGCCAACCCACCACGACCAGGAGGCCGGCCGCCGCCAGCGCCGCCGCTCCGAGGCTCCAGGGCACCCAGCGGCGCCGCGGGCGCGCGACGAGGCGCGCGGATTCCCCGGGAGGCTCGCGCACGCTCATTTCCGGAAGAGGAAGAGGCTGAAGAACCCGCGGTTGCGGGCGACGACCCAGTAGCCGGCCTCGACGAGCCAGACCAGGGGCGGCCACCGGAGGGTGCGCGCGAGGCGGGGGAACCCGATCCGCTCCAGGACGAACAGAGACGCGCGCCCGGCGGCGAGGAGCGTCCCGTCGGGCGCGAGGACGTGCATGGCGCGCGCGCAGCGCGCCGCGAGCGCGTCGGTCATCGGCGGGCGCGGCGCCTGCTGGTAGGGCATGGCCTCGAACACGTCATCCCGATCCCGCCGCTTGACCCAAGCGGCCGCTCGCCCTCAGAACCCTCAGGCGCCGTCCCAGAAGAGCCAGTACCGCGCGCTCAGACCCACTCCAGGTCGGCGACCGTGCGCTCGTTCTGCACGTTGCCCGTGTTGAGCGTGGATTTCGGCTCGAGCAGGAGGACGTGGACCTCCTCCTCGGCGACCGGCAGGTGCTCGACGCCCCGCGGGATGACCACGAGCTCCCCCGGCTCGAGCCGGACCTCGCCGTCGCGGAGCTTGATCCGGAGCCGACCCTTGACGACGAGGAACAGCTCGTCCTCCTCGGCGTGGTGGTGCCAGACGAACTCCCCCTCGAGCTTGACAAGCTTCACGTAAGAGTCGTTCAGCTCGCCTACGATCCTCGGGCTCCAGTAGTCGTGGAACCGGCCGAACTTCTCCGCGAGGGTCACCTTCTCGACCATCGTCTCTTCTTCGGAGGGGGGCTTCGCCCCCCTTCCGAGCCTCCCCCCGGAACCGATTGCGCGGGCAAAGCCCGCGCTCGGAGCGCTTCGTTCAGGAGCGCGCGGACGGGTTGACCGCTCCCTCCGTTTCTCAGCGGCCCGCCGTGCGCCCGAATCGGCGGGTGTCGAGCTCACGGTCGTCGCGGTGGTGCCCGAGCGCCCGCGCATAGCGGCGCGTCAGCTCCGGCATGATCCTGAGGGGAGAGGGACTCCTCAGCCGCCCATGTACTGGCCGAGGAGGGTGATGCGGTCGCCGTCGAGGAGCTCCGAGTCGAGGTCGTGGCTGACGCCGAGGACGGCGTTGTTGACCATGACCTCGATGTGGTCGCCGATCTCGCGCGGGCGTCCGGCGTCCCAGAGCGCGCGCTCGAGCTCGGGGTAGCGGTCGGTGACCTGCCGCAGCACGGCGCGCACGGTCGTGCCGGGCTTCACGTCTTCGGTCAGCGTCACCTGCCCCGTCCCGGCCCCCCCGACGAAGCGGTTGACCCAGGAGAGGACCTCGACCTCGACGCGGATCGGCTCGATTACCGGGTCCTCCCCCACCCCCGTCCCCTCCCCACCCACCGGGGGGAGGGGAGCCCCTGCACGCCGAGGCCACGCCGCCGGCGAACAGCGATTGACACGAGAGGTCTCACCAACACCTCGACGCCGGGGCGCGCGCTCACGCTGCGGTCACCGATTCTTCGCGGGCCGCCGGCTCGCCGCGCGGCGCTTCGCGGCCCGGCCCTTCGCCTTCCCGGCGCCGTTCCTCCGCCACACGGCCGGGACCAGCCACGCGAGGCCGAGGGCCCGCAGGGTCTCGGGCTTCGGCCGGCCGGTCCGGCGGTCGTAGCCCATTCCCTCGTACCAGACGTCGAGCATGTGGTCCCAGTGCTTCTCGACCGCCTGGCCCTTGGCCGGGCCGTCCACCGGCACGGAGCCGTAGCGCTTCGACGGCCACTCGAGCGCCGGGCCGATGCCGCACCGCAGGTTGAACGCCCGGAAGATCGCGCCCGCGCGCCGGCCGAAGCGGAACGCCTCCTCCCGCGTGTACTCCCAGCCCGTCGCCGCCCCGACCACCCGCGCGAGGTTCTCGAGCTGGGTGCGGGTCGTGAAGATGCACGCGCCGAGCGAGTCCTCGAAGTGCCGGCGGCCGTTCAGGGCCGCCGTCTGTCGCGCCACCTGCTCGGGGTCGAAGGGGTTGATCCGGGCCGGCAGCCCGAACTCCTGAGGGAAGACCGGGGGTCCCGTCTCGAGCGTCCCCGTCGAGCCCGTGCAGGTGTCGAGCAGCTCGTCCCAGCGCGCGCGGTGGTCGTGACCCCGCGGCGAGGCCCCCTTCCCCGTGTAGATCGCGCACTCCTGAGCGGGGCCGCCCAGGCGCTCCGCCGCGAGCTTCACGCCCTCGGCGAGGAGGTCCCCCAGCCCCTCCCGGCGGCAGACCATCTGGAGGAGGCGGTTCGCGCCCTCGGCGTCCCCCCACTTCAACCGGAACCCCAGCTGCTGCTCCGTGATGTAGCCGTTTTCCTGGCACTCCATGACCCAGCCGCAGAGCCAGCCGAACTCGTTGACGTCCACGCACGCGCGGTCG
>CAYQDR010000103.1:0-17505 GCA_964416315.1 uncultured bacterium
GATCTCGCCGGGACGCGCTCGGCCTGCGGCCTCGCGGGCGTCCCGTCCCTCCGGTCGGATCTGCTCGGGTCTCGACCCGGTCCCGGTATCCCCTTCGCCGAGCGTGTTTCTGCGGAGGGCATAGCTGTGAGGGGAGCGCGGCTCGCGGTGGGCCTGACGCTGGTCCTCGCGGGCTGCGCGACGCCGTCCGCCGTCTCGCCGGCGCGGGGCCAGAGCCCCGAGCAGCAGGCGTCGGATCGCGCGGCGTGCGAGGCCGAGGCGCGCGAGGAGGTCGCCCGGACCGATCCGCGCCGCCGCGGCGCCTATGTCCTCATCCCGCTCGGGCCATCCCCGTTCGACCGCGCCTATGCAGCCTGCCTGGAGCGCCGCGGCTACGTCGTGCGGTGAGGAGCGGCGCCCGACAGGGGCAGGTCGGTGACGGCGCTCGAGATCCGACCGCTGACGCCCGCCGACCGGGCCGCGGCCCTGGCGGTGATCAATGAGGCCGCGCGCTGGCACCGGGATTTCCTGCCGGCCGGGGAGGTCCACGACCCCGAGATGACGCCCGAGCCGTGGGAGGGCGAGACCCGGCGGATGAACTGGTACGGCGCGTTCGTTCGGGGCCGCCTGGACGCACCGGCGAACCAGCCCGCGACCGCGGCCGCGAAGCCCCCGAGTGCCCGCAGGAGGGGGTGCGGCGCAGCGAATGCCGCGACGACCCCGCCCACGAGGGTGAACCCGGCCCCCGCATAGAGCGGCCAGTTGTAACGCGCCAGCCTCCTCGCCTGGGTGAACACGGCGTCAGGGATACTCGACGTACCTATTGTTGACGGGTACGCGCCTCCGCGAGCGCGGTGCAGATCCGCAGCCCAAGGATGCGCCGGAAGTGACGGAGGTTGCCGGTGACGAGCTCGAGCTCGCGATGGAGGGCCGTGGCGGCAATCTGGAGATCGGCGTCGGCCAGGGCGCGACCCTCGTCCTTGAGGTGGGCCTGGGTAGCTCCGTAGACCCTGGCGATATCGAGATCGTACGGGATCACAGTGAGGGCAGGAAGGACCCGGGACTCGATGTTCCGGATGTGCCGCCCGGCGTTCGGCGAACGGAAGGCCCCCTTGAACAGCTCGCCGACGACCACAGCGCTCGTGAACTGGTCGGCTCGCGGGATCGTCTCGAGCCAGCGCACGTACTCGGCGAGGGGCTTCGGCTTGAGGACCTCGGAGATCGCGTCGGTATCGAAGAGATACGCCACTCAGCTGTCCAGCCTGACGATGCGCCGCGCCTGCGATCGCCGCAGTTTCGCCAGCGTCCGGACGAAGTCCTCCGATCCCTTCCAGCCTCCGGCCAGGGCAGCCAGGCCTCCACCCCGACGGCCGCGCCCTCCGGCGATGTAGGCCAGGCGTTCCGCCGCGACCAGCACAGCGACGGGCTTGCCATGCCGGGTAATGATCACCGCTTCCCCGCTCTCGGCCTTGCGAATGCACTCGGCCAGCTCCGACTTGGCCTGGGCTGCCGTCACCGTGCGCGCCATTCCCCGCCTCCTGGAAAAAGGACATTTTAACTATAATCGGCGGATCGGGAACCCGTCAAGCTCCCCCGGGGAACCCGCAAGTCACGTCCCGATCGATGCCAGGCGACACCGGGATTCTGCAAGACCGCGATTCTGTTGCCGAGCGGCGCTCGGATCCTCGTGTCGCGAGAAGAAAGAAATGGTGGACAGGGGGAGAATTGAACTCCCGACACCGGGATTTTCAGTCCCGTGCTCTACCAACTGAGCTACCTGTCCACCGTGCGGAAAAGCGCTCGATACCTTACCAGAGCCCTCCGGCGGTGTCCAGTCAATCGGCCCCCGACTTTGCCCCGAGGAAGACGAGCTTGCCGACCTCGGTGAAGTAGCGGCGCTCGTCCGCGTCCGAGGCGAACCACTCGCTCCGCTCGGACCGGCGCGTCGCGCGCCACCGACGGTAGGTCCCCACGCTCAGGCGGAGCGGCCGGACCTCGCAGAGGAGCCGGAGGCAGTCCCCCGCGCTGGAGCCGAGGTCGAGCACCCGGCACCCGGGCCTGAGCCAGCGCCGCACGACGCGGGAGAGCCCGAGCCACAGCTCGAGGTGGTCGTAGCGCATGGCGTGGACCACCGCGCGGTCGGCGAAGTGCTTGGGCGCGGGCGCCCCCCTCACCCTCCCCTCTCCCCCAGCCGGGGAGAGGGGAATCGGGCTCACGCCGGGGCCTCGCCGCCGAGGATCCCGCGTCGCCGGAGCTCGGCGATCGTCGCCGGGTCGTAGCCGAGCTCGCGCAGGATCTCGTCCGTGTGCTGGCCGAGCGTGGGCGGGGGCCCGGGGTCGCGGGTCCGGGTGTCGGAGAACACCAACGGCTGGCCGATCAGCCGGAGCCGGCCGACCTCGGGGTGGTCGTACTCGTGGATCATCTCGTGGTGGCGGACCGCGGGGTCGTCCATGAACGCGGCGAGCGACTGGACGGGGGCGGCGGGGATGTCGTGGGCGGCGAGGACGTCGAGCCACTCCTGCCGCGGCCGGCTCCGGAACCTCGCTTCGAAGAGCGGGAGCAGCGCCTCGCGGTTGTCGAGCCGGAGCATCCACGAGGCGAACCGGGGGTCGTCCCGGAGGGACTCGAGGCCAAGGGCCGTGCAGAGCTTCCCCCAGAACGCCTGGTTGCCGCAGGCGAGGAAGAGCCACTCGCCGTCCCCCGCCTGGTAGAGGCGGTAGGTCGGGTTGTCGCGGAACCCGGTGGGCTTCCCCGGGTAGTCCGCGACGTGGCCGGACTGGAGCGCGAGGACGGCGTGGAGGAGCGACGTTTCGACCCACTGGCCGCGCCCGGTCCGCTCGCGGACGTAGAGCGCGGCGAGGATCGCCTGGACGGCGAGCGCGGCGGCGTAGTAGTCGGTGACGGGGATCCGGAGGTACTGGGGCGGCCCCCCGAACCCCTGGAGCGCCATGACCCCGGCCATCGCCTGGAGGACCGGGTCGAACGCCGGGCGGTCCGCGTACGGGCCCGTCGAGCCGAACGCGGTGACCGAGCAGTAGACGAGCCGGGGGTTCCGCGCGCGGAGCCGCGCGTCGCCGAGGCCCAGCTCGGCCGCGACGCCGGGGCGCATGTTCTCCATGACGACGTCGGCTCCGGCGGCGAGCCGCTCGACGATCCGGCGCCCCTCGGGGGCCTTCAGGTTGACGGCGATCGAGCGCTTGCCGCGGTTCCAGCCCCAGAAGCCGGGGAGCTCGCGGAACGGGTCGCCGCGGAGCGACTCCACCTTGACGACGCGCGCCCCGAGGTCGGCCAGCATCATCCCGGCGTACGAGCCCGCGATGTAGCTCGTGAGATCGACGACGCGGATGCCCTCGAGGGGCGGCGTGGGATCGGCCACGATGCGGGGGCTCAGCGCGCGACGCGCCGGGCGATCAGCTCGCGGTGGTGCTCGGCGTCGCCGTACATCGCCTCGAGGGCCTTGGCGCGCTTCATGTAGAGATGGAGGTCGTACTCCCAGGTGAAGCCGATCCCGCCGTGGACCTGGATCGCCTCGCCGCAAACCCGCCGCGCCGCCTCGCTCACGTACGTCTTCGCGATCGAGGGCGCGAGGTCCTGGTCCTCGGCCCCGGCGTCGAGCGCCCAGGCCGCGTAGTAGGTGGCCGCGTGCGCGTTCTCGACCTCGAGGAGCATCTCGGCGCACTTGTGGCGGATCGCCTGGAAGGCGCCGATCGGCTGGCCGAACTGCTCGCGGACCTTGGCGTAGGCGACGGACAGGTCGAGGCAGCGCCGCGCGGCGCCGAGCATCTCGGCCGCCGCTCCGACGGCGCCGCGGCGGAGGAGCCAGTCGAGCCTCCCCGTCGCCTGTCCGGGCTCGCCCAGGATCGCGTCGGCCGCGACGGGGACGCGGTCGAGCCGCACGGTCGCCCAGCGGGTGCCGAGGTCCATCCCGAGGAGGGGTGAGAACGTGAGGCCGGAGGCCGTGGGCTCGACGAGGAAGAGCGACACGCCTTCGGCCGCGCGCGCCGGGACGAGCAGCAGATCGGCGACGTGGGCCCACGGGACGAACTGCTTCACGCCGGTGAGCGCGCAGCCCGCGCCCACCCGCTCCGCGCGAGTCGCCGTGGCCTCGGGCGCCCAATCCACCGGGGCGTCGAGGAAGGCGACCGTCGCGCGCGCCTGGCCCGTGGCGATCGCCGGGAGCCAGCGGCTCCGCTGGGCGGGGGTGGCAGCCTCGGCGATCGCGAGCCCGGCGAGCACGGTGGGGAGGTACGGGCCCGGACAGGCCGCGTAGCCCATCTCCTCCAGCAGGACCGCGGTCTCGACCATGCCGAGCGCGCTGCCGCCCTCGGCCTCGGGGAAGGCGAGGCCGAGCCAGCCGAGCCGCGCCATCTCCTTCCACATCGTCTCGCTCTCACCCCGGGCGTCGTCCCAGAGCGCGCGGACGACGGTCGAGGGGCAGTGCTCCGCCAGCCAGGCGCGCGCCGCCTGCTTGAGGAGCTGCTGGTCGGAGCTGAAGGCGAAGTCCACGCGCGGCGCCTACGCCTTCAGGCGGTCGGCGCGCACCTCCTTCGGGAGGCCGAGGACGCGCTCGCCGATCACGTTCTTCTGGATCTCGGAAGACCCGGCGTAGATCGTCCCGGCGCGCGACCAGAGGAAGGCGTGGGCCCACGTCCCGGGCTCCCCGGAGGACGTCGCGATCTCGAGGAACTCCCAGGGCACGCCGGCCGTGAGCTGGCCCCAGGGCCCCAGGATCTCCAGGGCGAGCTCGTGGTAGCGCTTCTCGAACTCGCTGTAGGAGAGCTTGGTGATGGAGGAGGCGGGCCCCGGCGACTCGCCCTTGTCGAGGGCGGAGAGGACCCGGAGCGCGGCGTAGCGCTGGACCTCGAGCTCGGCGTAGATGCGCCCGATGCGGCTCCGGACCAGGGGGTCGTCGAGGAGCGGCCGGCCGCCGCGCGTGAGCGTCTTCGCCGCCTGGACGAGCTGGTGGAACGCCGCCTTGTAGCGCGTGACGCGGGCGAGCGAGTTTCCCCCGCGCTCGTAGGAGAGCGTGGTCTGGGCGATCTCCCACCCCTGGCCGAGCCGGCCGATGAGATCGGCCTTCTCGGCGCGCGCGTCCGTCATGAAGACCTCGGAGAAGTGGGCGCTCCCCGTGATCTGCCGGAGGGGACGCACCTCGACGCCCGGCTGGCGCATGTGGAGGAGGAAGCACGAGATCCCCTTGTGCTTCGGGACCGTCGGGTCCGTCCGCGCGAGGAGGAGGCCCCAGTCGGCGCCGGCGCCCCCGCTCGTCCAGATCTTCTGGCCGTTGACGACGACGTGGTCGCCCCGGTCCTCGGCGCGCGTCCGGAGGCTCGCCAGGTCGGAGCCGGCGTTCGGCTCGGAGTAGAGCTGGCACCAGAGCTCCTCGGCCGTGAGGATCTTGCGGAGGTAGCGCCGCTTCTGCGCCTCGGTGCCGTGGACGACGATCGTCGGGCCGACGATCGAGATGCCGAGGCCGTTGATCGGCGGGGGCGCGTTCACGCGCGCCATCTCGTCGGCGACGATCGCCTGCCGGAGCGGGCCCGCGTCCTGGCCGCCGTACTCGCGCGGCCAGCCCATGCCGAGGTAGCCCGCGTCGTAGAGCTGCCGGTGCCAGGCCTTGCGCTCCTCGAGGGTCTTGAGCTCGCCGCGGGGTAGGTTCGCCTCGAGCCAGCGGCGGGTCGCGTCGCGGAAGGCGAGGTCGTCGGGGGAGTAGGTCAGGTCCATGGGGGCGCCCTCCTTCACCCGTTCACGCGACGACAGCATAGCGCGTCCGGACGAGATCGGCCAGCACGATGCCCGAAGACGCTCCCCGCGAAGGCGTGCGGGCCGCCGGAAGTTCGGCCGCTCAGAGGTACAGCGCGTCGTAGTCGCCCGGGCCCTCGAGATAGAGGCCGGCGACGCGGATCAGCGCTTCGGCGATGGCCCCGAATTCGTAATACAGTGTCATCCGTCCGCCAAGGGTTGACGGGGAGAGGCGGCGGTGGGGGGTCCGAGTTCCGAGCCGTCAGCCGACCGGGCGGAAGCGGGGGATCGAGACCTCGGGCGTCACGTCCTCGAACGTCACTTCGACGGGCGTGCCGATCGCGACGCGCGCCGGGTCGCACTCGACCAGGTTCGTGAGCATCTGGACGCCCTCCTCCAGCTCGACGTACGCCAGGACGTACGGCAGCGCGTCCTTGAACCCCGGGGCCTGGCTCCGGTGGACGACGGTGAACGTCCAGACGGTGCCGCGCCCGGAGCTCCGCTGCCACTCGAGGTCGGCGCTCCAGCAGGTCGCGCAGACCCCGCGCGGGTAGTGCTGGACGGCGCCGCAGGCCCCGCAGCGCTGGAGGAGGAGCTCGTGCCGGCGGCACCCCTCCCAGTAGGGCCGGGACTCGGGCGTGACGTCGGGGAGGGGTTTGGTGGAGCCGTTCACCGCGTGACCCCCTCACCCCGGCCCTCTCCCCCACCCGGGGAGAGGGGACTCGACCCGGCGGGGGAGAGGGTGAACCGTGTGACCCACGCGACGATCCGCCGCGTGTAGTCCACGCGGTGGCTCGGCCGGCCGGTCCCGACGAACAGGTGGCTCGCCCCCGGGTAGCGCACGAATTCGGCCGGCACCTTTCCGACGGCGACGAGCCCGGCGTAGAGCTCCTCGCCCTGGCCGATCGGGCAGCGGTCGTCCGCCTCACCGTGAAGGACGAGCGTCGGCGTCGTGATCCGGTCGACGTAGGTGACGGGCGAGAGGCGCCGGTAGGTCTCGCGGTGGCCGACGAGGTCCCCCTTCATCTCGAAGAGGCCGAACCACGGGCCGATGTCCGAGGTCCCGTGGAAGGACTCGAGGTTCGTGACCGGCGCCCCGACCACCGCCGCCTTGAAGCGGTCGGTGTGGGCGATGGTCCACGCCGTCATGTAGCCGCCGTAGGAGTAGCCGGCCACGGCGAGCCGCTCGGGGTCGGCGAGCCCGTCGGCGACGAGCGCGTCCGCGGCGGCGAGCTGCTCGGGGAGGTCGTACTCCCCCCAGCGGCCGCGGAGGGCATGCGCGAACGCCTGGCCGTAGGAGCCGGAGCCGTGGGCGTTCAGCGCGAGCACCGCCCAGCCCCGCGCGGCGAGGACGTACCAGTAGAAGGCGCCGTGCTGAAAGACGTTGCCCGCGAAGGCGTGAGGACCGCCGTGGAGGAACACGAGGAGCGGGACGGGCCGTCGATTTTCTGATCGCCGGGACGCGTCGGGCCTGCGGCCCTCCGGGCGTCCCGTCCCTCCGGTCGTCACCGGGTGGACGACCCAGCCGTCGAGCGTCCCCCCGTGCGGGCTCGCGAAGGCGCGGCGCTCGACCCGCGGGAGGGCGAGCCCGTCGAGGAGCCCCGCGTTGACCCGGGTGAGCCGCCGCTCGTCGCTCCCGTCCCACGCGGCGACCCAGACGTCGCCGGGCTCGGTGGGCGCGCTCGCGACGAAGGCGAGCCGGCCCGCCGCGGCGTGGAGCCACCAGAGCTGGCGCCCGCCTCCGACGACCGGCCGCACGCTCCCGTCGGCCACCGCCCCGCGGACGACGTGGACGTTGCCCCGGTCGGCGGCGACGAAGGTGACGCTCCCGCCGTCGGGCGCCCACGCGGGCCCCGGGTTGACGGCGGGGGGTGGGACGAGGAACGCCCCCCGGTCCCAGCCGGCCGTGAGCCGGCGCGCCGGGCCGCCCGCGGCGGGGACGAGCCAGACCCGGTAGATCGGGTCGCCGTAGCCGGGCTGCTGCTCGTCGGTGCCGTAGCACGCGATCGTCGCGCCGTCCGGGGACCAGGTCGGCGAGGCCGCGCGGCCCACGTCCACGGTCAGCTGCCGGGGCGCCCCGCCGTCCAGGTCCACGACCCAGAGGTCGGAGACCTGGTAGTCGGCGGCCCCGGCGCGCGTCCGGCTGAAGACGAGCCGGCGGCCGTCCGGCGCCCACGCGGGGGTGCGGTCGTCGCCCACCGCGTCCGTGACCCGGCGGACCTCGCCGTCGGCGACCCGCACGACGAAGAGGTGGCTCCGCGTGTCGAGCTGGTAGCCGGCGCCGTCGTCCTTGTAGGCGGCGCGCGTGATGACGCGCGGGCGCTCGGCCCAGCGGGCGCGCGCCTCCCGGTCGGCCGGGGGCGTCTCCAGGGGCCCGCGCGCGGCGAAGGCGAGCCGCGTCCCGTCCGGCGCCCACGCGGCGGGCCCGGCGCCGCCCTCGAGCGCGGTGACCTTCCGCGCCTCGCCGCCGTCGGCGGGGAGCAGGTAGAGCTGGGGCGCGCCGCCGTCGCGGTCGGAGAGGAAAGCGAGCCAGCGCCCGTCGGGCGACCAGCGCGGCGCCGAGTCGCGCCGGGACCCGTGCGTGAGCCGGCGCGGCTCGCCGCCCGACGCCGGGACGACCCAGATCGCGCTCCGGTAGTCGTCGGCGGCCGCGTCGATCTCGGTGAGCGTGTAGGCGACGCGCTGGCCGCCCGGCGCGAGCTGGACGTCCGCGATCGTCCTGAGCGCTAGGAGGTCCTCGGGCTCGACGGGCCGCGGCACGCGCGGGCTCCCCTACGGACGCCCGAGGACGAGCGTCACCCCGGAGTGACGGGTGCCGAGCGCCCCGCCGGTCCCGTGGACGAGCGCGAGCCGGCAGTCCGGGACCTGCCGGGGCCCGCCCTCCCCGCGGAGCTGCCGGACCGCCTCGATCACGAGGAAGATCCCGCGCATCCCCGGGTGGTTCGACGAGAGCCCGCCGCCGTCGGTGTTGAGGGGGAGCCCTCCGCCCAGCTCGAGGCGCCCGCCTTCGACGAACCGCCCGCCCTCGCCCTTCTTGCAGAAGCCCACGTCCTCGAGCGTCACGAGGACGGTGATCGTGAAGGAGTCGTAGACCATCGCCATGTCGAGGTCGTCGTGGCCGACGCCGGCCTCGGCGAGGGCACGTGGCCCGCTCTGGGCCGCCGCGGAGACGAGGTAGTCGCGACGGCCGGCTGCCGTGTGGGCGACGGCCTCGGCGGCGCCGAGGATGCGGATACCGGGCTTCGGCAGGTCGCGGGCGAGGTCCGGGTGGACCACCACGACGGCGCCGCCCCCGTCCGAGATCACGCAGCAGTCGAGGAGGTGGAGGGGCGAGGCGATCAGCGGGGAGGCGAGGACGTCGCCCACCGTGATCGGCTCGCGGTAGAGCGCGTCCGGGTTCAGGCTCGCGTGGCGGCGGCACGCGACGGCGATCGCCGCGAGCTGGGCGCCGGTCGTCCCGTAGAGGTGCATGTGGCGCTGGGCCACGAGGGCATAGAGGCTCACCGTGGAGGGGCCGTAGATCGCCTCGAACTGGTCGAGGTAGTCCCCGCCGCCCCCGCGCCCGCGGGTTCCGACGGCCACGCCCTGGGCGCGCGGGGTCGCCCCGTACGTGATGAGCGCGACGCGGCACCGCCCCTCCGCGATCGCCGCGGCCGCGTGGTGGACGTGGGCGACGAACGACGCCCCGCCGATCGAGGTCCCGTCCACCCAGCGCGGCTGGAGGTTCAGGTAGTCGAGGGCCGCAAGCGGACCCGTGCCGCCCGGGCCGGCCGCGGTGAAGTAGCCGTCCACGTCGCGGAGGCCGAGACCGGCGTCCACCAGGGCGGCGCGGGCCGAGAGCGCCTGGATCTCCAACGGGCTCCGGGCGGTCTTCCGCTCGGGGAACTCGTACACCCCGGCGATCAGGGCGGGCAGCCTCATCGCGCGGGGCAGGATAGACGAAGCCGCCCGGCGCGGCAAGGGGGCGTATCACAAGGGGCGTATCAGGCCTGTGATACGGCGTCTTGACGCTATGACGTTGCGACGCTATACTCCGGACCGTGGCCACTCAGAAGCGCGCGACGGTGTATTTCGACCCCAGCCTTCACAAGGCTCTCAGGATCAAGGCCGTTCAGACGGAACGGAGCCTCTCCGACCTGGTGAATGACGCCGTGAGGCGGAGCCTGGCCGAGGACGCCGAGGATCTCGCCGCCTTCGAGGCCCGGGCGAAGGAACCCGACCTGGCCTTCGAGGATGTGCTCAGAGATCTGAGGCGCCGTGGCAAGATATAGGCTCCGCATCAAGCGCTCAGCCGCCAAGGAACTCGAAGCTCTCCCATCCAAGGATCGCCAGCGGATCGTCGGGCAAATCCAAAGCCTGGCTTCCGATCCTCGCCCGCATGGCTGCGAAAAGCTCTCCAGCGAGGACAAGTATCGGATACGTCAGGGAGACTACCGCGTCCTTTACGCAGTTCAGGACGCCGATGCGACCGTGGTCGTGGTCAAGATCGGGCACAGACGGGATGCGTACCGATGAAATCCTCGCGGGCGACGGGTGGACTGTTGCACCTGGTGCCCCCCGGTCGGGCGCGCAACCTTCGGACGGCGCGGCCGCGCGCCCTGACCCTTGGGCGGGCTCGGGGCATCGAGTAAGATGAGGTTCGCTGCGCGGCCGCCGGCCGCAGCGAGGAGGGCGTCTCGTGGCTGAGGGCGTACGAGAAGGGAGCGACGTCGCGGAGGCCGCAGGCCGGAGCCGTCGCGACCAGATGATAGATCCCATCACCGTCTCGGTCATCCGGCACCGCCTCGAGGCGGTCGTCCAGGAGATGGGCGAGGCGATGCTCCGGACCTCGTACTCCCAGATCCTCAACTCGAGCCGCGACTTCTCGACGGCCCTCTGCGACGCCGACGGGCGGCTCGTCGCCCAGGCCGAGCACGTCCCGATCCACGTGGGGGCGGTGCCGTGGGCCGTGAAGAGCGTCCGGCAGTTCTTCGGCGACGGGATCCGGCCGGGCGACGTCTATCTCCTCAACGACCCTTACCACGGGAACAACCACCTGCCCGACCTCACGGCCTTCGTCCCGGTGTTCGCGCCAACAGGCCGGGACGTCCGCGAGGCGGGAGCCGAGCGCGTCACGGCCGAGATGGAAAATCGCCTCGCCTTCTGGTCGGTGAACCGCTCCCACCAGAGCGACATCGGTGGGGCGACCCACGGCGGCTACAACCCCGCGGCCACGGAGATCTGGCAGGAGGGGATCCGGATCACGCCGCTCCGTCTCTACGACGCGGGGACGCTCCGCGAGGACGTCCTCCACATGCTCGCGACGAACGTCCGCCATCCGCGCGACTTCCGCGGCGACCTGGCGGCGATGATCGGCTCGGCGCGGGTCGGGGAGCGACGGCTGCTCGCGCTCCTCGAGGAGTACGGCTCCGAGACGGCCGCGGCCGCGGTGGAGGCGGTGCTGGACGGCGCCGAGCGCCAGACCCGGGCCTGCATCGCCACCTGGAGAGACGGCGTCTACCGGGGCGAGGCGATCCTCGACGACGACGGTCACGGCGCGCGCGACGTCTACATCCGGGCGACGGTGACGAAGCGCGGAAGCGACCTCACGGTGGACCTCACCGACTCCCACCCCCAGGTCGCCGGCTTCGTCAACTCCTCGTACCCGAACATGCGCTCGGCGGTGGTGATGGCGCTCGCGTACCTGATCGACCCGGAGACGCCGAAGAACGACGGGACCTTCCGGCCGCTGACCGTCGTGGCGAAGCCCGGGACGGTCGTGTGGGCCAACCCGCCCGCACCCTTGACGCTCTGCACGAACCACTGCGCCCAGGAGATCGCCGAGGCCGTCCTGAAGGCGCTCGCGCCCGCGTGCCCCGAGCGCGTCATGGCCGGCTGGGGACGGCGCTTCCGGATCGCGATCCAGGGGACGGACCCGCGCTCCGGCCGCCCGTTCATCTGGCACATGTTCCACGCGCGCCCCGGCGGCGGGGCCTCGTCGGCGGGGGACGGCTGGCCCACGGCGGGGGAGGGGCAGGCGGCCGGCGGGATCAAGTTCGGGAGCGTCGAGGTCGCCGAGGTACGCTTCCCCCTCTTCTTCCGGCGGCACGAGTTCCGCCCCGACTCGGCCGGCGAGGGGCAGCACCGGGGCGGTGTCGGCGCGGTGCTCGAGCTGGTCGTCGAGACGGACGGGCCCGCGCGCGCGAACACGGCCGGGGACGGCGTGCGGTACGCGCCCTACGGGATCCTCGGCGGCCGGGACGGCCTTCCGCACCGCTACCGCCTGCGCTCGCGCGGCCGGCCCGACCGCGTGCTGAAGACGAAGGAGGTCGGGATCCTCGTGCGCCCGGGCGACGTCTTCGTCGTCGAGTCGGGCGGAGGCGGGGGGTGGGGCGACGCCCGGCGGCGCGACCCCGCGGCGCGGGCGGCCGATCGGGCGAACGGCGTGGTGACGCGCAACGGGGAACGGCCCCTCCCCCCGACCCTCTCCCCTCGGGGGAGAGGGAGAAGGGTGAGGGGGAGGCGCTGAGCGATGTACCGGATCGGGGTCGACGTCGGCGGCACCTTCACGGACCTGGTCGCCGTGGACGACGCCGGGCGCGTCACGCTCGCGAAGTCGGTCTCGACGCCCGCCGATTCCTCGATCGGCGTCATGGACGGGCTCGACCTCCTGGCGGCGGCGCTCGGCCTGGACCGGGCGGCGCTCCTCCACGAGACCGAGCGGATCGTCCACGGGACCACGGTCGCGACCAACGCCCTCCTCGAACGGAAAGGGGCGCGCGTCGGGCTCCTCACGACCGAGGGGCACCGCGACGTGATCGAGATGCGGGAAGGGCTCAAGGACGACCGGTACAACCTGCGCATGGCCGCACCCGAGCCGCTCGTCCCGCGCGCCCGCCGGTTCGGGGTCCGGGAGCGGCTCCGTCCCGACGGCCGCGTCGCCGTCCGGCTCGACCGTCGCTCGCTCGCGGCGGCGATCGCCCGGCTCCGGCGCGAGCGGGTCGAGGCCGTCGCGGTGTGCTACCTCCACGCCTACCGCGATGGCCACCACGAGGCCGCGACGGGCGCGGCGCTCCGGCGGGCGCTCCCGGACGCGTACGTGTCGCTCTCCTCGGAGGTGCTGCCCCAGATCAAAGAGTACGAGCGGGTCTGCACGACCGTCGTCAACGCCTACGTCGGGCCCGCGCTCTCGCGCTACCTCGCGCGGCTCGCGGAGCGCCTCCGCGCCGCGGGGTATCGGGGCTCGGTCCTCATCATGCAGTCGCACGGCGGCGTGGCCCCGATCGCCGACGCCGTGCGCCTGGCCGCGGGCGCGGTCCTCTCGGGGCCGGCGGGCGGGGTCGCCGGCGGACGGTACTCCGCGCGGCTCCTCGGGGAGGGGAACCTGATCCCCTTCGACATGGGCGGGACCTCCACCGACATCTCGCTGATCGAGGGAGGCGCGGCGCACCTCTCCGTGGATCGGACCGTGGCCGGCCACAAGGTCGCGCTCCCGAGCCTCGACATCGTGAGCCTCGGCGCGGGCGGAGGCTCGATCGCGCGCGTGGACGCGGCCGGGATCCTCGACGTCGGCCCGGAGAGCGCGGGGGCCGACCCGGGCCCCGCGTGCTACGGCAAGGGCGGCACGGCCCCCACGGTCACCGACGCGAACCTGGTCCTCGGCTGCCTCGACCCCGCGAACTTCCTCGGGGGGCGCGCGCGCCTCGACGTGGGCGCGGCCGAGCGCGTGGTGGACCAGATCGCGCGCCGGCTCGGGACCGACCGCCTGACGGCCGCGGACGGGATCCACCGCGTCGTCAACACGCGGATGGCGGAAGGGATCCGCCTGGTCTCGGTCCGCCGCGGCGTGGACCCGCGCCGGTTCGCCGTCCTCGCCTTCGGCGGGGCGGCGGGCCTCCACATCACGGACGTCGCGCGGCGGCTCGAGATCGGGCGGGTCGTCGTCCCGCGGGTGGCGGCCGTGCTCTCGGCGTGGGGGATGCTGGCGACCGACCTCCGCTACGAGGCCGTGCGGACCCACGTCGGGGACGCCCGGCGCGTCGGGGCGGCGGACCTCCGGCGGGTCTTCGCGGAGATGGAGGCCGAGGGGCGCCGGCGGCTCGCCGAGGCCTTCGCGGGGCCCGTGCGGATCTCCCGGGCGGTGGACATGCGCTACGGCGAGCAGATCTTCGAGGTCGGCGTCTCGCTCGACGGGGTGGACCTCGACGCCCCCGACCTGATGAAGGAGGTCGTCGAGCGCTTCCACCGGCGCCACGAGGAGCTCTACACCTACGCGGCGCCGGACCAGGAGGTCGTGCTCGTGAACGCGCGCCTCGCGGTCGTCGGCGAGCTCCCGGCGCTTCCGGAGGAGCTCGCGCTCCCGGCGCGCGCGCCGGTTCCCCCGCACGCCCGGCGGCGCGTCTTCCTCGGGGGGTGGGCCGAGGCGCCGATCTTCGACCTCGACGCCGTCGCCCCGGGCCAGGCGGTGGACGGCCCGGCGATCTTCGAGGCCGCGACGACGACGGTGCTGCTCCGGCCCGGCGAGCGCGCGGTGGTGACGCCGCTCGGCTGGCTGGACATCCGCGTCGGCGTGGCGTGAAGCCGCTCAGCCCCCTCTCCTGACGTCGCCCCGAGGTTCTTTGACGTTCACGTCCGTCCGGACTAGAGTGACGCTGTGGCTCGCACACGCGTTCGTTGGAGCGAAGGGAACGAACGGCGCGCGCGGCTCGAGGGGGAGCTTCGGCGCATCCTCCCCGAGCTCCCGCGCCTCGGGGTGACCAAGGCGATTCTCTTCGGCTCCCTGGCGTCCGGGAACGTCGGGCCGACGAGCGACCTCGACCTCATCCTGGTCGCTCGGTCCGACGAGCGGTTCACCCGCCGACTGGAACGGTTCTACCGTGCGCTCAACCCGTCCATTGCCCTTGATCTGTTCGTCTATACGCCGGAGGAATTCAGGGCGATGGCCGAAGGCAGTCCTTTCGTCCGCGCGGCAATCGGACGCGGCAAGGTCGTGTATGAGGCCTGATCCGAAGGCAGAAGGGTTCCGCTGGCTCAGGCAGGCGGAGCACGACCTGAGCGACGCCGAGTACAGCTTGGCCGGGAGTCGCTACAACCTCGCATGTTTTCTCTGCCAGCAGGCGGCTGAGAAGGCCTTGAAGGGCTTTCTCTATGCCCGGGGAGCCGAACAGGTGCTCGGTCACTCGGTGGCAGACCTGGCCGGGGAATGCGTAAGGCTGGATGGCGAGTTCGGGGCCCTGAAGCCGCAGGCCGCCCCGCTCGACCACTATTACGTTCCGACCCGGTATCCCAACAGCCTCCCCGGGGGGATCCCCGCCGAGGCGTTCGATGAGATCGACGCCCGCCGCGCCTTGGAGCTCGCCGGGCGCGTGATCGGGCTCGTGAAGGCGAAGCTTTCCGAGGAACGCTAACCGGAATCCCCCTCTCCTCCCTCGGGAGGGTCAGACCGGGGGCCCCTGACGACCGGTGACCCCAGCGGGGGAGGGGTCTCGGGACGCGGCCTCGAGCCCGCCTGCTCTGGGGTAGCATTGAGAGGGGTTTCGCAAGAGCATGAGGAGAGTGGCGATGGCGCTTCAGCTCGTCAGACGCCGGTTCACGGTGGATGAGTACCACCGGATGGGCCAGGCCGGGATCTTCGGCGACGATGATCGTGTGGAGTTGATCGACGGGGAGATCGTGGAAATGACCCCCATCGGGAGTCGGCACGCCGCGTGTGTCGCGGCGGCAGACGTCCTGGGCCCCGGGAGCTGAGTCCCGAGTGCCGGACCCGCGGGAGGCAGCGGTGACCAAACAGTTCCGCGAGCCGGACTCGGCCTCCGCGCGGCTCTTCGCGCGGGCGAGCCGCGTGATCCCCGGCGGGACCTCGAAGGCGAACATGCCCGTCCGCCCGCACCCGTGCTACCTCGCCTCGGGGAAGGGGTGCCGGGTCACGGACGTGGACGGGGTCGAGCGCCTCGACGCGATCGGCAACTTCACGGCGCTGATCCACGGCCACGCGTTCCCGCCCGTGGTCGAGGCCGTGAGCCGCCAGCTCGCTCGGGGGACCGCGTTCTCGGGCTCGACCCCGGAGGAGGTGGCGCTCGCCGAGCTGCTGGTCGGCCGCGTCCCCGCCCTCGAGCGCGTGCGCTTCGGGAACTCCGGCACGGAGGCCGTCATGATGGCGATCAAGGCCGCGCGGGCTTTCACGGGCCGCGACCGGATCGCCAAGTTCGAGGGCGCCTACCACGGCTACTACGACGACGTCCAGGTGAGCTTCAACTCCCGCCCGCCCGACTGGGGGCCCGACGAGGCCCCGGCGAGCCTGCCCTCCTCCGGCGGCATCCCGAAGCACCGCGTCCTCGAGACGCTCGTCCTCCCCTGGAACGACCGCGATGCGACCGAGCGACTGATCGAGGCTCACGGCCCCGAGCTCGCCGCGCTGCTCGTGGACCCCCTGTCGAACCGGATGGGGTTCATCCCGCCCGCCCCCGGCTTCCTCGCCTTCCTCCGCCAGCTCACCCGCGCCCGCGGGATCCTCCTCATCTTCGACGAGGTGATCAGCTTCCGCGTGGGCTACACCGGGGCGTCGGGGCGCTACGGCGGCGAGCCGGACCTCGTCGCCTTCGGCAAGATCATCGGCGGCGGCTTCCCGATCGGCGCGACCGGCGGCCGGGCCGAGGTCATGGAGGTGTTCGACCCCGGGACGCGCGGGGCGCGGATCGCCTCGGGCGGCACCTTCAGCGCGAACCCCGTCAGCATGGTGGCGGGCCTCGCGGCCATGGCGGCCCTCGATCCGGCCGCGTTCGACCGGCTCGAGGCGTTCGGCGCCCGCCTGCGCGCGCGGCTCGGCGAGGTCTTCCGCGCCCGCCGCGTCCCCGGCCAGGTGACGGGCGACGGCTCGCTCTTCCGGCTGCTCCTCACCGACCGGCCGCTCCGGAGCTACCGCGACGCCGTGGACCCGGCCGCCGAGGCGCGGATGGAGCGGCTCTACCACCACCTCCTCGACGCCGGGGTCTTCCTCCACACGAACGGCCTCGGCTGCCTCTCGACCCCCATGACCGAGCGCGAGGTCGAGGAGCTGGCCGTCGCCCTCGACCGCGCCCTCGCCGCCCTCGCCCGCGAGGCCTGAGCGGCCGCGCCGCGGGCCCACCGTCCTTGACGCTGCCCAGCCGGCCGCCTAGGATGCGGCCATGGGCTTGGTTCCCAAGCGGATTCGCATTCGCGGGGACCGGGGTGCCGCCGTCGTCCAGGCCTTGTTCGACACGGGCGCGTCCAAGTCGCTCATCCGCCGCGACGTCGCGGTGAAGGTCGCTCGGCCCCTGCGGGCGCGCACGCCGTGGACATTCCTGCTCGGCGATGGCCGGGGGAAGCTCAAGACCAACGAGATGGTCGGGCTGCTCTTCGAGCTGAAGGGCGTCTCGATCCTCCACCAGTTCATCGTCGCCCGCCACCTCTCGGAGGAGGTGATCATCGGGACCGACCTCATGCAGTTCTGGAAGATCCGCCCCGCTCCCGTCCGCGAGGACGTCCTCATCGACAAGAAGCTCATCCAGCTCAAGCTCGTCTAGAGTGCAGATCCAAGTTCTTCCGGCGAAACGCCGCGGGTCCTGTCGCCGGTTCGCCCCGGACGCGCCTCGGCTGCGTCACCCGTTCGCGCCCTGCCGCGAGTCGCGGCCTCGCGCCAGGAACGCGAAGGGGTCCCCCTTCGCCTCGGCGCGGGGGTCCTCACCGGCGCCACCCGCGGCCGCTCTTCGCCAAAGCTTGTTGGAACGGCACTAGAGTCCTTGAAGGACCGGACTTGTCGTGGATGAGTCAAGTTTCATGCGGCGA
>CAYQDR010000104.1:0-17421 GCA_964416315.1 uncultured bacterium
GCTCCAGGAGGTGGAGCGCCCGGTCCTCGTCGTCTGCGGCGAGAAGTTCTCGGACAAGATCGGGACGGTGCGGACCTCCCGGATGATCTTCGGCGACGGGGCGGCGGCGCTGGTCGTCGGGCCCGCGCCCACAGGAGCGCCGCCCGACGTCGAGGTCTACCAGACCTATGCGAGCGGTCCGATGAGCGAGGTGGACTCGATCGTCTGGCCGAACCCCGAGTTCGACAACAACATCACCGTCTACGGGCCCGAGGTCCGCGCGCTCGTCAAGCGCTACCTCACGCAGATGCTCGAGGAGCTGCGCACCCAGCCCCATCCGGACGGGGGCCCCGGCTCGCTCCTCGACGCGATCGACCTGGTCGTCCCGCACCAGGCGAACCAGACGATGGTGGTGAACCTCGCGCAGGCGGCCGGCCTCGCCCCCGACCGCCTCTACTTCGACATCGCCTGCGTCGGGAACACCTCCTCGGCCTCGATCCCGATCGCGATCCACGACGCCGTCCGGGAGGGCGTGATCTCGCGCCCGATGCGCCTGTTCGCCCCCGGCTTCGGCGCGGGCGCGGTCGGCGGCTACGTGGTCCTCCGCCTCGACCCGGCCGTCGTGACGTAGCGCGTCCGCGGCTGACGAATTGCGGGGGCACCCGCCCGAAATCGTCACGTTCCGGGGCGTGCCGCAAGCCACGCGTCGCAGAGGCGCCGCGGGCAAGTCCGCGTCGGATAGGCGACGCCGGTGCCGCGGCCAGGCCACTCACATCCCTGGTCCGAGGCTTGCACAACGCATGGCCGCGGGGGTGTGCGTGACGGCCGCGACCCGCGGGTCCGGCGGTCACGACACGATCCTGCCTGGCGGTGTCCACCTCAGAACAGGGCAGGGGGGCTGACATGATGACCCAGCGCTGGCACCTGGTTGCGGTCCTGGCGGTGCTATTCACCGTCCTGGTGGCGGGATTCGCCTCGGCGGGCGGGCCGCCATCGGGTCCACCCGGGCTGGACCAGGCCATCGCGGCCCAGGAGGCGCACACGGACGCCCTGCTGGCCAGACCCGGCGTCGTCGGCACGGCCGTGGGGCTGGGGGCGGACGGGCGGCCCGTGGTCAAGATCTACATTTGACTGTGTAAGCGGGAAGACGGATACTCATGCCCGCCTTACGCATTTCCAAAAACGCTCAATGTGAGAAGCGGAGGGGTCCGATGACAAGCAGCAGGCGCCTCACGTCGGTCTTCGAACGGTCTGTCATTCTTTGGTCAGCCGTGGTGGCGCTGGCCGTCGCCTCCGCGGTGTCAGGCGTGCAAGCTCAGAATCCGCAAGCGCTCGAAGCGCTGCATCAACGGCTCCTGCCCCTGTTCGAGCTGGCGGGCGTGGTGTTCACCGACGCCGACGAGACGAGCGGCCGGCTGGTCGTGGGCGTCTTGGACCGCGGCGTCGAAAGCTTGGTTCGGGCCAGGCTTCCTGCGCTGGGCGTATCGTCGCAGTCCGTGGACGTCGTTGAGACGGAGCCCATTCTGCGGGTAACAACACTTCGCGACAAAGTTCGGCCCGTCGTTGGTGGCTTGCAGATCCGCTTCTCGCAGTACCTTTGCAGCCTGGGCTTCAACGCCTCGCGTAATGCCACAGCGGGCTATGTCACCGCCTCTCACTGCAGCACCAAGCAAGGCGAAGTGGATGGAACCAAGTATTATCAGCCGCTGAATCAGGTGGCGGACGAATTCATCGGGACGGAGGTGGCAGACCCCGCTTTCTTCCGCAACACGAACGGCTGCCCGCGGGGAAGACGATGCCGCTATTCCGATTCGAACTTCAGCGACGGCGACGATGTGGTGCTCTTTACGCTCGGCGTGATCGCCAGGACGACGGGACCCAACAACGGCTCACTCGAGATTGACGGAGAGTTTGCCATCACCGCGGAAGGGCCCGCCACGGTTGGAGAAACGGCGAACAAGGTTGGACGAACGACTGGCTGGACGCAGGGGACCGTCACTCGCACCTGCGTCAACACCGGCGTGTCAGGCACCAACATCGTCCTTCTCTGTCAGGATTTCGTGGAGAACACGGTGCAGATAGTAGCTGGTGGCGACAGCGGTTCTCCGGTGTTCCGCATCAACGCCGATGGCAGCGTCACACTCCTTGGCAACCTCTGGGGCGGCAACTCATCGGGCACGCTGTTCGTCTACAGCCCGATCGCCAACATCGAGCACGAGCTTGGAGCGCTCACGACGTTCTGAACCGCCGGTTACAGCTGTTGAGCCAGTGAAAGCGGAATGGCGGTGACCCCCCGTTGGGGGCTCGGTTTCTTGTTCTACGATTATAAATGACGTCATGAGGCTTCTGAGCCGGACGACGGCGCCACGAGTTGCTCTCGGCTTTGTGCTAGCAGCGACCACCGTGGGCACCGGCCTCCTTGCAAGGGCGATCGTCACGGCGGGCCGGGAGGCATCCCAGGAACGGAGCACGATGGAGCGCTATGACGACCTCCTTGTGCGCGTCGAGGAGAAGGTGCCTGGCTTCGGCGGCATGTTTATCGGCCAGGACGGACGGCTCGCCGTATACCTGCTCGACCCGTCGCAGCTCGCCGCCGCCCGCTCGGCGATCGAGGCCGTGTTCGGCGCACAACGAGTGCCGGCAGTGGGCGTGCGCGCCCTCCAGGGTCAGTACACGGTGTCCCAGCTGAAGCGGTGGACAGAACGCGCGGCGGGGATGCTGGAAATGTCGGGCGTGACCACGGTGGATCTGGACGAGGCTAAGAACCGCGTCGCGATCGGGCTCGAGGACGACTCCAGGACGCCGACGGTGGAGCAGGCGCTCGGGTCGCTGGGCATCCCGCGCGAGGCTGTCGTGATCGAGGTGACGGGGCAGATCAGGCCGCTCGATCGCCCACAACCCAAAAGCCGTTCGACGGACCAAGTGCGGCCGTGATCGGCTTCCCCTCCGCCGCGATGAAGAACAACCACCGACCACCGAACCTACCTGCCCGGCGGTAGTCATCCTGGCTGACGGCCTCGACCATTTCGGATTGAACGGCACGCAGCGCTGACCCAACGCTGCGGCGCGCCGGTCGGGCTGGAGGCAGCTCGACCGAGCAAGCGGAGGGGTCACCATCGACGGCGCGCCGTGAGGCGGAGGAATCCGACCACGGTCTGACCCACCCCGGGGCCGGCCAGCAGCCGGCCCCGGCCGTTTCTTCGGGGCGGGATGGCGTCCGCGTGAGCGGCCGCCGCTCCGGCGGATAGAGTAGGATCGCGAATGAGGCTGACGCCCATGGAGCGACGGACCATCCAGGAAGTCCTCGGAGAGCTGACCGACCGCGTGATGTCCCTCCCGGGGGTCCTCGGAACCGCCGAGGGGCTGTGCAACGGACAGCCGTGCATCAGGGTCTTCCTGACCCAGAAGACCCCCGAGCTGCTGCGGCAGATTCCCGCCGCCGTCGAGGGGTATCCCGTTTCCGTGGAAGAGACGGGAGAGTTCCGCGCGTTCGCGAGCTGAGCCCCCCGGGCTCGGGCGGCGGCCCTCTCGTCAGCCGCGTCTCGTTGGCCATCCTCGACGCCGCCTGCCGTGCGAGCGTCCGAGCTTGTTCACGCCCGACGGACCTGCGATGATCAGGTCGTGAAGGAGGGCCGGGCGTGACCGGGGCGCAGCTCCTCATCCGCTGCCTCGAGCGCGAGGGCGTCCGCTACGTCTTCGGCGTCCCGGGCGAGGAGACGCTCGACCTCAACGACGCCCTCGCCGACTCGGCGATCCGGTTCGTCCCCGTCCGCCACGAGCAGGCCGCCGCGTTCATGGCGGACGTCTGGGGCCGCCTCATGGGCCAGGCCGGCGTCTGCCTCGCGACGCTCGGCCCCGGGGCGACGAACCTCGCCACCGGCCTCGCCGACGCGACGCTCGACCGCGCCCCCGTCGTCGCGATCACGGGGCAGCTCCCGCGGGGCCTCCTCCACAAGGAGTCCCACCAGTACGTGGACATCGTGGACGCGTTCCGGCCGTTCACGAAGTGGAACACGCAGATCGAAACGGGCGCGGTCATCCCGGAGGTGGTGCGGAAGGCGTTCAAGGTGGCCCAGGAGGAGAAGCCGGGCGCCTGCCATCTGGAGCTGCCCGAGGACGTCGCGCAGGAGCCCGCCGCCGGCGAGCCCCTCCGCGTGGACCGGCCGCGGCGCCCCTCGCCCGACCGGCCCTCGCTCGCGCGCGCCGCGGACCTGATCAACCGGGCCGAGCGGCCGCTCATCCTCGCGGGGAACGGCGTGATCCGCGGCGGCGCGTCGAAGGAGCTGCGGATCCTGGCGGGGCGCGCCGGGATCCCCGTCGTCAACACGTTCATGGCCAAGGGCGCGATCCCGGCCGACCACCCGTGGGCCGCGATGACCGTGGGGCTCGCCGCGGGCGAGGCCGAGCGCGCGGGGTTCGCGAAGGCCGACCTCGTCGTCGCCGTGGGCTACGACCCCGTCGAGTACGGGCCGGGGCAGTGGAACCGGACGGGCGAGGTCCAGATCGTCCACGTGGACTTCACGGCCGCCGAGGTGGACGCCCGCTACCAGCCCGCCGTCGAGGTCGTCGCCGACGTCCGCGAGGCGCTCGAGCTGCTGGCGCCGCTCGTCGTGGCGCGGCCCGACCGGGTGCTGCCGGAACGCCCGCCCGCCGACCCGCGGCGCCGCTCCGACCGGTTCCCGCTCCTGCCCGAGCGGATCCTCGCCGACCTCGAGGCGGCCCTCGGGCCGGAGGACCTCGTCATCTCCGACGTCGGCGCCCACAAGCTCTGGGTCGCCAAGTGCTACGGGGCGCGCGTGCCGAACACCGTGATCATCTCCAACGGCTTCGCCGCGATGGGGATCGGCCTTCCGGGCGCGGTCGCCGCGAAGCTCGCGCTCCCCCAGCGCCGGGTCGTCGCGGTCACGGGGGACGCGGGCTTGATGATGAACGTCCAGGAGCTGGAGACCGCGCGGCGCCTCGGCCTCGCCTTCGCCGTCCTGATCTTCAACGACGGCGGCTACGGCTCGATCCGCTGGAAGCAGCAGCGGCGGTTCGGGCGGACGGCCGGCGTGGACTTCGGCAACCCGGACTTCGTCCGGCTGGCGGAGGCGTTCGGCTGCCGGGGCGTGCGCGTGGAGTCGGCTTCTGGCCTGAGGCCCGCGCTCGACGCCGCGCTCGCGTCGTCCGTGCCGGTGCTCCTCGACTGCCCGGTGGACTACTCGGAGAACGACCGGCTCATCGAGCCGTAGGGTGCCCTTCCGCCTGCCACGCGACGCCAGGCTGGTCCGCTTTCCCTCGACGGATGGGCTTCAGCTCGAGGGACGCCTCACCGTCGCGGACCCGAGCCGCAGCGTCGTCCTTTGCCACCCGCACCCGTTGTACGGTGGCTCCATGCTCACCCCCGTCATCCTGACCGCCGAGCAGGCCTTCCAGGAAGCCGGCTGGACGACACTCGCGTTCAACTTCCGGGGCGTCGGCGGGAGCGAGGGGACCCACGGCGAAGGGAAGGCCGAGGTCGCCGACGTCGAGGGCGCGCTCGCGTGTCTCGTGGAGACGCTGGGCGGAGGCTCGCCGTCGCTCGCCGTCGCGGGCTATTCCTCCGGCAGTCGCGTGGGCGGCCAGGTCGCGGCGTCAGACCCGCGCGTCGGCTTCTACCTCGGGATCGCGCCGACGGTGAACCTCTACGACTTCGGCTTCCTCCGCGCGGCCCGCTGCCGCATTGCCCTCATCGCGGGCACCCACGACCAGTTCTGCGACCGCACGAAGCTCGAGGCGCTGGTGGCCTCACTCCCCGCAAAGCCCTGGCTCCGCTGGCTCGACACCGACCACTTCTTCACCGATGCCTTCGACGCCCTCGCCGCCGCCTGCCGCGCCGCCCTCACCTGATCCCGGTCACACGCGCTGCCGCGAGGCAAAAGTTCTGGAGGTAGGGGAGTGGGAAGGGGGGTGGCGGCGGGTACTCACTACTCGGGTAACTGCGAAGACGAAGCCCGAAGAACGCGACGTCAGAGATGTCGAGCTCGGCGGTCGACTCGCCCTGGACGGACAAGGACTGGAGGACGCGACGGATGGTTGGCGGGTTGGTGTCGTATCGAAGGGCTTCGAGGGTTTGAAGATCGGCGGGAGGTTCAAACTCGACGAGGTCTACGAGCGCCGGACGCTGGTAAGGATCCGGGTTTCTCGGAATGTCGTCTCCGCATCCGCCATACTGCGTCAGTGTGAGGACGTTCGCGGGCGCGTCTTGCGGGTGGCGGTAGATCAGCTCCAGGAGCGCGAAGTCCGCTGACACTGGCACATTGCTTGTGACGCGCGTGAAGTATTCCTGGAAGTACTCTTGATCGAGTGACGGCGAGGGATATGTGAGGTTGACCGAAGCATAGAAGTCCGGGGCTGCGAGGTAGAGCAGGTACGCGTGCCACACCCCCCGGAGGGGCAGAAGGTTCACCCAGGTCGCAGCGACGGCGTCGCGCTCGAGCCCGAGGGCACCCCGGAAGACGACCAGGTACTTCCCGGCGTTGGCCGGCGGCTTGGTTGGCGGGTAGGCGGGCGGCTGGAAAACAGGGCTTGGCACATCTGGCTGGAGCTGCAGCGGCCACCCGGCGAGCTGATAGCGGTTGCCGTCCGTGGCGTCGTAGTAGAGCGCGAACCACCCGTCCATAACCTCGTTCGGGGTCAGGTTGACGATCCGGAAGCCGCCGCTCTCGACACGGATTTCAAGTCTGCCGCGGAAGAAGTAATCGAGGAGCGCCGCCGAATACCCCATCGCGCGGGGGATCAGCTTCTCCGCGTAGGCCTGGTGCACGCGATCGTCCAGGACATAGTTCCCGCTGGGGCTGCCTCGAAGGTTCAGGGATCGCGCCAGCACCCCGTCGGCCACGAAGAAGTCGATGGACTCGCCGTCGCCACGCTTGTTGAAGTAGCGGCGCCAGCCACGCCCCTCGGGGATGAGCTGCCCAGGGACCAAGCTGGTGACCCTGGGGAGGGCAAAGTCCTTGAAGGTCGTGTCTTTGCTCAGGAAGTTGCCATTCGTATACTCGGCGATCCCGATCCGATTCCCGGTGAGGACTTCGCCGTTCTGTCCGGTGAAGCGGTCCGTATCGATGAGCCGGGCGATCGGTACCGGCGCCTCGGGATGGGCGGTGGGGAGGAAGATCTGGGGGGACGGACCGATCGGGTCGGCGTCGAGCAGTCTTTGGAACACGTCGGTATTCCTGGAGGCGCCTGCTTCCACCCACTTTTCATACCAATCGACATCGCCGACGCCCCACTTGTTGAGGTGTGGGTCGTTACGCACGTGGGCAGGCACGGAGGCATCCTGGATGAGGTGCATGACCTGACCCAGGGCACGGAATGTCCAGGCAAACGCCTGGTCCTGTTGAGCCTTCGTGGGAGCTGCGAGGGCGTTGTAGAAGTGTTGGCGCGCGACGGGCCAACTCCACGTCTCGTTGCCCGCTCCGACAAAGGAGTCCTGGTGTAGGTTTTGTTGCCAGAGCAGGGAGGATTGCCCGGACACCAATGCGAGCTGAAGCCCCGCGGCGTTCCACAGCGCGAGCGGGTTGTGGAAGTGGTGTCGCACGCGAGCCTCAGGCTCATCCTCGAGGAATGCCCCTTCCTGGACCCACTGCCTAGCGGGTCTCTGCATCAACATCGTGTCCAGTCCTTCCGGAAAGCCCAGGTGCGATCGCAGGACGAGATCGAGGGACGAGACGTCGACGGCCTGGCTTGCTAACGCCCGATGAGTGTGCAAGTCGTACGCCCAGACGGCTTGGCTGCGACAGGCAGAGACGAGCAGCGCCAGGCATAGACAGATCCGCAACGCGTTCATTGCTTCCTCCGAACTACTTGCCACGACCCGAGGGCTGAAGCCCGAGGGCTTCCCGCTCGTCATCGAGGGCCCTGAGGTACCGCCGCATGCGCGAATCTGGGATCTTGGACCAGGGCCATGCTTCCGATAACGATTTCAGCCGCTCTTCTCGCGTCCTCGAAGGAGGCAACTCGAAGACCGCCCCCGGCCCTTCGAACCGCATCCAGGCTTCGTTGTGCAGCCTGTCGTGTTCGGCCAAGTCGAGCTTGCCCCACCCCGCCGACCCGCGAAACCGCCATCGGCCGTAGCCGGACTTGAACATGTGCAGGATCGGACCCTCGATGGTTACCAACGGATTGAGCGCGCGCGTGGAACGGGCGGGCACGACAAACCGCCCCTCGCGGTCGGTCACAGCTTCCTCGGCGTCGTAGAACTCGACCCTGGAGTGGATGAAGCCGGGTGAGCGCTTCCGCCACTCCGCGAGGATCACCACGCCAGAGATCGGTTGACCCGTCTCGGCGTCCACCACCTGACCGCGCCAGGGCCCGGCTCCCTCGGCGGCGCCGAATCCCGTGCAGAGACCCGGGCCGATCGCCAGAATGCCGACGGCGAACGAACGCCATCTCATCGGGTCACCTCCCAGAGATCCCGGAGCCGCCAGACGCTGTCCCAGTCCAGCAGGAAGCGGAACTGGAATGGCGGGTCAGCGGGTGAGGCGGGTCGCAGCGCCTCGTACAGTGCTTCTGCTGCGTGCTGCTTCACGAATCGGACCGGGGGGAAGGCGCGCTCCACCTCGCGCGGGGAGAGCGCCTTGAGCGGGTCCTCGTACCGGCTCCTGGATTCGCTGTGCAGACACTCGAGGCCAGCGCGGAGATCGCCGCGGCGCAGCGCTGCTTTGAGGCTCGCAAAGCGCCCCTGCAGTTCCGCGTCGAAGGCCGCCTGCGTCAGCACGGTAACCGGGACGGTGTACGCCGTGACCTGCCCCTGGCGGCTCCGGACGCGGATGATGGCCTGAAACATTCCCGGGTTCTGGTACGTGTGTCCGAAATCCTCGTCCCGCGTCGAAGACACCTCCGGAGCGCCGTCTCCTTCCGCGTCGAACTCGATTACCTGGGGAGCCTCCGGGCGCAGCACCCAGGCCACCCCGACGGTCAGTGGCGCGGGCCCTCTCGGGGGGATCACCGCGACCGGGAACCCCTGGACAACTTCCCCTTTGAGCCACGCCTCCCGCTCTGCCGGTGACAGGGTCCTCTGGAACTCGCGACCGAAGAACCAGAAGGAGGTGTTCTGGATCCTGTACGGTGGGCAATTCGCGGCCACGGAGGTCGAGGTGCTGACCACCAGAGCCGCCAGTCCCAGGGTGAGAAAGCCGCGTGTCCGTCTGAGCGTCATGAGGCTGCCTGAAGACCGAACGTCAGCCGAGTGGCTCGTGCGACGCGAACGCATGGGGCCTTTCTCCTCAGAAAGACCGCAGCCGCCAGATCCCGTCTTCGTCGATCGTGAAGCGGACCTCGAACGCCATCAGAACCCCATCGTCGAGCCGTAACATCTCGTAGATCACCTCAGCGCCACGGACCTCGACGAGCGACAGATCCGTGAGGATTGTATCAATCGCGGGCAGATCCGGCGTCAGGTCGCTGAACATCGCCTCATAGTCCGACCGCGCACGACCGCTGATCTGCCTCACCGCCTGGCCGATGTCCCCTCGACGAAGCGCGTCCTTCAAGCTCTGCCACTTGGCCTGCAGGAGGGCGTCGAGGCCGGCCCGGTCCCAAACCTGCACCACGGCCGTCGCCGTCTGCGTGGCGCCGGCGGCATCGTGAATGGTCACCCTTGGCAGGTACAGCCCCCGCTGGGTATAGGTGAAGCTCTGGCCTTCCAAGCTCGGCCCTTCGAAATCGACTGCGCCGCTTCCGGTCAGGTCGAGGCGCGCCTGGGCCAGGGGCTGGAGGCTGATGAGGGTGAACTGGACGCCGAGTGGCGCCACGCCCGCGGCGGGTGTCGCCCGGAACAGCACCTCGGATGCTGGGGCCGGAGTGACCGTGAGCGGTTGTCTGACCTCCGCGACCTCGCCTTCCGGGGTCCTTGCGACCACGGCCAGTTCACTCACCTGAGGATCGACGTGGCCCACGGCGACGAATGTCTCTCCTTCGACTACCACTGGCGAGCCATTGATGGTGACCCCCACCTCCGGAGCGCCGCGGACGGTGCCCCGGACCAGGAGCGGTCCGGCGGGCACCGTCGCCCCCGCGGTCGGGCTCGTGAGGGCGACCTCCAGGCAGCCCGTGTCGCTGACGATGCTGACGGCGAGCGTCTCGCCGGGCTTCCCCGCCAGGCGGACCGACAGGGTGTTCCGGTCGCGGAGGGCGACCGAGCGCTCGATCAGGGAGACCTGCCGGTTGAAGTCCTGCTCTTGGACCACCTCGGCGCCGTTCAACGTCAGGCTCCCACTGCTGACCCGCGCGGCGCCGCCGGGGCCGTTCTCGACGCGGATGCGGAAGGCGCGCTCGGGCCGGCAGGCCGGGAACGTCTCCGTGATCGTCTCGGGGGCCGCCGTGCCGCGGAGGTAGGTCTTCGGGCCGAACGGCACCTTCGAGTCGCCGGCTCGAGCAGGGACGGCGACCACCGCGGTCGCCGCGCAGACAATGAGGGTCGCTCGAAACCCCAGGCCCGACCGATGGACCGCCATTGGGGATCCTCCCTGGTGAATCGGCAAAGATACACGGGAGCGGGGATGCTGGCGGTTATCCGGAGCAAGAACGAGGCCACGCGCGTGGTGACGCGGGGTTCGCCGATTGAGGCACGCGGATCGTCATCGCGAGCCCGGGGCGCGTTGCACAGGTTTCTGTGCAGTGCCTGCATCTCTCCCGAGGAAAGGTGTCGCGGAACCTACGATGAAAGCGGCGCTTCAGGCCGGTGTAGCGGAAACAGTGCAGGGTGTACCGAAACCTGTGCAGTCCCGCCCGGCATCCCGCAATCACCCCGACACTTTTCGCGGACTTCCGTGCACGGGACGCTCGGCACCGCGCTTGCACCCTCGAGGGGCGTCGCTCCGAAGGGGTGCCAGGCCCGGCGCCCCGAGCGGCGACGCTCGACCGTGCTCCCAACGCAGGCGGGTGCGGGCGGGCGAGCGCCGCGTCCGGCGCCGGGCCGGGTGGGTGGTTCAGCGACCGAGCGTCTGCGCGGGGGGAGGCCGCGGTCGGGACGACGCACGGGCGCCGGCCGCCCGCGTCCGGGGACAGCCAGCGGCGAGCCCGGGGGGGAACGGCGTCGAGACGCTTGACACCCGGGGCAAGTGGGAGTAAAAGCTAACCGTTCCGGCCGATCTGTCCCGGGCGGCTCGTAAGCGCCACCCACGCCGGGGGGCGAGCGGCCCGTTGCCCTGGGAACCCATTCGGGGAGGCTGAGATGCCGTACATCATTGCCGAGCCGTGCATCGGCGTGAAGGACAAGGCCTGCGTGGAGGTGTGCCCGGTTGACTGCATCTACGAGGGGGACGAGATGCTCTACATCCACCCCGAGGAGTGCATCGACTGCGGCGCCTGCGAGCCGGTGTGCCCGGTCAAGGCGATCTTCGCGGAGGACGAGACGCCCGAGCAGTGGAAGAACTACATCGACATCAACAAGGTGTTCTTCAAGGACCATCCGGGGGTGCAGCCGGCCACGAAGAAGTAGCCTCCGGTCCCGGGGCCCCGCCGGCCCCGCCTCCCGGCAGTTCGCGTTTCGAGGGGCGCCAGCGCACGGTGGCGCCCTTTCGTGTCTCCCGTGATCGCTGCCCTCGCCCGCCTCCTCGGCCGCCGCCGGCGGTACCGCGAGCTCGAAGGCCTCCACGAGATCTCGCAAGCCTTCGCGGCGATGACCGACATCCAGGAGACCTACGGCCGCCTCACCCGGCGGATCGCCGAGCTGATCGGCGCCGAGAAGTGCGTCATCTCCCTCTACGACCCGGTCACGCGGGAGATGGTCGGGCAGGCCCCGGGCTACGGCGTCCCCGACGAGATCATCCGCGACTTCCGCCACCACATCGACACGCTCCGGGCGGCGTGGAACTTCTGGCGCCGGGGCCCGATGGTGCAGAACCACCCGGATGACTTCCACCCGGCCCTGCGCGAGTACCTCGCGCCCTTCCGCCTCTACAACCTCACCGTCGTCCCGCTCGTCCTGGAGGGCCGGAAGCTCGTCGGGATGGCCTCGATGGGAAACAAGCCGGGGGGCTTTTCCCACAACGACCTGCGGCTCCTCACGGTCTTCGCCGCCCAGGCCGCGGTGGCGATCCAGAACGCCCGGCTCTACACCCACCTCGAGGACGCGGCCCACCAGCTGGAGGCGAAGGTGCGCGAGCGGACGGCCGAGCTCGAGGCGACGTACCGGGAGCTCGCTGCCTCGCACGCGCGCCTCCGGGAGCTCGACCAGCTCAAGTCGGACTTCCTTGGCAACGTCTCGCACGAGCTGCGCACCCCGCTCGCCTCGATCAAGGGGTTCGTGGACAACCTCCTCGACGGGGTGACGGGACCGCTCAGCGACAAGCAGCGGCATTACCTCGCACGGGTCCACGACAACGCCGACCGGCTCACGCGGATGGTCTCGGACCTCCTCGACCTCACCCGGATCGAGGCGGGGAAGCTCGAGCTCCTGCCGCAGGCGCTCGACGTCGGCGCGGCGGTCGCCGAGGCGGCGGAGGGCCTCCGGCCGCTCGCCCGCGCCCGGGGCATCCGCCTCGCGCTCGAGCTCGGCGCCGGCCCGCCGATCTGGGGGGACCCGGACAAGGTCCACCAGATCCTGACGAACCTGGTCTCGAACGCGGTCAAGTTCACGCCGGCGCACGGGGACGTCGGCATCGCGGCGGCGCCGGCGGGGCCCGGTATGGTCCGCCTCGAGGTCCGCGACACAGGCCCCGGGATCCCGGCCGAGGAGCGCGAGCGCGTCTTCGACAAGTTCTACCAGGTCGGCCGCGTGGACGGGGAGCGCCCCTCGGGCGGCGGCCTCGGCCTGACGATCGCGCGCCACCTGGTCGAGCTCCACGGCGGGCGCATCTGGGTGGAGGACGGCCCTCGCGGCGGCTCGACGTTCGTCGTGCTGCTGCCGGCCGTCGTCGGAGCCACGCCGTGATGCCGTCCCGGCCCGCGGCCGAGCCGGGCGAGCGGCTCGTCCTCGTCGTGGACGACGAGGCTGACCTCCTCGAGATCGTGACCGACCGGCTCGAGCGCGCGGGGTATCGCGTCGTGACGGCGCGGGACGGCCTCGAGGCGCTCGTGCGCGTCCGCGCGGCGCGGCCGGGTTGCATCATCCTCGACCTCAAGATGCCGCGGCTCGACGGCTTCGAGGCGCTGGCGGACCTCCGCCGCGAGGCGCCCGAGGCGCGCGTCATCGTGCTGACCGGCTCTCCGAACCGACCCCTCGCCGAGGCGTGCCGCGCGCGGGGGGCCGACGATTTCCTGCTCAAACCCTTCGACCCCGGGGAGCTCCTGCGCCTCACGGCGCAGGCGTTCCGCCGCGGCTGAGAGGCGCCCATGGGACAGCCCGCGCGCATCCTCGTGGTGGACGACGATCGGGACTTCCGCGACGCCCTGAGCGACCGCCTGGCGGCGCTCGGCTTCCAGGTGACGGGGGCGGGGACCGGGCCGGAGGCGCTCGGGCTCGTCCGCGAGGAGCCGCCGGCGATCGTCCTCCTCGACCTCGTGCTCCCGGGGATGGACGGCCTCCAGGTGCTCGACACCCTCCGCCGGGAGGCGCCCGACGCGGTCGTCATCGTCATCACCGCCCACGGCACGATTCAGCGGGCGGTCGAGGCGATGAAGAAGGGGGCCTACGACTTCGTGACGAAGCCGTTCGACCCCCGGCACCTCGAGGTCGTCCTCGGCAAGGCCCTCGAGCGCCAGGCCCTGCGCGACGCGAACGCCCTCCTCTCCTCGGAGGTCGCGGACCGTTACGCGGCGATCGTCGGCGATAGCCCCGGGATGCACGCCGTCCTCGACGTGACGCGCCGGGCGGCGCCGAGCACGGCCACGGTGCTCCTCCTCGGCGAGAGCGGGACCGGCAAGGAGGTCCTCGCCCGCGCGATCCACCGGTGGAGCCCGCGGGCGGCGCGACCGTTCGTCGTCATCAACTGCGTCGGGCTCTCGGAGGACCTGCTCGAGTCCGAGCTCTTCGGCCACGAGAAGGGCGCGTTCACCGGAGCCCACCAGCAGAAGCGTGGGAAGCTCGAAGTCGCGCATGGGGGGACCGTCTTCCTGGACGAGATCGGCGACATCCGGCCGACCCTCCAGGCGAAGCTCCTCCGCGTCCTCCAGGACCAGACCTTCGAGCGCGTCGGCGGCACCCGGCCCGTCCAGGTGGACGTCCGCTTCGTCGCCGCCACGAACCGGGACCTCCGGACCGCCGTCCGCGAGGGACAGTTCCGGCTGGACCTCTACTACCGGCTCCACGTCGTGAGCGTGACCCTGCCGCCGCTCCGGGAGCGGCCGGGGGACGTCCCGGCGCTGGCGCGGTACTTCCTCGAGCGCTACCGCCGGGAGGTCAAGCGGGAGCTGACGGGCCTCTCGCCCGAGGCGCTCGCGTGCCTGCGCCGCTACCCCTGGCCGGGCAACGTCCGCGAGCTCGAGAACGCCATCGAGCGGGCCGTCGTGCTCGCCGAGGGGACGGAGCTGACGCTGCGGGACCTCCCTGCCGAGATCCGGGAGGCCGGGTGCGAGGGGGGCCTCCTCCGCGAGCGGCCCCGGTCCTTCCACGCGGCGGTCGAGGAGTTCAAGCGCGGGCTCATCGTCTCGACCCTGCGGCGGACCGGGGGCAACCGCACCCAGGCGGCCCGCCTCCTCGGGCTCCAGCGGACGTACCTGGCCCGCCTCGTCCGGGATATGGGAATCGGCCACCGGGCGCCCGAGCCGCGGCCCGACGCGGCAGTGCCCGCGCCCGCCTCCGTGGGGTTGGACTGAGGCTCGCGACGGCGTGGCGCCGGCCCCGGGGACCCGCTGGCTGATCGTCGTCCGGCAGGACCAGCGCCCCCTCTTCCGGCTCCTCGACCGGCACTTCGCCGAGGACGCGCGCGTCGAGGTCATCCTCGACCGCCGGGAGCGGGAGCGGCAGCAGTCCGCCCTCCCGGTCGCGGCGGAACGGCGGCGCGCGGACCGGCGCGAGTCCCTCAGCGCGCGGGAGCGCGATATCTGGAATACCTTCGGCTACCGCCTCATCGTCCAGGCCGAGCCGGCGAGCTGACTTCGGTCGCCGGGTGCGCGACGCTTCCGCCGGCCAAGCGGCTGCACGCTGGCGACCTCCGGACCCTCGCGGGAAAGTGGACAGGGACGATTGCCTGCAGCCAGGGAGACCACCAGGCTCTCGTTGACTCCGCTGCGCCGGCCGGGTACGCTGGGCCTCGCGAGCGCGTGTTGGGGGCGCGCGGGGAGGTGCGGGCGGGGTGACCGAAGCCTACATCGCCGGGGCGGCGATGACGCGGTTCGGCCGCCGCGAGGAGTCGCTGCCCGACCTCATCGCCGAGGCGGCGCGGGGGGCGCTCGCCGCGGCGACCCTGGACCGGCCCGACGCCCTCGTCGTCTCCGCGATGAACCCCGAGGAGTTCATCGGCGAGGGGAACTTCGCCTCTCACGTCGCCACCTACCTCGGCCTCTCGCGCGTCCCGAGCCTCCGTGCCGAGACGGCGACCTCCTCGGGCGCGGCCGCGCTCTTCGCCGCGTACGCGGCCGTGGGGGCCGGCGTCTACCGTTCGGTCCTCGTGGTCGGCGGTGAGAAGATGACCCACCTCTCGACGCCGCGGGTCTCGGAGCTGATCGGCCGCTCGATCGACGCCTACGAGCGCTCCTACGGGGCAACCATGCCCGCGCTCGCCGGGCTCGTGACGCGGGCGTGGATGACGCGGACCGGCGCGACGCTCCGTGACATCTCCCTCGTCGCCGTCAAGAACCACGCGAACGGCGCCCGGAACCCCTACGCCCACTTCCAGGAGCCTGTCGCGCTCGAGACGGTGATGGAGAGCCGGCTCGTCGCCGACCCGCTCCGGCTCTACCACTGCTGCCCGATCTCCGACGGGGCGGCGGCGGTGGTGGTCAGGGCGGAGCCGGCGTCCGTCCGGATCGCCGGGATCGGCCAGGGCATGGACTACCTCGCCCTCCGCTACCGCGAGGGCTTCACGAGCTTCCGGGCGACCCAGGAGGCCGCGCGCGCAGCCTACCGGATGGCCGGCTTCGGCCCGGAGCGCGTGGAGGTCGCCGAGCTCCACGACGCCTTCACGCCCTTCGAGCTGATCTCGATGGAGGACGTCGGCCTGGTGCCCGCCGGGAAGGCCGTGCGGATGCTCGCTCACGGGGAGGCGGCGCTCGACGGGCGGCTGCCGGTGAACCCCTCCGGCGGGCTGAAGGCCCGGGGGCACCCGCTCGGGGCCACCGGGCTCGCGCAGGTCGTCGAGCTCTGCTGGCAGCTCACGGGCCAGGCCGCGGGGCGGCAGGTCCAGGCGCGGGTCGGCCTCGCCCACTCGATCGGCGGGCTCGCGACCACGAACTGGGTGACGCTCCTCGAGCGGGTCGAGTAAGGCCGCCGGTCGTGGAGCCCATTCCCGCCTCCCGCTGCCCCCGGTGCGGGCGCCTGTGCGCCCCGCCGGCGCGCTTCTGCCCCGACGACGCGAGCCAGATGGCGCTGACGGAGGTTGCCGGCTACGGCGAGATCCTCTCGTTCACGACGCTCCACTCGCCGCCGGCCGGCTTCGCGGCGCCGCTCCACATGGCGCTCGTCCAGCTCGAGGGCGGGGTGAAGTTCTTCTGCCACGGCGCCGAGACCCGCGGGCTCAAGGTGGGCGCCCGCGTCGCCATCGAGGCGGTGGACCAGGTCTACTACTTCTCGACGCTGAGCCTCGGCGAGCGGGCCCTCCTCTTCTGGCGCCGCGGCGGCGTGCGGGCCGGCGAGAGGCTCTCCGCCTTCGCCCGGAGCGCGGCGAAGCGCCTGACCCGGCACGGCCGATGAAGCCGCTCGAGGGGATCCGCGTCGTGGACCTCTCCCGAGTCCTCGCGGGCCCGTACTGCTCGTTGCTGCTCGCCGACATGGGGGCCGAGGTCATCAAGGTCGAGGAGCCGGGGCACGGTGACGACACGCGGGCCTGGCCCCCGTTCCAGGGGGGCGAGGCGACGTACTTCATGAGCGTCAACCGGGGCAAGAAGAGCCTCACGCTGAACCTCAAGGCCGCGGCGGGGAAGGCGATCCTCCGGCGGCTCCTCGACGGGGCGGACGTCCTCCTCGAGAACTTCCGCCCGGGGACGCTCGAGCGGCTCGGCTTCGGCTACGGGGCCGTCCGCGCGTGGAACCCGCGGCTCGTCTACTGCTCGATCTCGGGGTTCGGCGAGACCGGACCCGAGGCATCGCGGCCCGGCTACGACCTGATCGTCCAAGGCGAGTCGGGGATCATGGACCTGACGGGATTCCCCGACGGCCCCCCGGTCAAGGTCGGGAACTCGATCGCCGACCTCGCGGCCGGCACGATGGCCGCCCACGGGATCGTCCTCGCGCTCTTCGCCCGCGAGCGGACCGGCGCCGGCCAGAAGGTCGAGATCGCGATGCTCGAGGTCATGGCGGCGCTCCTGACCTACCAGGGGCAGGCCTTCTTCGCGACCGGCCGGAGCCCGAGGCGGCGCGGGAACCAGCACCCCTCGATCGTG
>CAYQDR010000105.1:0-17354 GCA_964416315.1 uncultured bacterium
AGCCCCCGCGTCCATACACGACGTGCAGCATGCGCCCGCACCGCGCGCAGCGCAGCAAGCCCGCGAGCAAGCAGCGGCCGCCACGTGCGGCCTTGCGGGCCATGGTGCCCTTCATGTGCGCGTTCTCCTCGAGGAGCTGCTGATGGCGCTGGAACTGCTCCCACGAGAGATACCCGGGGTGATGGTCGCGAATCAAGGACGTCCACTGCGCCATCGGCTTGGCGTGGCCGTGCGTCCGCGTCGCGCGACCCTCCACGACGCGCGTCCGTGTCTGCTGTCGCCCGAAGGCGTAGGCCCCGGCATAGAACGGACTGCGCACGATGGACAGCACCATCCGGTAGGTCGGCCGTCGCCACGTGATCGCCCGCGGCCGTTCGCCTTCCAGCGAGGGGAGCGCCAGGGGCTCGTCGTGCAGCCACATCAGCACCTGGCGGACGCTGCCGACCTCGGCGAGCTTGGCGAACACCATCCGGATCGCCTGCTGCACGCGCCGATCTGGATGCAGTTCGATCTGGCCATCGGGGGTCCAGCTGAGCCCGGGCGGCAGCGTAAACTGCAACGCGCCGCGCTGGACCTTCGCTCGAATCGCCTCCTGCGATCGCTGCCGGAACAGGCTGAGCTCGTACTCGCTGACGCTGCCTTTCACCCCGAGGATCAGCCGATCGTCGGGCAGCGACAGGTCATAGACCTGATCAAGGTCCGCCACCAGGGGATCGAGGTGGCCGCAGAGCTCGAACAGTTGGGCCCAGTCTTTCGAGTTACGCGACAGCCGGGACGCTTCGAAGCACAGGATGATGCCGACGTGACCCAGGGACACCTCCGCCACCAGATGCTGGAAGCCGGCCCGGTGCGCGAAGCCGGCGGCCGAGACGCCGAGGTCGTCCAGGATGGTGACGGGGGTGCCCCAGCCGAACGCGACCGCCTTCTCGCGCAGCCCCACCTGGATGCGGGTGCTCTCCGTGTGGCTGCGCACTTGCCCCGGGCTCGACTGGCGGACGTAGACGAGCGCGGCGCGCTGCAAGTGATGGGCGGTGATCCTATCGGTCAGCATCACGCCCTCCCTTCTGGGCCGTGGCGGATGCGTCGGCCGCGAAGCGCAGCAGGAGCTCGGCCAAGGCGCGGATCAGCTCCTGGTGCTGGGGGGCGGTCAGCTCGATGTGGCGCGCGGCCCCGGCGGGTGAGAACAGCGGGATCTGCGTCGGGATCCACGGATTCTTTCGGCGCATCGCAGCCCTCCTTCGAGGGCATTGACGCATGGGTGGGGTCGGGCGCGCGAGGTGCCACCGCGTTCAGCAGCTCCCGGAGCTCCTGCAGCGCGGCGACCGACACGACCGGCGGGCCGACAGTCAGGACCGCGCACGCCGCGGCGTCGGTCATCCAGGCGGGTAAGGTCGCCCGCGCGCCGTCAGGTAGCTCGCAAAACAGCAACGCGCCGTCACCCCGCGGCAGGGCGCGACTGACGCGAGCGACCTGACCGTAGAGTGGGTGCCAGCGGTAGTGAACGGTGACGTCCTTCGCTCTCTCAGTAGAATGGAACGGCTTCTCAAGATACGCTGCGTGCCTCTGCAGCGTATCTTGGCGCATCTCGCTGAGGAAGCGGCGGGCGGGCTCATGGAGAGAACATCCGGTCTGCCGGACTCCGCCAGGCAGCCGGGCCACGGTCGGGACGTGGCTGTAGATCATCGTGGTGCTCGCGCCCCGGTGCCCGGGAAAAGTACCCGCGGCGGGGGGACGCAATGCGCGAAAGTGCCCGGAAAGTTCTCGAGCCGGTCACCTGGGCTCCGCCCCCGCGCCGAAGTTGAGCTGCTCCGGCAGGCTTCCTGCGGGCACCTCGAAGACGGGCTCGGCGAAGAGCGGCGGGACCGTCGTGTCCGGGTTCCAGACCGCGGCGCCGTCGGCGAGGAAGAAGCGCGCGACCTGCTCCTGGGCGGCGCGGGCGAGGGCGCCCGCGACGCCGGGAGCGCGGATCCGGAGGAGGAAGCCGTGAGGCTCGGCCGCCTCCTTGGCGACCGCGGCGGCGACCCGCTCGTAGCGGAGGAGCGCCGTCGCGTCGGCGAGGTGGCCCGCGCGGACGAGCGTGCTCGTCGTCGGGTTCGGGACGACGCGGTCCCCCCAGGCGAACTGGACGAGGACGCGCTTGGGCTCGAGACCCGGGAGGGGCGCCAGGCGCAGGTGGCGCGCGTAGGCGACGGGGTCGCCGCGCCGCCCGAGCCACTCGGCGCGCGCGAGGTAGTCCTGGATGGCGAGCGCGCCGGGCGTGAGGTCCGTGACCGGCGGCTCCCCACGGAGCGGGAGGTCCTCGCGGAAGGCCTCGTGGCCATTGAGGAGCGAGGGCGCCCGGCGCGCCAGGACATCGCGCAGGCTCGGACGGAACACCGGGGCGAGCCGCGCGATCTCCGGGATCGGCCCGCCCGGCACGTTCAGGACGCCGACCCGGACGCGCGGCTCGACGGCGAGGAGAAGCGTCCCGTAAATCCCGCCGAGCGAGTGGCCGACGTAGGAGAAGCGGTCCCCGCGCGTGTCCGGGATCCCGTCGCCATCCACGTCGAGCCCGCGGCGGAGCGCGCGGACGAGCGCCATCAGGTCCACCACCTGCTGCCGCAGGCCGTCGCGGAGGCCGAGCGAGTCGAGCGGGCCCGGCCCGGGACTGAGGCCCTCCGCGCGGCCGATCGTGCCGTCGCCGTTCAGGTCCAGGCCCCGCCCCGGGACCCGGACGCGCACGGGCGCCCCCTCCTGCCCCGTCACGGTGAGGCGGCCCTCCGGCCCGCCGCCATGCCCGACGACCGTGATGGCGACCGTCGCGATCCCGTGGCGCGCGAGGGTGCCCGCCATGAGCAGCGCGCTCGCAAACATCTCCCCGCCGTAGCCGTGGCCCATCAGCGCGACGGGCCAGCCGCCGGCGGGCGGGCTCCCGGCTGGGAGCACAATTACGAACGGGACAGGGACGTCCACCCTCGGCACCGGAGGCGGCAGGCCCGTGGGCCCCTCGACGATCCGCCGCTCGCGGGTCAGGTACCAGGGCGACCAGTACCAGCCGACGCCAAGCCCCGCGACCGCGTCCTCGGGAAGGGCCGCCAGCGGCAGCGCCACCGGCTCGTGGGCGTCGGGCGCGTCCGGCGTGACCCGCGCCTGCCGCTCGAGGACGACCCGCGCGAGGCCGCGGCGGGGGAAGTACGCCCGGCCCCCGCCCTCGGGCGCGGTCATGAGCGCGGGCGGCGGGGGGCGCCGGTCGAGGGCCTCGCGCGCGGACTCCAGGAACCCCGTCACGCTGCCCGTCGTGAAGACCGAGGCCACCGCGACCTCGTCGGCCTTGACGCCGCGCCGGGCGAGGACGGCCAGGAGCCCCGCGAGCGCCTGGCGGTAGCGCGCGGGGAGGCCGGCGGCGCGCTGCCGGAACCGGTGGAACGCGCGCGAGGCGGCGATCGGGCGGCCGTGGGCGTCGCGGAGTTCCCGGGTGACGACCAGCCCGTAGCGCGTCTCCGGCTCGAGGAGCGCCTCGGGGCGCGCGTAGAGGGCATGTGCCCCCGCGTCGTAGACGACCCGCTCGACCGCGACGGCCTCCGACGGCCCCGGGGCGAGCCGCACGAGGAAGAGGCTCCGAGCGGTCACGCTCGCGGCATCCACCGGCCCCGAGAAGGGCACGGCGAGGCGCGGATCGAGGTCGAAGCCGTCGAGCTCGTTGAGCAAACGCACGTCGTCGCACGCCGAGCGCTCGACGGTGCAGTCGGGGAGCGGCAGCGCCACGCGGAGCCCGGTCCGCTGCCCCGGGTCCGCCAGGGTCAGCAGATCCGAAGGGAACGGGCTCCGCCCCGGCACAGCCGGGTCGAAGCGCGGTTCCACGGCCGGGGCAGGGCGTGGCTGAGCGCCGGCGGGCGCCGCAGCCGCGAGCACTGCCCATGCCACGAGCCACGCGACGCTGCGATGCTTCACCGCGGAAGCTCCACGCGCCGGCCCTCGGCGGCCGAGACGTAGGCCGCATAGATGACCTCGACGGTCTCGTGGGCCAGGAGCGCGCCGGACAGCGGCTCGCGCCCCTCGCGGACCGCGTCCACGAAATCCGCCATCTCCTGCGGGTAGCCGCGCATCCAGTCCTCGTCCGGGCTCGGGAACTGCCACCCGGCCCGCGTCTCGACCTTCTCCGTGATGTACTCGTCCTTCCAGATCGCCCCCTCGGGCGCGTACACGCGGAGGCTCGTGTTCGGGTTGATGTTGACCTCCACCACGCCGTTCGAGAGGTAGGCGGTGAGGAGGTTCTTCACGCCGCCCAGACTCACATCGGTCGCCAGGACCGTCGCCCGCGTCCCGTCCTCGAAGGTCAGGATCGCCGCCGACCAGTCCTCGACGTCCTCCCAGTCGTGGACCAGCCATCGCACGGGCTCGGCGCGGAAGGCCGGGACCGCGGTGAGCCGCGCGACCTCGGCGACGACCGACTTCACCCGGATCGGTTTCCCGTGCCGCCGCTCCCCTTCCCAGTGCTTGAGGTGGATGACGGCGCCGATCGGGTGCGAGCCCATCCGGAGGAGCGACCCGCCGCCCGCCGTCGCCCACCGCCGGGAGTACGCGGCGTGGGAGCCGGAGTGGCTCTCCTCGGCCCGCAGGTCGAGGAGCGTCCCGCCGGAGGCGTCCACGAGCCGTCGGAGCTTCGCGACCCCGGGCGCGTAGACGAAGTTCTCCGCGTAGCCGAGGGTCACCCGGTTTCGCCGGCAGGCCTCGAGGACGGCGTCGGCGTTTCGCAGCGCCTCCTCGAGCATCCGCTGCCGCGGCAGCGAGGCGTCGGCGAAGCAGCCCGTGAGGGGCTTCTCGACGATCAGGTGCTTGCCCGCCTCGGCCGCGTCGACGGCAAAGACGTGGTGGAGGCTCGTGACGACCGGGAGCGTCACGAGGTGGACGTCCTTCCGCGCGAGCAGCGCCCGGTGATCCGTGTACGCGTGGGGGATGCCGAACTTCTTCGCGAAGGCTTCGGCACGCTCGCGGGTGCGCGACGCGACCGCGACGAGCTCGCACTTCACCCCCCGGAGCGGGGCGAGCGCGTGGGCGTGGAGGTCCGCCGCGAAGCCGGCGCCGATGAAGCCGATGCCGATCCGGTCCACGCGCCGCCTCTCTAGATTCCCTGGGCGTGGAGCAGCAGGACGCCGGCGGCGATCAGCGCGATCGCGACGAGCCTCGTCCACGTGAAGGGCTCACCGAGGGCCAGGAACCCCACGAGGAGGATGAGGCTCACGGAGACGCCGGTCATCACCAGCGAGGACGAGAGCTTCAGCCCCTGGCCGTACGCCAGGAGCCCGAAGAGGTCGATGCCGGCGGCGGCGATGCCGCAGACGACCATGAAGGCGGCGGCCCGCGGCGTGAAGAGGATCGGCTGCCCCTGGGCCCGCATCCCGAGGAGCACCACCAGGTTGACCACGCCGGCCGCGCCGGTGACGATCACCGCACCGAGGGCCGGGTTGATCGCGCCGGCCCCGAGCTTGAGGAACGTGCTGTAGGTGGCCGCCGACACCCCGACCAGGACGGCGAAGCCGAACGCCGGATCTGGCACCGCTCACCTCCCGTCCCGCCGGGACCCCGGTCAGCTCGCGAGGGTCCCGCCGTCCACCGCGAGCAGGTGACCCGTGACCATCGAGGCGGCGTCGGAGAGCAGGAAGATCGCCGCGCCGACCAGCTCGTCGGGCTGGCCCATCCGCCCGAGCGGGACGCGCCGGAGCACCCGCTCCCGGTACGCGGGCTCCAGGTCGATGAGGCTCCCCATCGCCGTCTGGAACCAGGACGGCGCGATCGCGTTGACCTGGACCTGGTACGGCGCCCACTCGACGGCCAGGCCACGGGTGAGCGCAATCACCCCGCCCTTGCTCGCGATGTAGGCGATGGTGCCCGGGAGCCCGATCTGCCCGGCGATGGACGCGATGTTCACGATCTTCCCGCGGCGCCGCTCGATCATCCGGGCGCCGACGGCCTGGCAGCAGCGGAAGGTCCCCGTGAGGTTCACGGCCAGGACCCGCTCCCAGTCCGCAGGCGGGAACTCCGCCGCGGCCGCGCGCCGGGTGATCCCGGCGGCGTTCACGAGCCCCTCGAGCGGGCCGAGCCGTGCGGTCGCCTCGTCCACCATCGCCCCGACGCTCGCGGCGTCGGTCACGTCCACGCGGACGGCGATCGCCCGCGCGCCCTGCTTCGCCAGGTCGTCCGCGACCGCGGTCGCGCGCCCGGTGTCCGCGTCCGCGACGGCCACCGCCGCCCCGGCCGCCGCGACGCCACGCGCCATCGCGCTGCCGAGCCCGCCGGCCCCTCCCACGACGAGGACGGCCCGGCCGCCGAGGTCGAAGCCCGCCCAGCCCGGCATCCGCGGTGCGCGGCCCGCGCCCCTACCGCCGGCGCCCCTTCCGGTCCGCCTTCCCGTCGCGTCCGGGCGCCGCCCGGGGGAACAGCATCATCGTCGCCGCGAAGGCCTTGATCGCCCGGCGCGCGTCGTCCAGGCGGATGTGCTCGTTCGGCGCGTGGATGCGGCTGCCCACGTACCCCACCCCGGGCGGGAGGGCCGCCGGCGTGCCGCAGCTCGTGTAGAACCACGTCGAGGAGGAGCCGCCCATCCACGGCAGCACGGCCGCCGGGCGACCGTAGACCTCGCGGCAGGCCGCGAGCACGGCCTGCCCGAGCCGCGAGGAGATCGGAGAGGCGCCGGGCTCGAAGATGCTGTGCTCGATCACCTCGAGGTCGCCGAAGCCCTTGCGCCGGAGGTGCGCCCGGAGCTTCGCGAGGATCCGGCGCGGCCGCTGCCCGGGCAGGAGGCGGAAGTCGAGCTTGACCATCGCGCGCGCCGGGTTGATCGTCTTGGATCCCTCGCCGACGTAGCCCGTGAGGAACCCGTCGATGTTGCAGGTCGCGTTGTAGACGTAGGCCTTCAGACGGCCGACCCGCGTCGGCCCGCCGAAGACCTCGGTCACTCCGTAGGCCTTCCGGAATGTGGCGGGGTCGAACGGGTTGCGCCTGAGATGCTCGAGGGCCTCCCGGGTCGGCCGGGCGACCCCGTCGTAGAACCCGGGGATCAGGATCCGCCCGCGGTCGTCGCGGATCGTCCGGAGGGCTGCGATGAGGCGCCAGGCCGGGTTGGGGAGGATCGCCGCGAGCGAGCTGTGCTGGTCCACGTCCGCGGTGCGCGCGCGCAGCTCGACGTAGAGGATCCCCTTCGACCCCATCGCGAACTCGGGGATTCCCTCCGGCGTGTGGCCCCCGGCCTCGATCGTCGCGCCGTCCGCGCGAAACAGCTCGGGATGCTGCCGCCAGAACGCGCCGAGGTGCGGGCTCCCGACCTCCTCCTCGCCCTCGACCATGAAGCGGAGGTTCACCGGGAGCCGGCCCGTCACCTCGCGGATCGCCGCCTGGGCGAGCGCCTGGGCGACGACGTTGCCCTTCGTGTCCGAGACACCGCGGGCGTAGAGCTTCCCGTCCTCGACGACCGGGTCGAACGGCGTGTGCGTCCACTCGTTCAGCGGGTCCACGGGCTGCACGTCGTAGTGGTTGTAGAGGACGAGGGTCGGGAGCGCGGGGTCCACCGTCACCTCGCCCACCACCAGCGGCGGACCGCCGGGGACGTCCATCAGCCGGGAGCGCACCCCGTACTTCTCGAGGATCTTCTGCGTCGCCTCGGCCCCCTCGCGCTCGGCCTGCCGGAGCGCGCTGATCGTCGGCACGCGCGCGAAGGCGATGAGGTCGTCGACGAACTCCTGGAAGCGGCTTTCGATCCGCGCGTAGACCGCTTCGCGCTCGGCCTCGGTCGGGGTGGAAGGCATCGACTCCTCCGTGTGTCCGCTATCGGATGTGATGATGGCGACCTTGTTCTCGAGCAGCCCCGGCATGACCCGGCCCACCCTACCCGCCACGCCAAGCCGCGTCAAGGGCCATGGGCCGCAAGGCCCTCGTAGCCATTGACCGGCTGGATCGCCCGGGGCTAAGGTGGGCCTGCTGTCGTTCGCCTGACCGCGCTCCGCCGCATCACCGCGAACCCCCGCCGAGGCGGGTCGTCGCAGGAGCCAGCATGCCGCACGAGTACGACGTCGTCATCGTGGGCGGAGGCCACAACGGCCTGGTGACCGCCTCCTACCTGGCCCGGGAGGGGCTCTCGGTGCTGGTGCTGGAGCGCCTCGAGCGGGTCGGCGGCGGGATCGGGACCGAGGAGCTGTACCCGGGCTTCAGGGTCCCCTACTGCGCCTACATCTGCCACATGCTCCACGACCGCGTCATCGAGGACCTGGAGCTCCGGCGGTACGGATTCGACCTCTACCCCGTAGACCCGTGGCAGTTCCACCCGTTCGAGGACGGCACGCACCTCCTGGGCTGGCACGATCCCCGGCGGCTGGCCCGCGAGATCCGCCGGCTCTCGCCGCGGGACGCCGACGCCTACCCGGAGTGGATGCTCTTCTGGGAGCGGGCGTGCCGCATCGTCTACCGGCACTTCCTCACCGACCCGCCGACGTTCGCCCAGGTCACCGAGGAGGTCCGGGGCACCGCCGACGAGGAGGTCTGGGAGACCATGCTCACCGTGAGCGTGCGCGACCTCGTCGAGGAGTCCTTCGAGGACGAGCGCGTCCGGGCCTACTTCATCAACGCGCAGGACGCCGGGGACCCGGGCGCCCCGGGGAGCATCCTGAGCGTGGCCTACATCCGGAGCGGGATCCTGGGCAAACCGGAGAACCGCGGCATCCCCAGGGGCGGGATGGGCCGGGTGGCGGAGGCCATGGCCGCGGCCGCCCGGGCCCGGGGCGTGGAGATCCGCACGGGCGCCTCCGTCCAGCGCGTCCTGGTCGAGGGCGGGGTGGCCCGGGGGGTCATGCTGGGGGACGGCACCGAGATCCGCGCCGGCGTCGTGGTCTCGAACGCGGACCCGAAGCGCACCTACCTGGGCCTGATCGACCCGAAGGACCTGGACGAGGCGTTCCTCCGCCGGGTCCGGAGCCTCAAGACCCGGGCCAACTGCGTGAAGGCGCTGGTGGCCCTCCGGGAGTTCCCGGACTTCAGCCGGTATCTCGGGCCGGGCTTCGACCCGCGGCTGGCCGCCTACACCAAGATCTGCCCGTCGGTGGAGTGGTTCCAGGCGAGCTGGGACGCCGCGAAGAACGGACTCCTCTCCCGCACCCCCATCATGCACGTCCAGTTCCCGTCCGCGTACGACCCGACCCTCGCGCCCCGGGGGATGCACGTCATGTCGAGCTGGTCCCTCTACTACCCGGCCCGGCCCAAGGACGGCCCGTGGGACTCGGCGAAGAAGAAGGAGCTGGCCGAGCTGCACGTCGAGATCCTGTCCCGGTACGCCCCCAACGTACGCGACTCCGTCCTGGACATCACGGTGGAGACGCCCCTGGACATCGAGACGCGGATCGGGATGACGGACGGCAACATCCGCCACCTGGACGTGACGCCGCAGCAGTTCTTCGCGCGGCGGATGCCCTACCGGTCGCCCATCCGGGGGCTCTACCTCTGCGGCGGGGGCACACACCCCGGCGGCGAGCTGACCGGCGCCCCCGGCCACAACTGCGCCCGCGCCATCCTCCGGGATCTCGAGGAGGTCGTTCCGCGGTAGCCCGCCCTGATCACGTGGGCGGGGCAGGGCGGCGGATCCTGCACGAATTGCCGTCGCGGCAATGCTGGTTGTATGATGAGCGCAGGTCGTGACGGGGGCCCCAAGGCGGCCATGACCACCAGACTCAAGAGTAAGCTCGACTACTCGGACTACGCCGACCTCCCGAACGACGGCAACCGGTACGAGATCATCGACGGGGATCTCTACGTGACCCCGGCGCCCGGCCCGGCGCATCAACACGCTCTCGGCAAGCTGTTCCGGTGCCTCCAGGACTACTTCGAGGCGCGAGGCATCGGCGAGGTCTTCTTCGCCCCCATCGACCTGATCCTGACCGTCCGGGACGTCGTCCAGCCCGACCTGGTCGTGACCGAATCGCGCCAGGTGTCCGCGCGGGGCATCGAGGGCGCACCGCTCCTCGTGGTCGAGATCCTCTCTCCCTCGACCCGCGGTCAGGACCGGAATGTGAAGGCCCAGCGGTACGCGACACTCGGAGTGCCACACTACTGGATCGTGGATCCGGAGGCGCGAAGGCTGGAGTGCTATCGCCTCGAGGGCGGCGCCTACGCGCTCGTCGTCGAGGGCGCAGGCAGCGCCGAGATAGGCCATCCCGATTGGCCCGGCCTCACGATCGCGCTCACCCGCCTCTGGCGCTAGCCCATTCGGAGGGTGATGCAGTCAGCTTTCAGCGCCGGAGCAGCGGGCGGAGGAATGGCCAGAGGCGCTCGGCGATGATCCGGTGGCCGGCGACGTTCGGGTGGAGCCCGTCCGCCTGGTTGAGCGCGGGGTCGGCCGCGACGCCGTCGAGGAGGAACGGCATGAACGCGACGCGCGTCTCCGCCGCCACCTCGCGGAACGCCCGGGTGAATTCGTCCGCGTACGGGGCGCCGTAGTTCGGCGGGAGCCGCATCCCGACGAAGAGCACGGTTGCCCCGGCGCCCTGGAGCCGCCGGACGATGCCGATCAGGTTGGCCCGCATCGCCGGGACGCTCTGGCCGCGGAGGCCGTCGTTCGCGCCCAGCGCGACGACGACGACCTCCGGCCGCGCGCGGAGCACCCAGTCCACGCGGCGGAGCCCGCCGGCCGTCGTGTCCCCGCTGACGCCCGCGTTGACGACCCGGTAGGGGTAGCCCTCGCGCCGGAGGCGCGCCTGGAGGCGCGCGGGCCACGCTTCGTCGGCGGCGACCCCGAAGCCGGCCGTCAGGCTGTCCCCCAGCGTCGCGATCACGCGCTCCTCGGCCGCCGCGCCCGCGGCGACGCCGAGGACCACGCACCCGATCACCGCACGCCTGAGTCCGGCCAGTCGCATGCTCAGAGTGTAATATGGGCCTGTGCTGATCGAAATCCGCGACCTCACGATGCGGCTCCCGAGCGGCGGGCGCGTGCTCACCATCCTCGACGGCGTCACGCTCGACGTCTCCGCCGGCGAGTTCCTCGCGATCGCGGGCCCCTCGGGGAGCGGCAAGTCCACCCTGCTCGGGCTCATCGCGGGGCTCGACCGGCCGACGGCGGGCTCGATCCGCGTGGACGGCGTGGCGCTCGGCGCCCTCGACGAGGACGCCCTCGCGCGCCTCCGCCGGGAGAAGATCGGCTACGTCTTCCAGTCGTTCCACCTGATCCCGACCCTCACGGCGCTCGAGAACGTCGCGATCCCCCTCGAGCTGGCAGGCGCCCCGGACGCCCTCGCGCGGGCCCGGGCGCTCCTCGACGAGGTCGGCCTCGCGGACCGCGGCCACCACTACCCGGCCCAGCTCTCGGGGGGCGAGCAGCAGCGCGTGGCGATCGCCCGCGCCGTGGCCAACCACCCCGCCCTCCTCCTGGCCGACGAGCCGACGGGCAACCTCGACTCCACGATCGGCGCCCAGATCATCGACCTCCTGGTCGCCTGGAACCGCCGGCACGGCCGGACGCTCGTGCTGGTGACCCACGATCCCGCCCTCGCCCGGCACGCCGACCGGATGATCGAGCTCCGGGACGGCCGGATCGTGGGGGAGCGGGGTCGGCCCCCTCACCCCGCCCTCTCCCCCACCGGGGGAGAGGGAGGAGTCGTATGAACCGATTCCCCTTCCGCATGGCGTGGCGCCAGACGCGCCGGGCGTGGCGCCACTTCGCCGTCCTCGTCGCCTGCGTCGCGCTCGGCGTCGCCGCGGTCGTCGGCGTGGCGAGCTTCGCGGCGAGCCTCGACCGCACGCTGTCGCGGGAGGCGCGGGCGCTCATGGGGGGCGACCTGGAGCTCCGCTCGGTGCGCCCGCTGGACGCGACGGCGGAGGCGCTGCTCGCGCGGCTCGGCGCCGAGGGGGCGACCGTGCTCCACGTCCGGGAGCTCGTCGGCATGACGCGCGACCCCGCCGGCGGGACGACGCTGCTCGTCGAGCTGAAGGCCGTCGGCGACGCCTACCCCCTCTACGGGGCCGTCGAGACCGAGCCCGCGCAGCCGCTCCGCGACCTGCTCGGGCCGAGGGGGGCGGTCGTCCACGAGGCGCTCCTCGCCCGGCTCGGCGTGCGCGTCGGCGACCCGATCCTCGTCGGTGCCGCGCGCTTCACCGTCACGGGCGTCCTCCGCCGCGAGCCCGACCGCCCCGGGCGCGTCTTCACCCTCGGGCCGCGCGTCCTGATCGCCGCGGAGGCTCTGGAGGGCACCGGGCTCGTCCGGCTCGGCAGCCACGTGCACTACCGGACGCTCGTCCGCCTGCCCGCCGGCGCGGACGCCGCGGCGGCGCGGGCCCGGCTCGCGCGGCAGCTCGCCGACCCCAGGGTCCGGCTCGCGACCTTCGACGAGGCGCAGCCGGGGCTCCGCCGGTTCTTCGGCCAGCTCACGACGTACCTCGGCCTGGTCGGGCTCACGAGCCTCTTCGTCGGCGGCATCGGCGTCGCCGCGAGCGTCTGGACCTTCGTCCGGCGCCAACTCCCCACGATCGCGATCCTCAAGTGCCTGGGGGCCGACTCCCGACAGCTCCTCGCGACCTATCTCGTGCAGACGCTCGGGCTCGGCGGTCTGGGCAGCCTGGCGGGGGCCGGGCTCGGGCTCGCGGTCCAGGCGCTGCTCGCCCCGCTCCTCGCGGGGTTCCTCCCCTTCGCGGTCGAGCCGCGGCTCGAGCCGCGGGCGCTCGTCCAGGGCCTCCTGATGGGCCTCCTCGTGACGCTGCTCTGCGCGCTGTGGCCGCTCACCGGCATCCGTGCGGTCCCGCCGGCCCTGATCCTCCGGTTCCCCGTGGAGCCGGCCGCGGCCCGGGAGTCTCTGCGGCGCGGCCGGTCGTGGCGCGTGGCGCTGCCGGTCGCCGCGGGGTTGGCCGGCCTGGCGCTCTGGCAGGCCGGATCGCTGAAGGTCGGCGCGATCTTCGTCGGCGCGGCCGGCGCCGCGCTCGTCCTCCTGGCAGGGCTGGCGCGCGCGGTCGTGGCGCTCGCACGGCGCGCCCCGCGGCTCCCGTCGCTCGCGTGGCGCCAGGGGCTCGCGAACCTCCACCGCCCGGGCAGCCAGACGGCGGGCGTGGTGGTCGCGCTCGGTATCGGGGTGATGCTCCTCGTCGCCGTCGCGCTCCTCGAGCGGAGCCTCGACCGACAGCTCGACCACGAGCGCCGCCGTGAGGCGCCCTCGTTCTTCTTCGTCGACGTCCAGCCCGACCAGGTGGAGGCGTTCCGCCGCACGGTCAGCCGCGCGAACGGCGGCGCCCCGCTGCTCACCCCCGTCGTCCGCGCCCGCCTCGCCGCGATCAACGGCGAGCCCCTTTCGCGCGCCCGGTGGGAGGGGCGGGAGGATGCCTGGTACTTCACGCGCGAGTACGTGCTCACGGTCGCCGCGGCCCCGCCGGCGCTGAACCCGCTGACGCGCGGCCGGTGGTGGACGGCCGCGGAGGCCGCCGCCCGGCCGCGCATCTCGGTCGAGGAGGCGGTGGCCAGGGCCTTCGACGTGGACGTGGGCGGCACGCTGACGTTCGACGTCCAGGGCGTCCGGGTCGAGGCGGAGGTGATGAGCCTCCGGACGGTGGACTGGCAGAGCCTGACGACGAACTTCTTCGTGATCTTCTCGCAGGGGGCGCTCGACGGGGCGCCGTGGAGCTACGTCGCCACGGCGCGCGTTCCGGCGTCGGCCGAGGCCGCCCTCCAGGACGCCATCGTCGCGGCCTTCCCGAACGTGACGGCGATCCCGGTGCGGGACGTCCTCGAGCGCGTCTCGCGCGTGCTGGACAAGATCGGCGTGGCGATCCGCGCGGTCGCCCTCTTCGTCGTGGGCGCGGGGCTCGCCGTGATGGGCGGCGCGCTGGCGGCGAGCCGCTACCAGCGCCTCTACGAGTCGGCGCTGCTCAAGACGCTCGGGGCGCCACGGGCGACGATCGCGCGGGTCTTCGCGGTGGAGTACCTGTGTCTCGGTGTGGCGGCGGGAACGGGAGGCGTCGCCCTGGGGACCCTGCTCGCGTGGATCGTCCTCCGGTTCGTCCTCGACACGCCGTGGACGCTCGCGCCCGGGACGCTCGCCCTCGGCGTCGCGCTCCCCGTGGCGCTCGCGCTGGCGGTGGGGTTCCTGGGGACGTTCCGGCTGCTGGGGCTCCGGCCGCTCGCGCTGCTCCGGCGGGAGTGACCCCCCTCACCCCGCCGCCTCCCCCAAGGGGGGAGAGGGAGCGACAGAGGCGACGGCGACCAGCTCAACCGGGAAGCTCCGCTCGCGCCACCCGTCGAAGCCGCCGGCGAGCGGCCGCACCCGCGTAACGCCCACCCGCTTGAGCCTGAGCGCCACCCGGGCGCTCGTGGCCTCGTTGGGTCAGCTGCAGTAGAGGACGATCTCCCGATCGCGCGGGATCTCCGTGTGTCGGGCCTCGAGCTCCTCCGGATGCACGTGAAGGGCTCCGGGGAGCTTCAGCATCCCTTCTCCCTCCACCTGCAGGTCGGACCGGAGGTCCACGATGACGACCGCCTGGCCGCCGTCGAGCTTCGCCATCAGCTCCTCGGGCGTGATCCGCGCGATGCGAAGCTTTCGGAGGAACCGCTGGCGCTGGACGTACTTGCCCGCGATGTAGACCGCGAGCGCGCCCCCGAGGAGGACGCCCAGCCACGTGCCGAGGCGGGAGAGCCACTCGGCGACGACCTCGAGCTGGGAGCTGAAGAGGTACCCGAGGGCCATGTACGCCCCCGCCCACAGGAGGGCGCCCCCCGCGCTGCACACGAGGAAGCGCGGCACCGACATCCCGACCACGCCGGCCAGGGGCGGGGCGGCCGTGCTGAGGCCCGGGACGAACTTGGCGACGAGGAGGGCCCGGGGACCGTGGCGGAGGAAGACGTTCTCCGTCCGGCGCACGCAGGAGTCGGGCTCGAGGGAGATCCGGCAGAGCAGGCCGAGGATGGACGGGCCCCGGTGCTTGCCGAGCTGGTACCAGAGGAAGTCCGCGCCGAGCGAGGCGACCACGGCCAGGCCGAGGGCCGGGGCGAGGTGGAGCCGCCCCATGGCGCCGAGGGCCCCCGCCGCCATCAGGACCGGGGCCGCCGGCAGGGGAAGGCCGAGCTGCTCCCCCAGGACGACGCCGAAGAGGACGGCGTAGCCGTGACGGAGGACGAAGTCCAGTGCCTGCTCCACGACCGTTTAGACTACTCGGGACGCCGGAGCGGTTCCAGGGGCCCCGCACCTCCGGGGTCCCTGCGGTATCATGGCCCCCCGGAGGCCCTCCCATGATCGCCGTCCACGTCGCCGTGACCACCGTGGAGGACTACGCCGCCCGCCGCGAGCCCTACCGCCAGGCCCACATCGAGCGGCTGGTCGGCCTCCGCGCCCGCGGCTACGTCGTGGGCGGCGGCCCCGCCCCGGACGGACGGTCGGTCGATCTCTTCTACCGGCTCGAACGGCCCGACCAGCTCCCGGCGCTCGTCGAGGAGGACCCCTACTACCAGGGGAAGGTGTGGACCGCGTACCGCTCGCGGAGCTTTTCCACGTTCGTCGAGCCCTGGGAGACGCCGCCCGTCGTACTCGACGGCTCGCGCCGCGTGACGGTCGTGGAAGGCCCGGTCGCGGATCCCGAGATGGCGCAGCTCGCCCTGATCGAGCTGCGGGGGGCGGGGCGGCTCGCCTTCGGCGGCGCCTTCGAGGGCGGTCACACCCTCGCCCTCCTGCGCTCGGCCGATCCGGCCGAGGCGACGGCGTGGCTCGCCGAGACCGGCTTCTGGCCGCCGGACGGGCTCACCGCCCGGCCGCTGCTCCACGTCCTCTGACGTGACGGCCGATCCGGCCGCCCCGCTCCTCGGGGCGGCGTGCGCGCTCGGCTCGGCGCTCGCGTGGACCCTGATCGGCCTCGTCGCGCGCGCGCTCAGCCCCTACTTCAACGCGCTCTCCATCAACATGCTCCGCTCGGCGAGCGGCGGTGGCCTCCTCGTCGCGGTCGTGCTCGTGTGGGGCGGCGTCCCGACCCTCCGGGAGGTGACGCTCGAGGCGTGGGTGCTGCTCGGGATCTCGGTCATCACGGCGTTCGCCCTGGGCGACACCGCCTTCTTCGAGAGCACGAAGACCCTCGGCCTGGCGCAGGCCATGACGGTCTCGATGGTCTACCCGCTCCTCGCGAGCGTGCTCGGGCTCTGGGTCTTCGGGGAGCGGATCACGCCGGCGGTCGCCGCCGGCGCGGTCGTGACCCTCGGGGGTGTGGCCCTCATCGTGAGCGAGCGCGGGACGCCGGGCGCGGCTTCGCCGGAGGCGGGGGACGGGCGCGCCCGCGGCCTGGGCCTTGCGCTGCTCGCCGCGCTGTCCTGGGCCGTGAGCACGATCCTCATGAAGGCGCCGCTCTCCGAGGTGGACCCGGTGAGCGTCCAGGCCGTGCGGCTCCCGCTCGCCGCGCTGGTGCTCTGGCTCACGCCCTGGGCCCGTGGCGCGGGGCGCCAGGTCCGCGCCCACCTCCGGGCCGCGGGCCCGCTCCTCGTCGCGATGGCGGTGCTCACCGCCCTGAGCTCCGTCCTCTTCGTCGCGGGGCTCAAGTACGCGAGCATCGCGGTCGCGACGGTGCTCTCGTCCACGGCGCCGGTCTTCGCCCTCCCGATCGGCCGCTTCGCCCTCGGCGAGCGCGTGACGTGGCGCGCGGTGGGCGGGGCGACCCTCTGCGTCGGCGGGATCGCGCTCCTGAGCCTGTAGCCCCCCCTCACCCCCCTCTCCCCCGAGGGGGGAGAGGGAGAAGTGCCGCGGCGGAGGGCGACGGCCTGGCAAGAGGCGACGACGGCTCCCGCCTCGTCGGTGACCGTCATGGCGTAGAAGCCCGCGCGCCGCCCCTGACGCTGCTCCCGCGCCTCCGCCACGAGGTAGGCCCCTGGGCGCGCCGGTGCCAGGAACTGGATCGTGACGCTGAGCGCGACCGCGGGCTCCCCATGGGCGTTGCAGGCGCCGCCGAAGGCGTAGTCGGCCAGCGAGAAGATCGCGCCGCCGTGCGGCTCGCCCAGGAAGTTCACCATGTGCGGGGCCAGTCGCATGGCGGCCCGGCAGTAGCCGGGGCTGAGCTCGAGCAGCTCGATTCCGAGGGACGCGGCGTAGGGGTCGGCGGCGATCCGCGTCCGAACCGACTCGCTCACGGTGTCGCCGCCTCGGCCATCCTCACGAGGAGCCCCTCGACCTCGCCCGCCTTCTCCGGCTTCGGGTAGAGGTTCGCGACCACCGTCAGCACGCGCGGCATCGGGCGTCCTCCGGGCAAGAATCTCCGGCGGGTTGCGCAGCCTCGTCGAATGACGCACTGTACGAGGTCGCGTCCCGCGAGTCAAGCCAGCCAGACGCGCGGGGGCGCACGTCAGGGTTGTGAGGGAGGCGGACGATGCGGGTTGCGTCTTGGTG
>CAYQDR010000106.1:0-17318 GCA_964416315.1 uncultured bacterium
GAAGAACTTCGGCAAGAAGTCGCTCAACGAGATCAAGACGATCCTCGGCGAGATGCAGCTCTCGCTCGGGATGCGGCTCGACCCGGCCGAGCTCGAGCGGCTCCGGGCCCAGCGGGACCGCGCCTTCGAGGGCTGACGCGGCCTCTGCCGCCCCTCCGATCGACCCGGGGCCGTGGAGCGCCCCGCGGGCGCCCCGCCCGAGCCCGGCGAGGTGAGTCGTGCCCATGGAGTTCCACCAGGCGGAAGGCGCGCGGCGGATCCGACCGGTCATCCTGGTCGTCGACGACGACCCGGGCCTCCGCGAGTCCTTCCGCCTGATCCTCGAGGACGAGTACGACGTCCTCGACGTCCCAGACGGCCTTCAGGGCCTCGAGATCCTCCGCACCTGCCAGGTGGACCTCGTCCTCCTCGACATCCGGCTGCCCGGAATGGACGGGATCCAGGTGCTGGAGCGGATCAAGGCCCTCGACGAGCAGATGGAGGTCGTCCTCGTCACGGCCGTGAAGACCGTGCGCACCGCGGTCGCCGCGATGAAGCTCGGCGCCTTCGACTACCTGACGAAGCCCTTCGACCAGGAGGAGGTCCTCGCGGTCATCCGGCGGGCGCTGGAGCGGCGGGCCCTCGAGCGCGAGGTGGTCTTCCTCCGGTCCGAGCTGGCGCGGCGCCAGGACTTCGACCGCATCGTGGGGCAGCACCCCGAGATGCAGCGGCTCTATCAGCTCATCGCGCAGGTGGCGCGGACGACGTCCACGGTCCTGATCACGGGGGAGAGCGGGACGGGCAAGGAGCTGGTCGCGCGCGCGATCCACCGCCAGGGGCCGCGGCGTGAGAAGCCCTTCGTGCCCGTCAACCCCGCGGCGGTCCCGGAGACGCTCCTGGAGTCAGAGCTGTTCGGGCACGAGAAGGGCGCGTTTACCGGGGCCCAGCAGCGCCGCCTCGGCCGCTTCGAGCTGGCCCAGGGCGGCACGCTGTTCCTCGACGAGATCGCGACGCTCAAGCCGGACCTCCAGGTCAAGCTCCTCCGGGTGCTCCAGGAGCGCGAGATCGAGCGCGTGGGCGGGACCCGGAGCATCCGGGTGGACGTGCGGATCATCGCCGCGACCAACACGGACCTCCGGAAGGCCGTCGCCGGCGGGACCTTGCGGGAGGACCTCTACTACCGGCTGAACGTGGTGCCGATCGCCCTCCCCCCGCTCCGCGACCGGAAGGAGGACATCCCGCTCCTCGTCGACCACTTCATCCAGAAGTACAACCACGACTTCTCGAAGCAGATCGCCGGCGTGTCGGCGGACGGCCTCGCGGCCCTCCAGGAGTACCCCTGGCCCGGGAACGTCCGCGAGCTGCAGAACGTGATCGAGCGCTCGGTGGCCCTCGTCGCCGGCCCGCTGATCCAGCTCGGCGACCTCCCCCTGGACCTCATGCTCCCGGACCACGCGGTGCGGGTCCGCGAGGCCGAGACGCTGCCCCTCCAGAGGGCGCTCGATCAGTTCGAGCGCCAGCTCGTCCTGCGAGTGCTCGAGCGGGTCAAGTGGCACCAGGGCGAGGCGGCGCGCCTGCTCGGGCTGCACCGGAACACGCTCATGGCCAAACTGGCCCGGTGGAAGATTCGGGGCCCGGAGGTCGAGCCCTGAGGATGCACTGCCGCCAGTGCATTTTGCACAGTTTGCTGTGCAAGGGCGCTAACTCCGCACGGCTTCGGCGTTTTCGTGGGGTTCGACGCGTCCTTTCGGGACCCTTGCACATCCGACTGTGCATTCGGCGCCCGGCCGAGGAAGTTCGGCGCGGGGGGAGAACCCTGAACCCGTAGCCAGTTAGCCTGGCAAGACCGCCTCCCACACGACTGGCGCTGCTTTTGCTATCCCTCCCGGATCGGGGAGCCCTCATGGGGAGGGTTCCCGATCCTAACGTCCGTCGTAAGGGAGGGGCAGCGCGATGACCAAGCTCTGGGCCGTGGTGTTGATCATCGGGGCGTTCCTGCTCGTGGCGCCCGTGATCGAGTCGGGGACCTCCGGCTCAACGCAGTTCTTCCAGGCGATCGGGACCGCCGAGGGCGGGGACGGGTCCGGTTAGGCGCCGACCTCGCGACAACCGTGGACGAACGTAGGCACGAGAGTCTCTCGAAGGGGAAGGGGAGATTGCGTCTCCCCTTCCTCTCCCTTCTACTCCTGGGCCTCCTCGCGCTCTGCGGGCAACCTGCCGCGGCACAGCCGCAGGAGCTGGGTGGCGGCGTCTACCGCCGACCCCTCGATCAAGACCCTGGGACTCTCGATCCCGCACGACTCAGTGACATCTATAGCCTGTCGGTGTCCCGCCAGATCTTCGACGGCCTTGTCCAGTTCGACCACACCCTGGCGATCACGCCGGCCCTCGCCCAGTTCTGGAAGGCTTCCCGCGACGGGCTCACGTGGACCTTCACCCTCCGCAAGGGCGTCCGGTTCCACCACGGGCGCGAGGTCACCGCGGACGACGTCGTCTACTCGTTCACGCGGATCCTGGATCCGGCAGTGAAGTCGGGAGCCGCGGACCTTTTCGCCAGCGTCCGGGGGGCGCAGGAGTTCCGCGAGGGCAAGGCTCGACACGTCTCAGGGCTGACCGCGCTCAACCGCTACACGGTCGAGGTCGAGCTCACCGAGGCTCTGGCGCCGTTCGTCTCGGTCCTCGCCGTGGGCCACGCCAAGATCGTGCCCAAGGAGATCGTGGAGCAGCAGGGAGGGGCGTTTGGCACCCAGCCGATCGGGACCGGTCCATTCAAGTTCGTCCGCTGGGATCGGGGCAAGGAAATCGTCCTGGCCGCCAACTCGGACTACTACGACGGGTCCCCAAAGCTCTCCCGTATCGTGTACCGGATCTTTGCCGGCGGACACTGGGACGCGATGTACGAGGAGTTTCAGAAAGGGGGTCTCGAAGACACGCCGGTTCCGACGCGAGACTATCGTCGGATCGTGGCCGAAAAGACCTACCAGTACGTGAAGCGACCGATGCTAAACGTCCGCTTCTATGGGCTGAACACGCGCGTGAAGCCGCTGGACGATCGGCGGGTGCGCCAGGCGCTCGTCTACGCCGTCGACTGGGACGCCGTGATCGAGGAGGTGTTCCTCGGGCGCTACACCCCGGCCAACGGGATCCTCCCGCCCGGGACGTTGGGGTTCAATCCCCAGCTCAAGGGGTACCCGCACGACCCCCAGCGGGCGCGGGAGCTTCTGGCCGCAGCCGGATATCCCGGAGGGCGGGGGCTCCCGACGATCACCATCTGGTCAGGGTCCCGGAACGAGCGGGTGCTCCAGGAGCACGCGCGGATCAAGCAGTACCTCGAGGCCGTAGGGGTCCGGGCCGAGTTCCAGTACCTGACTGACTGGCCCGCGTACTCGAAGAGCCTCGCCGAGGGAAAACCCCCGGTTTTCCTGTACGCTTGGTTCGCCGACGTGCCGGACCCTGACAACTTCCTCTCCAAGCTCTTCTACTCGAAAAGCCCCCGGAACTTCACCGGGTACGCGAACGCGGTGGTGGACGAGCTCCTCGTGAAGGCCCGCCGGGAGCAGGACGCCCGGCAACGAGTCGATCTCTACCGGCGCGCGGAGCAGCTCATCCTCGACGACGCGCCGATCATCCCCGTCTGGCACTCGAACTACGAGCGGCTCTTCCAGCCCTACGTGCGGAGCGTGGAGGTGAACGGGCTCGGCGACCCGTACATCCCCATCCGCAAGATCTGGCTGGAGGGCCGCCGGTGACCCGACGGTGAAGCTCCCAGGGCTCAGCGGTCGACCCGTGTCGCTCCAGGCGAAGCTCCTGCTCGGGACGGTGCTGGTGCTCCTGCTGGTCATGGGCGCGGTCATCGCCGTCGTGGAGCACCGCCAGCGCGTGGCCATCATCGACGAGGTCCAGCGGCGGGGCGAGGTGCTCGCGCGGAGCCTCGCCGCGGTCTCGACCGGCCCGCTCCTCCTCTACAACTTCACCGCGCTCGAGCAGAACGTCGTGCGGGTCGCCGGCGAGGCCGACGTCGAGTACGCGATCGTGCTGGACGCCGAGGGGAGGGTCGCCGCCCACAGCCGGCGTCCCGACCGCGTCGGCCTGCGGCTCGTCGGGGCGGTGAACGAGCGCGCGGTCTCGGCCGACGAGCCCATGGCGCAGGAAACGCTGCTCCCGGAGACGGGGGAGGCGATCTACGACTTCGCCGTGCCGATCCTCGTCGAGCGGCAGAAGTGGGGGACGGTCCGCGTCGGCCTCGCGCGCCGCCGGATGGAGGCCGCGATCAGCCAGACCCGCCGGGAGCTGGGGGCGTTGACGGCGGTGACGCTCCTCATCGGCGGGCTTGCGGCGGCGCTCGTGGCCCGCCGGATCGCCCGCCCCGTCCGCCAGCTCGCGGCGGGCGCGGCCGCGATCTCCCGGGGCGAGCTCGCCCAGCGGATCGAGCCCGCGACGGCGGACGAGATCGGGCAGCTCGCGGTCGCCTTCAACCACATGGCGGCCCAGCTCTTCCAGGAGCGGGCGGACCTCGAAGCCGCGCACGCTGAGCTGCGCCAGCGCTTCGAGGAGCTCGCCGATCTGAAGAGCTACACCGACAGCATCGTCGGGTCGCTCACGAGCGGGATCGTGACCCTCGACCTCGACGGGCGGGTGGTGACGCTCAACCCGGCGGCCGAGCTCCTCAGCGGGCTCTTCGGCGCCGAGGTCACCGGCCGGTATTGCACGGAGGTCTTCGCCCACGCCCCGGAGGTCGTCGAGGTCCTGATGGACACGCTCGCCAGTCGGACCGCCGTCGCCACGCTCGCGCTGTCGCTCCGGCGCCGGAACGGCCAGGCGATCCCCGTCGAGATGAGCACGGCCCCGCTCAAAGGCGTGGAGGGCAAAGACCTCGGGGTCGTCGCGGTCTTCCGGGACGTGACGGCCATGCGGGAGCTGGAGGACCAGCTTCGCCGCTCGGACCGGCTCGTGGCGCTCGGGACGCTGGCCGCCGGCCTGGCGCACGAGATCAAGAATCCCCTCACCTCGATCCGCACCTTCACGCAGCTCCTGCCGCGGAAGTTCGACGACGAACGCTTCCGCGAGACCTTCGAGCGGGTGGTGCCGCGCGAGCTCGAGCGGATCAACGGGATCGTCGAGCGGCTCCTCCAGCTCGCGCGGCCGGCCCGCCTCCGCGTCGAGCCCGTGCGCCTCCCCGCGCTCCTCGAGCGCGTGCAGGAGCTGTTCGCCAACGAGATCGAGACGCGCCAGATCGGCGTGGCGCGGCAGTACGCGCGGGATCTCCCGCCGATCCAGGCCGACCCCGAGCAGCTCTACCAGGCGCTCGTCAACCTCGTCGGGAACGCGCTCGAGGCGATGGACACGGGCGGTCGGCTGACGCTCCGGGTCGGGTGGAGCGAGGGCGAGGATCGCCTCCGGGGCTTCCGCCGGACCGCGCCACGCCGGGTCAGAGTGGAGATCGAAGACACGGGCGTGGGCATCCCGCCCTCCGTGGCGGACAAGGTCTTCGACCCGTTCTTCACGACCAAGGAAGGCGGGACGGGGCTCGGGCTGGCGCTCGCCCACAAGATCGTCGAGGATCACGGCGGCACCATCAGCTTCCGGAGCGCCCCGGGGGCGGGGACGACGTTCAGCGTGCTCCTCCCCGTCACGCGGGAAGGGCTGGAGCGCGGGAGGGCCGACGGTGGCGCCTAGGCCCGCGGCGGAGTCCCCGCGGCTCGAGCGGCCCCAGGACCGGCCCGAGTTCCTCGCGGAGGTGGCGGGGAGCGTCGCGCACAGCTTCAACAACGTCCTGACGCTCATTCGCGGTCGCGTCGAGCTGATGCTGGGGCTGGTGGAAGAGGGTCGCCTGGACCCCCTCCAGCTCCGCAAGGGGCTCGAGTCGATCCGCTCGGCGGCCTTCGACGCCGCCGACCTGATCAAGCGCCTGCGGGAGCTGATGCAGCCCTCGCGGGCGCTCCCGGCGGTCGCGTTCGACGTGAACGAGGCGATCCGGGACGCGGAGGCGCTGCTCCAGCCGCACCTCGCGGCGCTCGGGGAGGCGAAGGGCGCGGGATTCCGCGTCACCCCTCGCCTCGTGGACGCCCCGCTCCTGGCCTCGGGGCAGCCGGGCGCGCTCCGTGAGGTGTTGCTCAACGTCCTCCTCAACGCGGTCGAGGCCATGCCCGCCGGCGGCGAGGTCACGGTCGAGACGGGGATGGAGGAGCCGTGGGTCGTCATCCGGATCTCGGACAGGGGCGTGGGGATGTCGGAGGAGGTCCTCGCCCGCGCCTTCACGCCGTTCTTCACGACGAAGGGCGGGGAGAACATGGGCCTCGGGTTGAGCTCCGCCCGGGCGGTGCTCAAGCGCCTGGGCGGCGCGATCTCGCTGGCGAGCCGGCCGGGTGAGGGCACGACCGTGAGCCTCACGCTGCCGCGCGCGAGGGCCTCGGATCCCCCGGCGACCGACCGGCCGCCGTCGCTCCTGCGGGGGCTGCGGGTCCTCGTCGTCGAGGACGAGCCCGCGTTCGCCGAGGTGCTGGTCGAGCTGCTGACGCAGCAGGGGAGCCGGGTGAACCTCGCCTCGGCCGGCCGGCCGGCGCTCGCCCAGTTGGCCGGGGGTCGCTACGACCTGGTGATCACGGATCTCGGCCTGCCCGACCTGGCGGGCTATGAGGTCGCGCGCGTGGCGAAGCAGTGCCGGCCCGAGTGCGTCGTCATCCTCCTCTCGGGCGGGCTCCTCCCGGCGGAGGCCCTGTCCGCCGGCGATCGGGCCGTCGATCGCGTCCTGGCGAAGCCGGTGGACCTCCCGGAGCTCCTGCGCGTGGTGGTGGAGCTCGTCTGCCGGCGCCCGCCCGGCGTGGCCTGAGGCGGCCGCGCCGCGCCCCCGTCCCACCCGCTGTCCCGAAATCTTCGAGATCCGGGCGACCCGAGCTAGAATGGCGTCTGCTGCGCACGTCCCCCGGAGTGGCGCCGTCCTGGAGAGCCGACGCGGCGGAGCGGAAGAGAACAGGTGACAACGCCGCCGTTCTTGCAGTTCTTCGGGAGCCTTCGCCTCCGTCTCGTGGTCCTGGTCCTCATGGTCGTGCTCCCGGCGTTCGGGCTGTTCGTGTACACCGCCCTGGAACAACGGCGCCTTGCCGTCCAGGCCATCCGGGAGGACGCCCTGCGGCTCGCCCAGATCGCCTCCGCCGAGCAGGAGCGCTCCGTTGAGGGGACACGCCAGCTCCTCATGACGCTCGCGCAGTTGCCCGCTGTGCGGGAAGGCCGCTCGGCTGCGTGCACGGCACTGCTGACGAGTGTCCTCGCCCGGCAGTCGCGTTACCTGAACCTCGGGGTGATCAAGCCGGACGGCGACGTCGCCTGCAGCGCCGTCGCGGTGAGCGGCCCAGTCAATCTGGCCGACCGGCCGTACTTTCGACGTGCCGTCGAGACACGCGAGTTCGCCGTCGGCGAGTATCAGGTGGGCCGAATCACGGGCAAGCCGACGATCAACTTCGGGTATCCCGTGCTCGACCCCGCCGGCGCGGTGCGGTCCGTCGTCTTCGCTGCCCTGGATCTGGCCTGGCTGAGCCAACTCGCGGCGGATGCGCGATTGCCCGAAGGCGCGACGGTGACCGTCACGGATCGGGGCGGCACCGTCCTCGCCGCGTACCCGGATCCGGGGAGGTGGGTCGGGCAGTCCCTCCCGCAGGAGCCCCTCCTCCGGACCATCCTGAGTCGGGGCGAGGGTGTCATGGAGGCGTCCGATCTGGGCGGTCCAGCGCGTCTCGTGGCGTTCACGCGCTTGGGCGGCGCGCCGCAGGCGGGCTACGTGTACCTGAGCATCGCGATCCCCAAGCAGACCGCGTTCGCGGAGGCCGACCGAGTCCTGCGCCGTGGTCTCGTGGGACTCGGGCTCGTTACCCTGGTGGCCCTCATCGCGGCGGGGCTGGTCAGTGAGCTCGGGATCCTCCGTCCGGTGAGTGTCCTCGTCAGCGCCGCGCGACGTCTCGGAGCCGGCGACCTCAGCGCTCGCACGGGGCTGCCGCATGGGCGAGGCGAACTGAGCCAGCTCGCGCGGACCTTCGACGAGATGGCCGGCGCCATCGCGCGACGCCAGCAGGAGCTCGAGACGCTCTTCGCGCTGGATCGCGCCCTGGCCCAGGCCAACCGCCCCGAGGACGTGGCGCGAATCGCGGCGGAGCACGTCGTCTCCGTGCTGGGGTTCGACGCCGCCGCGGCGTTCTTGCTGGATGCGCGGGGGCAGGTGCTCAGGCTCCTGCACGCCTATCAGCTCCCCGCCGAGGTCCGGATGCGACTCGAGACCATCCCGGTGGGCGCGGGCGTGGCGGGACGGGCGGTCGCGGAGCGCCGGGTCGTGATGGTGTCCCTCGACGCCCAGTACCCCGGCGACCCGATCCCCGTGGCCGCTGCGGCCTTCGGTCAGGCCGGGTTTCGTACCCTTGCGGGGACCCCGCTTCTCGCGCATGGGCAAGTGCACGGTGCCCTCACACTGGGGAGCCGGCAGCATCTGGATCCTTCCGACCGGGTGGTTGCCTTGCTGACCTCGGTGGGCACACAGATCGGGCTGGCGGTCTCGTACGCCGCAGAGCGGGAGCGGGTCCTCTCGCAGGAGCGCCTCGCCGGGCTCGGGCGCCTTGCCGCGGGCGTGGCTCACGAGCTGAAGAATCCGGTCTTCGTCATCAGCGGGAGGCTTGAGATGCTCCGGACTCAGATCGCGCAGGGCCAGATTCCGGCCGCGGAGCGTCTCTTGCGGCACCTGGCCGGTCTGGAGGAGGCGGAGACCAGGATGCGGCGGATCATGGACGGGCTGTCAACGTACTCGAAGCCGCCACGGCCGGAGCCTCAGCTCTTGAAGGTGGCCGAGCTGCTCGCGGCGACCCGCGAGCTGGTCGCCTACCAGGCCCGGAAGAGCTCGGTGACCGTCACGGTCGAGGCGCCCGCTGCACTGCCCCCGGTGCGGGGCGACCGGAGCCAGCTGATGCAGGTGCTCTTGAACCTGGCGACCAATGCGATCGAGGCGATGGCCGAGACCGGCGGAGCGCTCGTGCTCCGCGCGCAGGTCGAGAACCCGCCCGGGGCTCAGGGCCAGGCCGGGGTCAGCGTGGAGGTCGTCGATACCGGTCCCGGGATCCCTGCTGAGAAGCTCGAGACCATCTGGGAGCCCTTCTACACGACGAAGCCTGAGGGCACCGGGCTCGGCCTCTCCATCGTGCGGTCGCTCGTGGGTGAGCAGCCGGGGGCCGGCATCAGCGTAGCAAGCGGGCCGGGGCAGGGCACCACCTTCACGGTGCGGCTTCCGGCGGTGGACTCGGAGCGCGGCCCGGAGTCCACGGGTCGGGCCGACGAGCGATCGTAGCGCGATCGTCTCCTCCTACGGCGCCCCGCCCAGCCCCACCTCCTCGATCACGCCCGGATTGGCCCACCGCCGCAGCCAGAGCCGCGCGCCGTCACTCGTGACCTCGATGGCGCCATCGGCGTCCGTCCGGTAGACGACCGCGCCCGCGGCGGCGAGCCGCGCGAGGGCGGCCGGGCTCGGATGGCCGAAGGGATTGCGGGCACCGACGGAGATCGCCGCCACGCGGGGCCGGACCCGGGCGAGGAACGGGGCGGACGAGGCGTGGCGGCTGCCGTGGTGTCCGACCTTCAGGACCACGGCACGGGTCGGCACGCCGGCCGCGAGCAGCTCGGCCTCCGCGGGCGCTTCGGCGTCCCCCGTGAGAAGCAGCGTGGCGAGGCCCCACTCGATGCGCAGGACGAGGGAGCTGTCGTTGGCGTCCGCCGGGGTGCCGTCGCGGGGCGGGTGGAGCGCGGTCACGAGCACCGGGCCGAGCCACACGCGATCGCCCCGAGCGAGGACGCGCCGCGGGATCCCCGCGGCGACGATCGGGAGCTGCCAGGGTGCCTCCGCCGACCCCGCCGGGACCCACACCTCGCCGACCGGGAGGCCCTCGAGGACCGCCGCGAGCCCGCCGGCGTGATCCGGGTCGCCGTGGGTCACGGCGAGCGCGGCGAGCCGCCGGACCCCGGCCCGGTGGAGGGCGGGCAGCACGACGCGCTCGCCCCGGTCCGTCCGGCCCGGTCCGCCTCCGCCCGTGTCCACGAGGAGCGCCTGTCCGTCCGGCCCGCGCACGAGGATCGCCTCGCCCTGGCCGACGTCGAGGACGAGGACGTGGAGGCGCCCGTCGGGGAGGAAGCCCGCCGCCGTGGCCAGGATCGCTGCGGTGGCGAGCCCACCGAGGAGCACCCGGCTCCGCCGCCCCGTGACGAGCGGCGCGAGCGCAAGCGCCAGGACGATGGCCAGGAGCGCGAGCGGGGGCGGGGCCGGCGCGTGGATCATGGCGCCGGGGAGCGCGGCGAGCCCGCGGACGACGAAGCGGAGGCCCACGAGCAGCGCCCAGAGGCTCTGGAAGGCGAGGTGGGCCAGCGTCGCGCTCGCCACCGCCAGCACCACCGCGACGAGCCCGAGGATCGTGATGGCGGCGGCGAGCGGCACGACGACGAGGTTCGCCGCGACCCCGATGAGCGAGAGCTGGTTGAAGTGCGCGAGCATCAGCGGCGTCACCGCGAGCTGCGCGCCGGCCGAGATGGCGAGGGCGGTGCTGAGGCTCCGCGGGCACCAGGGCTCGAGCGCGGCGCGGATCGGCGGGCCGAGGTGGAGGATGCCCGCGGTCGCGGCGAACGAGAGCTGGAGCCCGGGATCGGCGAGCGCCGCGGGGTCCCAGCCGAGCAGGACGAGGAGCGCCGCGCCGAGGCTGTTCCACGTGGCGCTCTCGCGTCCGAGGAGCAGGCCCACCAGGACGAGCCCGCCCATGAGCGTCGCGCGCAGGACCGAGGGCTCGGGGCCGACGACGGCGGCGAAGGCCCCGAGGGCGCCGAGCGCGACCGCGGCGGCCGCCCGCGGCGGCAGCGGCGTGAGGCGCAGGAAGAGAAAGACGGCGCCGGCGACGAGGCCGACGTTGAACCCCGAGATCGCGAGGATGTGGAAGACGCCCGCCGCCCGGAAGTCGGCGAGGAGGGTCGGCGGCAGTTGCCGGCGCTCGCCGACGAGCAGGCCCTCGAAGAGCGCCCCCGAGACCGGCGGGAGATGTCTCGCCACCCGCTCGTGCAGCCAGAGCCGCACGCGGAGCCACCACGGAATCCCGTCGGGTGGCAGCCGCTCGAGCGTCTCGGCGCGGCCGACCGCCAGCCAGCGCGCGTCAGCTGGCCGCGAGGCGGCGTCCCATACGGGCGCGCCGGGGTTCCGGAACGGGCGTGGCTCGCGCAGCTCCACCGTCACGCGGACCCGGTCCCCGGGCGCGATCGGGGGCCGCGCTCCGTAGAGGTAGAGGAGCAGCCGGCCCCTCGCCGGCGCGGCTCCCATCGGATCGATCGCCGCCCGGAGGAGCAGGGAGAGCCGGGTCCGCGGGCCCTCGACCTCGGGCTCCGCGGCGACGACCCCCTCGAGGCGCATCGGGCCCCCACGGAGTTCCGTCGTGGCCGGGGCGGGGTCGGGGAGCGCGACGCGCGCCCAGCCCGCGAGCCCGGCGAGCGCGAGGACGGCGGCGCTCGCCGCCGCGAGGCCGCCGCGGCGCGCCGCCACCGCCGCGAGGGCGCCGAGGAGGAGCCCCGCGCCCGGGACCCACGGCGGTGGCGCGACCCGGAGCCCGAGAGCGACCCCGGCCGCGAAGGCCCCGGCGATCGGGAGGAGGGGCGCGGTCACGGCGGCTCACCGCGCGCCTCGGTCTCGGGCCGTTGTGCGGTCGCGCCGACCACGCGGACGAGCGCCTGCAGGCGCCCCGCCGTCCGGGGGCCGACCCCCGGGATCCGCGCGAGGTCTTCCGAGGACCGGAATCCGCCGAGCGCGTCGCGCCGGGCGAGGATCCGGGCCGCGAGTCGCGGCCCGATCCCCGGCAGCCGGGCCAATTCCGCGGCGGTCGCGCGGTTCAGGTCGAGCGGGCGCTCCGGGCTCGGCGCCGGGCTGGGCGGGGCCCGTTTGACCTCGCCGGCGGGCTCGGCCCGGCCGGCGCGCCGGCGCGCCGGGTCGCGGGCCCGGGCCGGCGCCCAGCGCGGGAGCGGCGCGGGCTCTGCTTCCAGCCGCTCGACGGTTCCCGGCGCGCGCTCGCGCCAGCGCTGGACCGCGAGCCCACCCAGGAGACTCGAGGCGAGGAGCCCGACGACCAGGAGCTCGCGGCGCCGGTAGCCCAGGCGCACCGCCGCGCCGCCCACGACGGCCGCCGCGGCGCGCGCGGCGGTGCCGGCGCGACCCCGGACCGCCTCCGCGCTCCGTCGGAGGAGGCCGACAAGCCGATCGCGGCGTCGCATGCTCGGTTCGCATCGCACGGGCCGTGCCGGACGGCGCACGAGGGCGGCGGCGAGGCGGCGCGCGAAGTTACGTGGCGCGGTCGGGGTCAGGGGTGTCGCCGCGGGGAGACAGGGCGGATCCCGGCGGAGACACCCGACACGGCGCCGGGGACGTCAGTCGAAGCGCGCCACGGCGAGCGGCTCCAGCACGCGCGCCAGGACGAGCGTCCAGCCGAGCGCGAGCGCGGCGACGAGGAAGTACGGGATCTCGGGACCGAGCGCATCCGCCGCGTAGCCGCCCACCATGCCCGCGACGATGAAGGAGAGCCCGCAGGCGCCCTCGAAAAGCCCCATGGCGATCCCGCGGTCGGCGGGTCGCACGTGGTCGGCGATGAGGCCGACGCACGTCGGCGCGCAGGCGCCGGCCGTGAGCCCGAGGCCCACGGTGCCGACGGCGAGCACGACCGGGCCCGCGGGCGCCGCCACGAGGACGGCGGCGGCTGCGCTGAGGAGCATCGCCGGCACCAGGACCGCGCGGCGGCCGAGCCGGTCCGAGAGCCGGCCGGCGGCGAGCGATGCCGCGAGGCGCGCCATCCAGTAGGCGCCGAGGAGGAGGCCGACGGCCCGGGGCCCGAGCCCGCGGTCCGCGGCGTAGGCGGGCAGGAAGGAGAGCACGGTGCCGAGGCCGAAGACGTAGGCGAACCCCGTGCCGTAGGCGAGGAGACGCTGGCGGCGTGCCGCGGCCTCCGCCAGCCCCCGGCGCGTCCCCAGGCGCGGCGAACCCTCGACCGCGTGCTCGGCCGACATCCGGGGCGCCGGCAGCGCGAACACGAGGGCGAGGGCCGCCGCCGCCGTGCCGAGGTAGAGGACGAAGGGCGCGCGGAGCCCCGCCGCCTCGATGACGAAGCCCGCGGCCGACGAGCCGATGACGAACGCCGCCGCGTACGCCCCGTAGCCCACCCCCATGGCGGTCCCGGCGCCGCGACCGAACGCCTCCGCCACCCAGGCCTCGATGGCCGGCCAGAAGGCCGCCCAGGCGGCCGCCTCGAGGACCTTCCCCGCGACGAGGCCGATGACGCGGGTGGCGGCGAGGTAGAGGGCAGCCGCGGCGCCGATCCCGAGGGCAGAGCAGAGGAGGAGGGCACGGCGGCCGAACCGGTCGGAGGCGCGGCCGAGCGGGATCGTCAGCGCCGCGAAGACGAGGCCGTGGCTGGCGCCGATCAGTCCGAGGTCGCGGTAGTCGGCGCCGAGGCTCCGCGCGTAGAGCGGGAGGGCAGGCGCGATCAGGCCGCCACCCAGGTTGAAGACGAGCGTGACCAGCCCGAGCGCGAGGAGGCGCCCGGCCGGGCGGCTAGAGGCCGGCGGTTCCAATCGGGGGTGCGGGAGGGCCGCGCTAGGGGGTGAGGGCCGCGCGCGTGATCCGGCTCGCGCCCGCCTCGCGGTTCAGCCACTCGGCCTCGCGGAAGGCCTCGTTGATCCGCTCGAGCGGGAAGGTGTGCGAGACGAGCCGGTCGAACGGGTAGCGGTCGCGGCCGCGCTGGAGGAACTCCAGCGCGCGCGGGATGACCCAGGGGTCGTACATGACGACGCCGACGATGCGCTTGGAGCCCCAGACGAGGGTGGAGGGGTCGAACTCGACCGTCCGGCCGCGGCTGATGCAGCCGATCTCGAGGTAGGTCCCGCCGTAGCGCAGCATCTCGATCCCCTCGGGGACGACCGGGGGGAAGCCGACGAAGTCGCAGGCGACGTCCGCGCCGCGCCCTCCGGTCCAGTCCCGCACCTGCTTGACGCGGGCCTTCCGGTCTGGGACCTCGGCGAGGCTCAGCGCGTGATTCGCGCCGAAGGCGCGCGCCAGCTCGAGCCGGCTCGCCACCTGGTCGACGACGATGATGGTGCCGGCGCCCATCTCCCGCGCGACCGCGATCGCCTGGATCCCGAGGCCGCCGGCGCCCTGGATCAGCACGCTGTCGCCGAACCGGAGGCCCGCCTGCGTGAGCCCGTAGATCACTTGCGAGAGCGCGCAGTTGACGGGCGAGACCAGCGGCTCCGGCAGCTCGTCGGGCACCCGGAAGACGTAGCCCCCGGGGCGGAGGTAGTAGTACTCGGCGAACGCGCCCACCCAGTGCGGGAACTCGGCGGGGCCGGTGGCGCGCCCCACCTTGTTCGGGCACGCGGCGCGCTGGCCCTGGAGGCAGACGTAGCACCGCCCGCACGGGTAGAAGTAGCAGAAGGCGACGTGGTCGCCCTCGCGGAGCGGGCGGCCGAGGGAGTCCGTGGTGACGCCCGGGCCGAGCTCGGCCACGCGGCCCGTCATCTCGTGACCGAAGATCCAGCCGTCGGGCGGGAGCGCGAGCGGGGCGTCCCCGCGCCAGAAGTGGAGGTCGGAGCCGCAGATGTTCGCGAGCGTCACGCGGATCAGGACCGCGCCCGGCTCGAGCGCCGGGAGCGCGAGCTCGCGGATCTCGAACGGCTTGCCGGGGCCGAAGAAGACGGCCGCCTTGCCCGTGCGCGCCATGTGGGGTCCGACCTCCCCGGGGCGGGATTCGGATGAAGCGCGGTCATGCTAGCATCGCGGCCGTGCCGCGTCAAACGCCGGGACGTTGCGAGGCCGAACGCGGACGGCTATGCTGACGAAGAGCGCGGGCGAGGCGGCGCCGCGCGGGCGAGGGAGGGACGGGCGTGGGGTACGTCGAGCGGCATCTCCTGCCGAACGAGCGGGTCCTCTACAAGACGCGGCTCCACTGGGTGCTGTTCCTGCCATCGATGCTCGTCGTGTTCGGCGGCCTGGGCCTGACGGTGCTCCTCTGGCGCGTGCCGGAGCCGCCGTGGCTCTGGTACGCGGGGGCCGTCGTGATCGCGGTGGGGCTCGGCTGGGCGTTCGTCCACTACGTCAGGCTGATGACGTCCGAGTTCGCGGTCACGACGACCCGGCTCATCTTCAAGGTGGGCCTCATCGCGCGCTACACGACCGAGCTCCTCCTGTCCAAGGTGGAGGCGATCGGGGTCACGCAGGGACTCTTCGGGCGCGTCCTGAACTACGGCGACCTCACGGTGACCGGAACCGGCGGGGCCAGGGAGGTCTTCCGGCGCGTGCGGGACCCGATCGGGTTCCGGAACCACGTCCAGCAGGCCTCGGTCACGAGCACGGCGGCCGGCGGCGCGCGCGAGGGAGCGGGCGGAGGCTAGGCGCTACCGGGCGACAGTCCTCCGCGTCGGCAGGGCGGGCGTCCGGGCGACCGGCGCGGCTCTGAGGAGCCGCTCGAAGAGCCGCGCGTAGCGGAGGACGACCTCGCGGTCGTCGAGGACGAGGACGTTCTCGAAGTTCCGGGCCTCGGCCGAGTCCGTCCAGTTGTAGGACCCGGTGACCAGCACCCGCCCGTCAAAGACCGCGAACTTGTGGTGCATGATCCCGTGGCCCTTGCCGCGCAGCGCGCGGACCGGGATGCCGGCCGCGACGAGCACAGAGATCTCGGAGTGCTTCCCGCGCGCCTGTCGGGCGTCGGCCACGATGCGGATCGCGACGCCACGCCGGTGGGCGGCGAGGAGCGCGCCGGCGAGCTCCCCCGAGGTGAAGTCGAAGATCGCGAGGTCGATCGAGGCCTTCGTGAGGTTGATCTGGCGGAGGAGCCGGTCACGGACGCCGCCGCCCGGCGAGAAGTAGACCTCGGGCGCCGCCGGCACGGCTTCTGGCGCGAGCCCGGCGGTCGCGACGAGGAGCAGGGCCAGCCATGCGACCGAGCGGGCTGGCCGGCAGAGCACGGGTCTCGTGGCGGGGCCCTCCCGCCCTGAGTGTAGCTCCCTGGCCCCGGCTGGCCGTCAGCTTTCCGATACAGCAGGCACGCCGCGCGTTGACGCGCCGGGACGCCCTGCGTATACTGTCCGGCGCGACCGGGCGGATAGCTCAGTTGGGAGAGCGCAGCCCTTACAAGGCTGAGGTCAGAGGTTCGAATCCTCTTCCGCCTACCACCGAAAGAGCAACGGGTTAGCCCACTTCCACCGGGGTTTCCGGGTTGCGCCGGAAACCCCGGAATCCCCCGGAAAACCCCCGAATCACCCCTCGAAATGGCAGCGGAGTGGCAGCAGAATGCAACGGCTTCGGGGACCAGGCCCCGGCCTGCGGCGCCGGCTCAGAGTCCGCGCGGCGCGAAGTCGGTCTTGAAACGCTCGTAGCTCTCGGTCAGGACGTCGTCCCAGTCCGCTGACAGCGGTTCCACTCCGAGGTCCGTCAGGCAGAACCTCAAGACCTCCTCCACGGTCGTGAATCCGGTCGGCACGTGAAGGCCATCCAGAGTCAGCGGGGTGGCACCATCGTAGAGAGGACGCGGGAGCGGCACGTCGCCCTGCAGGTGGTGGCGGCACCACCGATCATCGGGCGAGGGGTAGCGTCTAACGTACTCCCTGCGAAAGAGGGCTTGCTGCGCGCCCTCGGGCGTGATCGTGTACTTGTACTTGGCGGTGTAGAGCCGATGCAGCCCGCTGGGCTGCACGACGGACCCGCACAGTTGCCCCAGCGAGAGCGACATAAGGCCGAAGCGGGTCCTGAGCGGCGCCACGGTCGGCGCTCCTGCCTGGCGAAACGCGACCTCGCCAAGAGACTGGCCTGGAACGTGAACCCAGATTAGCCGGGTCTCGGTCACCGTCCGGGCGAGGACGTGGTTCAGATGATCGCAGAAACTCCGGGCGGCCTCGTCGAACGTGCCCGCTTCGATGGGCACGGAGAAGGAAAGCTTCTACGCGGCGGGCAGCAGTTCGACGAGGAGCTCCAGGTCCGCCCCGATCGCGTTCTGGGGCAGCGTGCCCGCCCCGGCGCGTTTCACCGCTTCCTCGAAGTCGAGCCCGATGGCTTCCGCTTCGAGGGCGATGAGCTGACGCAGCTGGCCCTCCGTGAGCTCCCCGCGCTCAATCGCGGTCACCAGGTCCTGGGGCAAGGGCGACATCGCTTTTTCCGCTCCGAAGGAAATATACCAAGAGATAGGTCGTAATGATACCCCCAAACGACACCCCCCGATATCGCGAGGACGAGCGGCCTTCACGGCCATTATTGACATACGCATAAGTAATAGAAAAGTATGCTAAGCTCGGTGCATGAGACC
>CAYQDR010000107.1:0-17239 GCA_964416315.1 uncultured bacterium
GGACCGCTTCGTGGACGCGCTCGGGAAGGTGCTGGACGCCGAGGAGCGGCGCTAGATAACAAGCGCGGGCCGGCCGGCGGGTGGCGCCGGGTGAGCCCCGCGTGGTCCCGGGCGCGCGGGGCGAGCCCGGTGACAGGACTCCCTGACCGGAATGAGGTGAGGCCGTGGCCAAGATGATTGATCTGAACTGCGACATGGGCGAGTCCTACGGGCGCTGGACCCTCGGGGCCGACGAGGCCATCATGCCCTCCATCTCCTCGGCCAACATCGCCTGCGGCTTCCACGGCGGCGACCCGCACGTGATCCGCAAGACGATCGCGCTCGCGGTCAAGCACCGGGTCGCCATCGGCGCGCACCCTTCGCTCCCCGATCTCATGGGATTCGGCCGCCGCGTCATGGACGTCACGGCGCAGGAGTTGAAGGACTACGTCTGCTACCAGATCGGCGCCGTCCGGGAGTTCTGCCGGGCGGCGGGCGTGGAGCTCCAGCACGTCAAGCCCCACGGCATCCTCTACAGCATGGCCGAGAGCCAGGAGGCGATCGCCCAGGCGATCGGCGAAGCCGCGCGGGAGTCGGGCGAGCGGCTCATCCTCATGACGCTCGCCTCCGGGAAGTACGATGCCCACTGCCGCAAGATGGGCGTCCGCGTCGCCTCGGAGGGGTTCGCCGACCGCGCGTACGAGGTGGACGGGACGCTCGTCTCCCGCAAGAAGCCCTACGCCCTCATCACCGACCCCGAGCGCGCAGCGGCCCAGGCCGTGCGGATGGCGGCCGAGGGGAAGGTGCGGACGCATGACGGCGTGGACATCGACATCAACGTCCAGACGATCTGCTGCCACGGGGACACGCCCGGCGCCGAGCGGATCGTCCGCGCGGTGCGGGAGGGGCTCGAGAAGGCTGGCATTCAGGTGAAGCCGCTCCGGGAGTGGCTGCCGTAACCATGGCGCTCTGCCACGACCTCCTCCGCGGCGCCGTGTCGATTACCGTCGCATCCCGGCGTCCTCGGTCGTCGGCGCCCCTCAACGTATGCGGCATACGCCTCGGGGCGCCTCCTCCCTGCGTCCTAGGGCTGCTCGGTTCTCGCCCCGGCGCGATCGGATCGGCACTCGCGCGCACCAGGGGAGGCTCGTAGGATGGCGCTGTGCCACGACCTCCTCCGCGGCGCCATCGACCTCCACACGCACTCGGCCCCCTCGCTCTTCGACCGCCTCCTCGACGACGTCGCGCTTGCGGAGCAGGCCCGCGCCGCAGGAATGCGGGCGGTCCTCTACAAGGCGCACGAGCAGGACACGACGGGGCGCGCCGCGCTCGTCCGCCGCGCGGTCGCGGGCATCCACGCCTTCGGCGGCATCGTCCTGAACCACGTCGTCGGCGGCTTGAACCCGACCGCCGTGGACGCCTCGATCAAGCTCGGCGCCCGGATGGTCTGGATGCCGACGATGTCGGCCCAGCACCACGTTGCGTTCTTCGGCGGCAGCCACTTCGGCCCGCGGATGAAGGGGAAGGCCCCGACGGGCGCCCGCGCGGGGCTCACGGCGCTCGACGAGGCCGGAAAGATCAGGCCGGAGGTCCAGGAGATCCTGGAGCTCGTCGCGGAGGCCGACATCTGTCTCTCGACCGGCCATCTGTCGCTCGCCGAGATCCGCGTGCTCGTCTCCGCGGCCCGGAAGGCCGGCGTCACGAAGATCCTGGTGACGCATCCCGACCTCATGCTCCTGGGGATCGGGGTGGCCGACCAGCAGGCGCTCGCCGACGAGGGGGCGATCCTCGAGAAGGACATGAACACGCTCGGCCCGCCGTGGCACTCGATCACGCTCGACGCCATGGTGAAGTCGATCCGCGAGGTCGGCCCGGCGCGCTGCGTGCTCGCGACCGACTACGGCCAGCTCCACAGCCCCTCGCCCGTAGAGGGCCTCCGCATCTTCATCCAGCTCTGCCTCGAGCAGGGGATCACCGAGGCCGAGATCCGGGCGATGGTCGCGGACACCCCGGCTCGCCTCCTCGGCCTCGCCTGATTCGGTCTCCCTCTCTCCCATCGGGGGAGAGGGGTGGGGTGAGGGGGTGCGCTTCGGCGCCCAGTTCGGGGGGCTCTATGCCGCCGCGGCGGAGGTGGCGCGGCTCGGGGCGGAGGCCGAGGCGGGCGGCTTCGAGAGCCTCTGGGTGCCGGACTCCCCGATGCTCTACCGGGACCCGTACGCGACCCTCGCGCTCCTCGCCCGCGAGACCCGGCGCGTCCGGCTGGGTACCCTGGCGACCAACGTGCTGACCCGCCACCTCGCGGTCACGGCGAGCGCCATGCTCACGCTCCAGGAGCTGTCGGGCGGCCGCGCGATCCTGGGGATCGCCACGGGCGACTCCGCGGTCCGGCGCATCGGTGCCCGGCCCGTCCGGCTCGCCGACTTCGAGCGGGCGCTCGCCGAGGTCCGCGCGCTCCTCGCCGGCGGTGCCGGCGCGGACGGGCGCTTCGCGATCCGCTTCGCGGCGGGGGCCCCGCCACCGGTCTACGTGGTCGCGTCGGGGTTCCGCCTGCTGGAGCTGGCCGGGCGCCTCGCGGACGGCGTCGTGGTGAACGTCGGGGCGCACCCGGCCGTGTTTCGTGCCGCCCTCGAGCGGATCCGAGCCGGTGCGCGGGCGGCCGGTCGCGATGCGGGCGAGGTGGAGGTGGTGGCGTTCTTCTTCTGCGCGATCGACCCGGACCCGGCGGCCGCGCGGGCGCGGCTCAAGCCGAGCGTGTCGTGGGTGTGCCAGCACTTCCCCGGGCTCTGCGAGCTGGCGGGGCTCCCCCTCGACGCGGCGGTGCGGCGGGAGCTCGAGCGATTCGGCGGCGACTACGCGCGCTACGACCTCGTCCACGCGGCGGAGTGGGTCCAGGCGGTGCGGGAAGCGGCATTCCTGCCGGCGGAGTACGTCGAGGCCTTCGCGCTCGGCGGGACGGCGGCGGACGTCGTCCGGAAGCTCCGCGACCTCGAGACCCTCGGGGTCCGCAGCGTCGCGATCCGCCCGCCGTCGCCGGAGGACTGGCGGCCGACCGTCCGCGCGTTCGCCGACGCCGTGATCCCGGCGTTCGGGTGACGCACACTCCATTGCCCGGCTTGACACGTCTCCCGGCGGCCCCTATGATGCCACCGCTGGATTCGCCTGAATTCACAGCGACTTCCGCGAGGGACATCGTGTCCGTGAAAGGAGGCTCCGCCATGCTTCGTCGGCTCGTCGTCGTCGTGACGGTTCTCCTCGCCGTCTGGGCGCTCGCTGCACCCGCGTCCGCCCAGCGCGAGGTCGTGATCGGCGTGATCTACCCGATGTCGGGCCCCGCGGCGCAGGCTGGCACCGACAACAAGCCGGTGTTCGAGCTGGCGGCGGCCATCGCGAACGGCGAGGTGGACATCCCGTTTCCCTTCTACCAGCGGCTCAAGGGCATGCCCGGCCTCAAGGGCGCGAAGATCCGGCTGATCTTCACCGACCATCAGGGCAAGCCCGACCTCGGGCAGGCCGAGGCGGAGCGGCTCATCACCCAGGAGAAGGTCCACGCCCTCGTGGGCGCGTGGCACAGCTCCGTCACGGGAACCACGAGCCAGGTCGCCGAGCGGCTGGGGATCCCGTACTTCAACCCCGAGTCGTCCTCTCCCGCGTTGACACGGCGAGGCTTCAAGTGGTTCTTCCGCAGCTCACCGCACGACGAGCACTTCACCCAGGTGATGTTCGATTTCTTCCGGGACTTTCAGAAGAAGAAGGGGATCACCCTGAAGACCCTGGGCGTGACCTACGAGGATACGCAGTTCGGGGCGGACAGCGGCAAGGTCATGAAGGAGCTCGCGAAGAAGTACGGCTACGAGGTCGTGGTGGACCTCCAGTACCGCTCGCGGAGCACGTCGCTGACCGCGGAAGTCCAGAAGTTGAAGGCAGCGAACCCCGACGTCTGGATGCCGACCTCCTACCAGACCGACGCGATCCTCTTCGTCAAGCACTCGAAGGAGCTCGACTACAACCCGAAGATGATCATGGCCCAGGATGCCGGGCACATCTCGCCCGACTTCGTCCAAACGGTCGGGAAGGACGCCGAGGGGACGATGACCCGGGCGCCGTTCTCGACGGACCTCATCGGCAAGCGCCCGGTGGCCATGGCGGTGAACGAGCAGTACAAGAAGCGCTCGCCCGGCGGGAAGGATCTCTACGACTTTCCGGCGCGCGCCTTCACCGGGATGATGACGCTGCTGGACGCGATCAATCGCGCGGGCTCGACGGACCCCGAGGCGATCCGCAAGGCCCTCGTGGCGACGAACATCCCGGGCGAGCAGCTCATCATGACGTGGGACCACGTCCGCTTCGACGAGACCGGCCAGAACACGGGGGTGAAGGGCATCATCCTCCAGCTCCAGGGCGGGAAATACCACACGGTCTATCCCTTCGAAGCCGCGACGCGCGACGTGGTCTACCCGATCTCGAGGTGGTCCGAGCGGAAGTGAGGCTGGCATGCCGCCGCGGGTGGCGCCGGGTGAGCCCCGCGGGGTCCCGGGCGAAGTGGGACCCCCTTAGCTTCCTTCCGCGATTCCGCGAATCGCGGAAGGAGGTAAGCGGGTGACGAGCCCGGGCGCGCGGGGCGAGCCCGGTGACAGGACCCGCGGCGGAAGCCCGTCTGAGTTGGTGGTGCTGGGATGAGTGCCCGGGTCGGCGTGGACGTCGGCGGGACGTTCACCGACCTCGTCGCCGTCGAGCCGGGGTCCGGCGCCTTCCGCTCGAAGAAGGTCCTCACGACCCCCGAGGCGCCCGCCCAGGGCGTCCTCCAGGGGCTGCTCGGCCTGGCGCCCGACGCCGCCGCGATCGCCCACGGGACGACGATCGTCACCAACGCGGTGGTCGAGGGCAAGGGCGCCCGCGCCGCCCTCGTGACGACGCGCGGCTTCCGCGACGTCCTCGAGATCGCCCGCCAGAGCCGCCTCGACCTCTACCGCCTCGACGTCCCCCCGCGCCCCGCGCCGCTCGTGCCGCGGCACCTCCGGTTCGAGGTCACCGAGCGCGTCGCGGGGGACGGGCGCGTCCTGACGCCGCTGGCCGAGGGCGAGCTGGCGGCGCTCGTCGCGGCGCTGCGCGCGGCCGGCGTCGAAGCCGTCGCCGTGTGCCTCCTCCACGCCTACGCCCACCCCGAGCACGAGGCACGCGTCCGGGCGGCGCTGGGGTCGGCCTTCCCCTACGTGTCGGCGTCTCACGAGATCAACGCGGAGTTCCGGGAGTACGAGCGGACGGCCACCACGGTCCTCAACGCCGCCGTGATGCCGCTCGCCGAGCGCTACCTCGCGGACCTGGAGGCGGTCCTGGGGCGGGTCGGGTTCCGCGGGCCGCTCCACCTCCTCCAATCGAACGGCGCCATGATGTCGGCCGAGGCCGCGCGCCGGCGGCCGCTGGCGATGGCCGTGTCAGGGCCCGCCGGGGGCGTGGCGGCCTCGCGCTTCCTCGCAGGCGCTCTCGGGCTCCGGAACGCGATCGCCTTCGACATGGGCGGGACGACGACCGACGTCTGCCTGATCGCGGACGGCGAGGCGCAGGCGCTTCCGCAGCGACGCCTCGGGGGATTCCCGGTGCGCCTCCCCTCGGTCGCCGTAGAGTCGATCGGGGCGGGCGGCGGATCGCTCGCGCGGGTGGACGGGACGGGCGCCCTCCGCGTGGGTCCCGAGAGCGCGGGCGCGCGCCCGGGCCCGGCGTGCTACGGGCTCGGGGGCGAGGCGCCGACGGTCACGGACGCGCACGCCGTCGCGGGGACGCTCTCCCCGACAGCGCTCCTCGGCGAAACGATCCGCGTGGACCGGGCGCGAGCCGAGGCCGCGCTCGCGCCGGCGGCGCGGGCGCTCGGCCTCGGTCTCCTCGAGACGGCGGCGGGGATCCTCGAGGTCGCGAACGCGGCGATGATGCGCGCGATCCGGCTGATCTCGGTGCAGCGCGGCTTCGACCTCCGGGAGTTCGCCCTCATCGCCTACGGCGGCGCGGGCCCGCTCCACGGGGGGCGGCTCGCCCACGAGCTCGGCATGCCGCGCGTGGTCGTGCCGGCACCCGCGGGCGTCTTCTCCGCGCTCGGCTGCGTCGTGACGGAGGTCGCGTACGACCACGTCCAGACCCACCGCCGGCCGCTCGACGGGCTCGATCCCACGGACCTCGACGCGCGCTTCGAGCGCCTCGCGGCGGCCGTCCGGGCGCCGCTCCTGGCGGAGGGCCACGAGGCCGCGGCGATCCGCCTCGCGCGGAGCGTGGACGTCCGGTACCTCGGGCAGAACTACGAGCTGGAGGTGCCCTGGCGCGGGGACCTCGCGGCGCTCCGGCGCGACTTCCAGGCGCTCCACCAGCGTCTGTACGCGTACGCCACGGGCGAGGCGATGGAGTGCGTGAACCTGCGCGTCCGCGCCGCCGTACCGGTCGAGGTGGCGCGCTTCCCCGAGTGGCCCGGGCGCGGCGCCGCCAACCCGGGCGGGGAGCACCGGGCCTATTTCCCGGAGACCGGTGAGACGCCCCTCCCGGTCTACCGGCGCGCCGACCTGGCCGCCGAGCAGGTGCTGAAGGGTCCGGCGCTCGTCGAGGATCCCTGGGCGACGACGCTGGTCTACCCGGGGCAGTCGGGCACGCTGGACCGTTTCGGCAACCTCATCATCGAGGCCGCGAAGTGAGCCCGCGGGCGGCCGCGGTCAACCCCATCACCGTCGAGGTGGTCCGCCACGCGGTGCTCGCGATCGCGGAAGAGATGAGCGCGATCGTCATGCGGTCGGCGCGCTCGCCGCTCCTCAAGGAGGCCGGCGATCTCTCGAGCGCGCTCACCGACGCCCGGGGGCGGCTCATCGCCCAGGGGCGCGACATCCCGATCCACCTCGGTGTCATGGCGTTCACCGTCAAGGAGCTCCTCAAGCGGGTCCCGCGCCGGGACTTCCGCGACGGCGACGTCTACTACCTGAACCTCCCCGAGGTCGGCGGGAACCACCTCCCCGACGTCAAGGCGATCCGGCCGGTCTTCGCGGGCGGCCGCCTCGCCGCGTTCGCGGTGAGCCTCGCCCACTGGGCCGACATCGGCGGGGCGGTGCCGGGCTCGTACGTGCCGTGGGCGACGGAGGCGTGGCAGGAGGGGCTCCGCATCGCCCCGATCAAGGTCTTCGACCGCCGCGGCCCGACGCGCGCCTTCGACCTGATCCTCTCGAACGTCCGCGGCCGGGAGGAGCGGGAGGGCGACTGCCTGGCGCAGTACGCCGCGTGCGAGGTGGCGGCGCGGCGGCTCGGCGAGCTGTTCGGGCGCTGGGGACCCGCGACGATCCTGGCCTGCTTCGACCGCTTCCTCGGCGAGGCCGAGGGGCAGATGCGCGCGGCGATCCGCACGATCCCGCCGGGGGTCTACACGGGCGAGGACTGGGTGGATGACGACGGCCACGAGGACCGGCCGATCCCGGTGCGCGTGACCGTGACCGTCAGGGGGGATCGCGCCGCGTTCGACTTCGCGGGGACCGGCGCGGCCGTCCGCGGCCCCGTCAACACGACGCCGTTCGTCACGAGCTCCGCCGTCTACTACAGCCTGAAATCGCTCGTCGCCCCCGACGTCCCGGGCAACGACGGCTGCTACCGCCCGATCGCCGTCGCGGTCCCGCCGGGCACCATCCTGAACCCGCCGCTCGATCTGCCCCTGGTCGGCGGCAACCACGAGACGTCGCAGCGGGTCGTGGACGCCTGCTACAAGGCCCTCGCCCCGGCGATTCCGGAGCGGATCACGGCGGGTGGGCCGACGACGTCGGGCCTCCTGCTCTTCGGGACCCGGCGGGACGGCCGGTGGCAGATCCTCTACGAGGTGCACGGCGGGGGCGAAGGCGCAGGCGCCCGGCGGGACGGGGGGCACGCCGTGCGTGTCCACATGTCGAACGTCATGAACACGCCGACCGAGGTGGTCGAGACCGAGTACCCGATGGAGGTGCTGCGGCACGAGCTCCGGCCCGGGAGCGGCGGGGCGGGGACGCACCGGGGGGGCTGCGGGCTCGTCCGCGCCTACCGCGTCCTCGCCGAGACGACGCTGACCACGATGCTCGAGCGGCGCGTCGTGCCCCCCTGGGGTGTGTTCGGCGGCGCGGACGGCCTCCCGTACCGCATCACGCTCGAGCGCGGGGGGACGCGGCGCGACGTCAAGGGGAAGGAGACGGTGCGCCTCGAGCCCGGGGACGTCGTGCTGATCGAGACGGCGGGGGGTGGCGGTTACGGGGACCCGGCCCGGCGTCCCGACGACCTCGCGGCGCGCGACCGCCTCGAGGGGTACACCGCGGAGGAACGATGAAGCTGAAGGAGCAGGTGGGCATCGTCACGGGAGCGGCGAAGGGGATGGGGCGGGCCATCTCGCTGCGCCTCGCCGCGGAGGGCGCGCACCTCGTCCTCGCGGCGCGCGAGGCGCCGCCGCTCGAAGCCGTGGCGGTGGAGGCGCGGACATTCGGCCGGCGGGCGCTCGTCGTGCCGACCGACGTCCGCGACGAGGCGACCGTTCGCGCGATGGTCGACGCGACGGTGGATGCCTTCGCACGGATCGACATCCTCGTCAACTGCGCGGGGACCACGGGGCCGATCGAGACGCCCGTCCACGAGCTGAAGGTCGAGGATTGGGACGAGGTCCTCGCCGTGAACCTCCGGGGCACGTTCCTCCCGACCAAGCACGTCGTCCCGGTGATGCTGCGACAGAAGCGCGGCAAGATCGTCAACATCGCGGGAACCTCCGGACTCCGCGGCTACAAGCTCCGCGCGGCGTACTCCGCGTCGAAGTGGGCGGTCCGCGGCTTCACGCGGACGGTCGCGCTCGAGGTCGGTCCCCACGGCATCACCGTCAACTGCGTCGCGCCCGGGATCGTCGCGGGCGACCGGATGGATCGCCTCTGCCGCGAGAAGGCGCGGAAGCGCGGGTGGACGCCCGAGCAGATCCACGCGGAGTACGTCCAGGAGATGGCGCTCCGGCGCGTGACCACCGCAGACGACGTCGCGAACGCGGTGCTGTTCCTGTGCACGGACGACTCGCGCAACATGACGGGCCAGTGCCTCACGGTGGACGGCGGCTGGGACGTGTAGATCCTCGGAGGGGGGCTTTGCCCCCCTTCCGAACCTCCCCCGAGGAGGGGTTGCGCGGGCAAAGCCCGCGCTCGGAGCGTTTCGCTCAGGGCGTTCGGCCAGGCGGACCTGGGTGGCAATCGCGTATCCATACTCCCTCTCCCTTCGGGGAGGGAGACCATCCGGGTCGGGCCGAAGCGTGGCGGGCTGGACGCCGCCGGGAGCCGGTGCTAAACAAGGGCTGATGGTCGTCACGGTCCGGTACCTCTTCGGCGTGAGCCGCGACGCGGAGGGGCGCGACGAGGTCCGGCTGGAGCTCCCGCGAGGCGCGACCGTGTTCGAGGCGATGCGGCGGCTCGGCGTCTCGGGCCTCGAGTTGCACGCGGCGGTGAACGGGGAGTCGGCGGCGGACGGCACGGTGCTCCACGACGGAGACGAGGTGACGTTGATCCCGGCGATCCAGGGGGGAGGAGACTGAGATGCGGCGCGTCGTGATCGGACTCGGAGGACTCGCTCTCGGCCTCGCGGCCGCGGGCGAGGGCGTTGCTCAGTCGCGGGTGGTCGTGCCCATCATCATCCAGCGCCCGGCCGGGACGTCGGGCGTCACCGAGACGCGTGTCTACCGTCAGGGCGCCGCCCCGGCGCCTGCCCCGCACGCCACCCCGGGGACCAGCTTCTCGACTTCACCCTCGAGCACGCGGGAGATTCGCGTGCTGCGGCCGGGCGGGCCGGCGACCGGGGGTAGATCGCCCGGGTCGGGCGCCACCGGGTTCTTCACGACGCCGCAGACGACCCAGGAGATCCGCATCTTCACGCCGGGCGGCGCCGCGGCGGATCCGGGGCCGGCGCGCAGCTTCCATACCTCGCCCGCCAAGAGCCAAGAGATCCGCGTCTTCGGGAACACCACCGTCGAGACGCCGATCGTGATCCTCCCCGAGTAGGCATGCTCCTCCCGCGCTTCGAGTACCGGCACGCCTCCTCGCTCCTCCAGGCGATGACCCTCCTCGCCGAGAACGCCGAGGCGCGACCGCTTGCCGGCGGGACCGACCTGCTCGTGGATCTGCGCGAGCGGCGCCAGACGCCGCGGCTGCTCGTGGACATCTCGGAGCTCGCCGAGCTCCGTGGGGTCGCGCGGGAGGACGGCGGCCTCCGCATCGGCGGGGGCGTCACGGTGGGGGAGCTCCTCGCCTCGCCGCTGGTCGCCGAGCGGCTCCCCGCGCTCCGCGAGGCCGCGCGGGGGTTCGCCGACTTCCTCACGCGGAACAAGGCGACGCTCGGCGGGAACCTCGCCAATGGGAGCCCCGGCGCGGATCTCGTCGTCCCGCTGCTCGCGTGCGACGCCCGGATCGTGCTCGCCTCGCCGGCGGGGGAGCGGACCCTCCCGCTCGACGGGTTCCTCCTGGGGCCCCGCCGGACCGCGCTCCGGCCGGGCGAGCTCGTGCGGGCGGTCGTCGTGCCCGGGGCCGCGGGCCGGCAGTTCTTCTACAAGCTCGGCCTCAAGCGCGGCGGTGCGATCGCGGTCGTGAGCGTGGCGACCCGCGTCGCCCTCGACGCGGGCGGGCGCTGCGTCGAGGCGCGGATCGCGCTCGGCGCGGTGGCGCCGCGCCCGTTCCGGGCGACCGAGGCCGAGGCGGCGCTCGCGGGTGGGCCGTTGACGCCGGCGACGATCGGGCGCGCCGCCGAGCTGGCCGCGACCGCCGCGCGCCCGATCAGCGACGTCCGGGGTTCCGAGGACTACCGCCGGGCGATGGTGCGGGCGCTGGTCGCGCGCGGCCTCACCGAGGCCCTCTCCCCCTTGGGGAGAGGGGAGGGGTGAGGGGCATTCCATGCGGACCATCGAGTTCGCCCTGAACGGGGAGCGGGTGCGCGTCGCCGTCGAGCCCCACGAGACCCTGTTGTGGGTCCTCCGCCACCGCCTTCAGGCGACCGAGGTCAAGTCGGGCTGCGACCGCGGGGACTGCGGCGCCTGCGCCGTGATCCTCGACGGCAAGGGGATCAACTCCTGTCTCGCCCTTGCAGTCCAGGCCGAGGGGAAGCGGGTCCTCACGGTCCGCGGCATCGGGCGGCCCGACGCGCCGCACCCGCTCCAGGCCGCGTTCGTCGAGCTGGGGGCGGCGCAGTGCGGGATCTGCATTCCCGGGATGCTCGTCTCGCTGTACGCGTTCCTCCAGGAGCACCCCCGCGCGGGCCGGCGGGAGATCCGCGAGGCGATCGGCGGCAACCTCTGCCGCTGCACCGGCTACCAGAAGATCGTGGACGCCGCCGAGGCCGCCGCCCGCCGCCTGGTGGCAGCCGGGGATAGCAGATCGTGAGCCCGCCTCGCGTCGGCCGTCCGGGGATGCCGAAGAGCTACGGCGTCCTCGACCCTGCGGGCGGAGCGGGGCTGCTTCCGTGGAGCTCGGAAGTCACCGACGATGCGCGGCGCACCACCTTCGACGTGGCCTATCTGGCCAAGTACGACGTGAGCATGTCCGACGTCCCCGGCGACGTGTCGGTCTGGGCCGTCAAACCGCGCGTCGCGTTCGCCTGGCAGGAGAAGGACTTCCCTGGCAGCGCGACCCGGTGGCTGTTCGAAGACAGGCGATGAGCGCGAGAGATACAGGCCACCCCTCCCCCCAAAGGCCACCGGAGGGACGGGACGTCGCGAGGGCGCATGCCCGAGCCGTCCCGGCGAACTGGTCGATAGGGGACGGGGGTGCGGGGGGTCCCGAATGAACCCAGAGTCCGTTTTCCGTATCGTGGGGACCCGCGCGCCCCGGCCGGACGCCCGTGACAAGGTCCACGGGCTCCTCCGCTACGCGGACGACTTCGCGCTCGCCGGCATGCTCCACGCGAAGGTCGTCCGCGCCACGCGGCCGTCGTCGCGGATCCTGAAGGTGGACACGAGCCGGGCCGAGGCGCTCCCCGGGGTGAAGTGTGTGATGACGGCGCGGGACGTCCCGAACAACGTCCTCTTCAGCGACGTCCCCGGGCAGACGACGGCGATCGGCCCGCTGCGGGCGCGCACCCAGGTCCTGGCGGACGACGTCGTCCGCTACCTGGGCGAGGCGGTGGCGCTCGTCGCGGCGGAGACGGAGGAGCTGGCCGAGGAGGCGGCGCGCCTGGTCCGGATCGACTACGAGGACCGCCCGGGCGTCTTCGACCCCGAGGCGGCGATGCGGCCCGGGGCGCCCCAGCTCGAGCCGACGGGCAACGTGATCTCCCGCTGGAAGATCCGGAAGGGCGACGTCGAGGCGGGCTTCCGCGAGGCCGAGGTCGTCGTCGAGGGGACCTACCGGACGGGGCTCATCGACCACGCCTTCATCGAGCCGGAGGCGGGCGTGGGTTGGCTCGACGAGAACGGCGTCGTCACGCTCCGCGTCGCGACCCAGGTGATCGAGCACTTCCGCGATGTCGCGAACGTCCTCGGTCTCCCGCACTCCCGCGTCCGGATCATCGCCCCCTACATCGGCGGCGGGTTCGGGGGCAAGGAGGACGTGACGGTCGAGGTCTTCCTCGGCCTCCTCGTCTGGAGGACCGGGCGCCCGGTGCGCCTCTGCTATACGCGGGAGGAGTCGATCCTCTCGCCGACGAAGCGCCACCCGTTCATGATGAAATACAAGCACGGCGCCCGGCGTGACGGGACGCTCGTCGCGCTGGAGGTCGAGTTGATCTCGGACGCCGGCGCCTACGCGTACCTCTCGCCGCTCACGCTCCTCTACGGCATGGTCCACGCGGCGGGGCCGTACCGGATCCCGCACGTCCGCGTGGACGGGGTCTCGGTCTTGACGAACAACCCGCCGACCTCCGCCTTCCGCGGCTTCGGCTCGGCGCAGCCCGCCTTCGCCTACGAGAGCCAGATGGACGCGCTGGCGCGGAAGCTCGGGATGGACCCGCTCGCCTTCCGGGAGCGGAACTACTTGCGGAAGGGCGAGCGGCTCGCCTCCGGTCAGGAGCTGGAGACCGCCGTCTGGCTTCCCGAGACGGCGCGGCGGGCGTGGGAGGCCCTCGGCCCGCCGGGCGCCCCGTCCGGCCCGCGCAAGCGCGTGGGCCGCGGTCTCGGCTCCGCGCTCACGGCCTACGGGCGGATCGTCTGGCTGCACGACTGGTCGAGCGCGTGGGTCGAGCTCCAGATGGACGGGACGGTGCTGATCCGGACGGGGGTCCCCGACATCGGCGGCGGCCAGGCCGCGTCGCTGGTCCAGATCGCCGCGGAGATCCTCGGGGTGCGGCAGGAGGAGATCGCGGTCCACATCGGCGACTCGGCGCTCACGCCGCTCGCCGGGACGACGACGGCGACCCGCCAGCTCTACATGTCCGGCTCCGCGGTCCAGAAGGCGGCGAGCGAGCTGCGCGCGACGCTGGTCGCCCAGACGGCCGAGCTGTTCGGCGTCCCGCCGGAGGCGGTCGAGCTGGCGGACGGCATGGCCGTGGCACGGGGCGATGGCGACAAGAAGGTCTCGTTGAAGGAGCTGGCCGCGGCCTGCGCGCGCTCCCACCGCCCGCGCTCGGCGTTCGCGATCTACCAGGCGCCGGCCGGCCAGGTCATGGACTTCGAGACGGGGCAGGGGAAGGTCTTCCCCGACTTCACGTTCGGCTCGCAGGCGGTGGAGGTCGAGGTGGACGAGGACACGGGCGAGGTCCAGGTCCTCCGCGTGACGGCGTGCTACGACGTCGGGCGCGCGATCAACCGGAACTCGGTCGAGGGGCAGATCGAGGGGGGCGTCGCGATGGGCCTCGGCTATGCGCTCCTCGAGGAGGACCTGGTCGCCCGGGGCGTCACCCAGACGCCGAACCTCATGACGTACCTCATCCCGACGGCCCTCGACGTCCCCGACGTCACCTCGATCGTCCTCGAATCCGGCGAGGGGATGGGCCCGTGGGGCGCCCGGGGAATCGGCGAGCCCGCGCTGGTCCCGACGGCGCCGGCCGTCGCCAACGCGGTCTTCGATGCCGTCGGGGTCCGGATGACCCGGCTCCCCATCACCCCCGAGCGGCTCTGGCGCGCGATGCAGGAGCAGCAGGCCGGCCCCGCGCGCCGGTGACGAGCCCCGAGCCGCACGGGCCGCGCGCGGCGTCGGGCGGCGACACGCCGCGCACGTTCCACGCCGCGCTCGCGCCGCTGCTCCACGTCTTCGGCCTGGATGTCCTGACGGCGTTCACCGTCGGGATGGTGCCGCCCCTCCTGCCGGTGCTTGCCGGCGACTTCGGGCTCTCCACGGTCGAGGCGGGGCTCGTCAACACGGTCTACGCCGCCGGTCGGCTCGCGGGGAGCTACCCGGCGAGCCGCATCCGCGCGCGGTGGGGGACGCGGGCCGCCGTGTTCCTCGGGATCGCCGGCCTGATCGCGGGCAGCGCGGTCTGCGGTCTGGCCCCGACGTTCGCCGGATTCCTGGTGGGTCGGCTCGTGATGGGGCTCGGGGCCTCGGCGGCGTTCCTCGCGATCTTCGGGGAGCTGCTCGAGGCGGCGCCGGGCCCCTGGCGCGGGCGGCTCGCGAACGCGTTCGAGGCGATGGCGATCGTGAGCATCGCCGTGGGGGGCGTGCTCGGGGCGGCGGTGGCGCGCGCCGTCGGCTGGCGCGGCGTCTTCGTCGCCGTCGGGCCGCTCCTCCTCCTGGGGTTCGCCGCGTGGCGCCCGCTCGGGCCGGAGGCGGGTCGGGGGCGCCCGGGGGCGGGCGGTGACGCCGGCGCCGCACGGCGGGCCACCGTGCGGCCGCTCGTTCCCGTGTACTTCGCGAGCCTGGCCATGGGGCTGACGTGGTCGGGGCTCTACCCCACGCTCGTGCCGCTCGTCGGCGCCGCGCACTACCGGCTCGACGCGACGGGGCTCGGCTGGGCCATGGGCGCGGGCTACCTGGCGGAGGTGCTCGGGCTCGCCGCGCTCGGTCTCGTCATCGACCGTGTCCGGCGCGAGCCCGCCTTCCTCGTGGGCGCGCTGTCGGTCACGGCGGGCGGCCTCCTGCTGGCCTGGGCGACCCAGACCGGCGGCTTCGTCGTCGGTCTGATCCTGATCGGCGCGGGGTTCGCCGTCTGGATGATCCCGGCCACGGTCCTCGCCGACCGCGCCGGGACGCCGCTGCCGCCCGGGCACCTCGCCGCCTACAGGATCGTCATGGACACCGGGATGATCCTGGGGCCGCTGCTCCTCGGCGGGCTGGCTGAGCTGGCGGGTGACCGCGTCGCCGTCGGCGTGGCGGGGTTCGTCGTCGTGATCGGGGCGCTCGCGATGCTGCGCCGCTGAGCGGCCCGCGGGCCCGTCAGGCGAGGAGGCCGCCGACCGGGACCAGGGTCTTCCGGACGGGATCGGGTGCCAGCCCGAGCTCCTCGAGGGTGACGGCGCCGAGGAGCGCGAGGCACCCGGGCGGACCGGCGAGGAACACGGTGATGACCTCCTCGCCGTTGAGCTGGATGCCGACCTGGCCGGCGGGATACGTGGCACGCTCGCCGCTGGCGAGCGTGACCGTGCGCTGGCGCGCGGTCGTCAGGCCGAGGCGCGTGACCACTTCCGCCGGGAGCAGGGTCCAGGTCGCGCCCGTGTCCACGAGCAGCTCGAGCGTGACCTGTGGCTCGGGACGCTGCGGGTTTGCGAGGCTCGCCGGCACGGAGAAGGTGCCCATGAGCGCCGATCCCGAGGCGATTGTAGCATGCGCACACCGGCCCGACCCGCAGCGGGCTCTGATCGGGGACCGATTGGCGGCGCCGGGCGGCGCGGGGGGACTACGGGAGCGGGCGGCCCGGGAGGTAGAGGCCGCGCGGGCCGGGTGTCCCCCGGAGGTTCCCTTCGGGGAGGCTGCCCGCGTCGTCGATCCGGACCATGTAGAGGCGATCGACGCCGTCGGGGTCGCAGACGACGACACCCACGTAGACCCCGCGCTCCCGCCCCGACGCCGCCTGCGGCATCCGCGTGGCCCCGGCCCCCGTCGGCGCGCGCATCGGCTCGAGGCCGAGGGTGCCGGCCCCGCTCGTTGCGGCGTCCGGGACGATCCCGAGGGCGCGCGCGCGGATGGAGAGGTCGAGCCCGCCCGTCGCTGCGGGCGGGGTCGCGTCCTGCGCGTGCGCCGGGGCTCCGGCGAGGAGCAAACCGGCCACGAGCCCGGCGCTGTAGAATAGGCGAGCGCGTCGCACGGTCTCAGGGTATGCGCGGCGTCCGCGTTGTGTCAACCGGCGGGCGCCACCGGCGGGCGCCACGCGCCCGAGTGCAGGGTGACGCCACGCAAATTCCGGTAAAATCGGCCGAAGTTTGACACCGATCCCCCCCTCGGCTAGCATGACTTCTGAGGCAGCCCGATGAAGCGTGACGCGCGCCGGCAGGCCCAGTTCTCCGCCCTCTACGTCGCCGCGGCGGTCATCCTCCTGATCGTGGTCCAGAGCTGGCTCCTGGCGGCGGCCGTCCAGGAGCTCCCGATGAGCCGGCTCCTCGAGCTGGTCCGCGAGGACAAGGTCGTGCGGGTGTCGTTCGGGGAAAAGGAGATCCGTGGCATCCTCCGAAAGGACGCGCTGCCGGCGCGCACCCCGGCCCCGCCGGAGTGGATCGCCCGCCTGACGGGGACCGAGGCGGGGCTCCTGTTCCACACGGTCCGCATCCGGGGTGCCGACGACGCCGTCCTCCTGCGCGAGCTCGAGGCGCGCCGCGTCGAGTTCTCGGGCCGGATCGAGTCCACGCTCCTCCGCGACCTCATCTTCGGCTGGGTGCTGCCGATCGTCATCCTGGCCGGGATCTGGCTCTTCGTGATGCGCCGCATGGGGGGTGGGACGCAGGCCCTGACCTTCGGCCGCTCGCGGGCGAAGATCTTCGACCGCAAGGAGCTGAAGGTGACCTTCAACGACGTGGCGGGGGTGGACGAGGCCCGCGCGGAGCTGATGGAGGTCGTGGACTTCTTGCGGAACCCCCGGAAGTACCAGCGCCTCGGGGGGCGGATCCCCAAGGGCGTGCTCCTGGTCGGGCCGCCCGGGACCGGAAAGACCCTCCTCGCCCGGGCGGTCGCGGGTGAGGCGGACGTGCCGTTCTTCTTCCTCTCCGGTTCGGAGTTCGTCGAGATGTTCGTGGGCGTCGGCGCCGCGCGGGTCCGCGACCTCTTCGAGCAGGCGAAGGAGAAGGCCCCCTGCATCGTCTTCATCGACGAGCTGGACGCGATCGGCAAGACGCGCGCCGGCGCGACCGGGTTCGTGGGCGGCCACGACGAGCGCGAGCAGACGCTGAACCAGCTCCTGGCCGAGA
>CAYQDR010000108.1:0-17236 GCA_964416315.1 uncultured bacterium
GCGGTGGCGCCCGAGCCCGCGCCGGCCCCGCCCCGCGTGCCGCGGGTCGCGGCGCCGGTCGTCGCGGCACCGGTGGAGCGGCCGAAGCTCCGCCCGGCCGAGCGCGAGCGCGGCCTCGCCTGGCAGGAGACCTTCGAGTTCGCGAGGGCCGGCCAGGCCTTCCAGCTCCCGCCGGTCGGCCTGCTGAAGCCCGCGCCGGCGGGGGAGCGGCGGTGGTCGCGCGAGGACCTCCAGCAGAACGCGGAGCTCCTCAAGACGCGGCTCGCGGACTTCGGGGCGGAGGGGCGGATCGTCCAGGTCAATCCGGGCCCGGTCATCACGGGCTACGAGTTCGAGCCCGCGCCCGGCGTCAAGGTCAACCAGGTCGTCAACCTCGCCGACGACCTGGCGCTCGCGATGAAGGCCGGGGCGGTGCGCGTCTTCGGCCCGGTGGCGGGGCGCGGCACCGTGGCGATCGAGGTCCCGAACCCCGAGTCCTCGACCGTCTACCTCCGCGAGATCATGGTCTCGAAGGAGTTCGGCGAGGCCAAGGGGCCGCTCGCGCTCGCCCTCGGCAAGGACACGATCGGCCAGCCGTACGTCGCGGACCTCGCCGCGATGCCGCACCTCCTGATCGCGGGCGCGACCGGGTCGGGCAAGTCGGCGGGATTGAACGCGATCATCTGCTCGATCCTCTTCCGGTGCGCGCCGTCCGCCGTGCGCTTCCTCCTGATCGACCCGAAGCGGCTCGAGCTCGGGATGTACGACGGCATCCCCCACCTCATGGCGCCGGTCGTCACCGACGCGAAGGAGGCGGCGGCCCGGCTCCGGTGGATCGTCGGGAAGATGGACGAGCGCTACCGGCTGCTCGCCGCGAAGTCGGTGCGGAGCATCGAGGGGTACAACCGCGAGGTGTCGCCGGCGGAGCGCCTGCCGTACTGGATCGTCATCGTCGACGAGCTGGCGGACCTCATGATGGTCTCGGCGGGCGAGGTCGAGACCGCGCTGGCGCGGCTCGCCCAGATCGCCCGCGCGGTGGGCATCCACCTCGTCATCGCCACCCAGCGGCCGTCCGTGGACGTCATCACGGGGCTCATCAAGGCGAACTTCCCCGCGCGCATCGCATTCCAGGTCGCCTCCAAGGTGGACTCGCGGACGATCCTCGATCAGAACGGCGCCGAGCAGCTCCTCGGGCGCGGCGACATGCTCTTCGTCCCGCCGGGGACGTCGCGCCCGGTGCGGATCCACGGGGCCTGGGTGGCCGAGGCCGAGGTGCGCGAGATCGTCACCTTCCTCCGGAAGCAGGGGCAGGCCGTGTACGAGGAGGGGCTGCTCCAGCCGGTCAAGGAGATGACCGCGACGGAGGGGGCGAGCGAGGCGGAGCGGGACGAGAGCTACTGGCGCGCGGTGGAGCTGGTCGTCAGCCAGAAGCAGGCCTCGATCAGCTTCATCCAGCGGCGGCTCGGCCTCGGGTACCCGAAGGCGGCGCGCTTCGTCGACCTCATGGAGCAGGACCGGATCATCGGCCCCGGCGAGGGCGCGAAGCCCCGCCAGATCCTCGTCGGCCCCGACTACCTCGTCCGCCGCGGCGCTCCGCGCTGAGGCCTGGCCGGGTCGGACGGAGCCCGATGCTGCGCGAGGCCTTCGAGTCGCTGATCGACGCGCTGCGGGCGGCCTGCCTGGCTCACTACGGGGAGCGCCTCGTGAGCCTCGCCGTGTTCGGCTCGGTGGCACGCGGCACGCAGCGATTCGACTCCGATGTCGACTGCCTCCTCGTCGTCCGGGACCTCCCGCCCGGACGGATGCGGCGGGTCGAGGAGTTCAGAACCGCATCATCGGCCCGGGGGACGGCGCCAAGGCGCGTCAGATCCTCGTCGGCCCGGACTACGTGATCTGCCGCGGCGCCCCGCGCTGACGCGGGGGCTCGGCGGCGTCAGGGCCTCGTGGAGACGCCACCCAGCCGGGCGAGATAGCGCGCGAGCAGCTCCGGGGCGATCCGCTTCATCCGGAGCCGTGCCGCCAGCTCCGCCTCGCCGTAGCCAGCCCCGCCGGTTCCTGGTGCCAACGCTCGGGCCTGCCGCGCGGCGAGAAGCGCGCGGAGAAACGCCCGGGGCCCCTGCTCATCGGCCGGGACCGGCCCGGCCGGATCGAACCCGGACCCCTCCAGCTCTACGGACCAGCCCAGAAGGGGTTGGGAAAAGATCCCGTCGATGATCCCGACGGCGGGAACCCACGCCGAGGCCGGCGGGGGAAGCCCGAGGGCCTCGGCGTGGTCCCAGAGATCCTCGATCCTCCGGGGGAGGCGTGGGAGTAAGCCGGGTGGTGGATTCAGTGCGGGAGTCCGGGCGGTGGAAATGCGGGGGGGAGCCGGGCTCACGTCGCCGTCGAGCTTCAGGCATGCGACGAGCACGAGCCGCGCGGCCCGGCCTTCTTCGCCCGCCACCCAGGCGGCGCGCGCAGCTTCGAGCGCCGCCCACCCCTCGTCGCAGGTCGCGAGGAGCCGCTGGCCCCTCCGCAGGGCGGCATCCGACCGGCCCGCCGCGAGCTCGAAGTGAAGCCCGTACCAGTTTCGAAAGCACGCCGACGCCCCGGTCTCGAGGGTCGCCGCCACGTGGCGGGCGTAGAGCCGAAACCAAGCCTCGGTGGGGATTGCGCCCGGATTCGATGGCGCCTGTGGTTCCAGCGCCGCGGCGAAAGCCGCGTGCACCTCCTCAGGTGAAATGGTGAGCCCCGCGCCGAGGGCCGGGACCCGCGCCTCGATCAGGCCGAGCCGCGTGCGGTCCGCTGTAGCGCGGCTGTCGGAGTCGAGGTCGGCCAGCGCCTCTCGCGCGCCACGCACGTCGCCCTCCTCCAGGGCGGCGAGGCAACGGATGAGCGGCAGATGCGGTCCCCGGAAGAGCTCGATCTGCATCGATCCCTGGCTCGCCGTGGTTAGCGCACGGACGCTGTGCCCGCATTCCCCGACGTCGGGCCGGGCGTGGGGCGACCCCGCCCGGCCCGCCGTTCCACGCTTGCGGTCATCGTCCCGGGCTACCGGTGCCGCTGGCTCGCGGCTCGGTCACAGGGGGAAATCGTCCTTCACCAGCACCGCCGTGACGCCCGCTTTCCGAGCGGTCCGCGCCAACTCCACGTCGTCCGTCGAGATGGGCGCCCGAAGGGCCCGCGCCAGGGCGATGTAGACGGCATCGTAGATGGAGCCTCCGAACCGCTCGGCGATCTCGAAGGATGCGGGAGCCTCGTCCCCGGTCGGCAAAAACCGGACTGCCTCGGGAAGGAGTGATTGGATCACTTGGCCGGCTGCGACCCGGGTCAGCTCCTTCCGCCTCACCGCGCGAAGGAGGGCGCTGCCGACCTCCAGCCGCAGCAACTCGGGAGCGACCAGATCGTGGCCCGAGCCTAGCAGGCCGACGGCCCGATCACTGTACGGCTGCGGCAGATACCACATGGCGGCCACGCTGGCATCCACGACGACGATCATCGGTTCCGGTCCGCCCGGATCTCGGCGGTCGCATTGCCCCTGTAGCGTCCCACGAGGCCTCGCCGGAACTCGTTGGCCCGCCTGACCACGCCGGCACGGTCGAGGCGCAATTGCTGGTCCAGGATCGCGCGAACCTCCGCCTCCAGAGATCGGTGGTTGCTCCGAGCCCGATCTTTCAGGCGCGCGTACAGGGCGTCGTCGATGTTGCGTATCGTCAGTTGCGGCACGTTTGACCTCCTGCTGTCGCGAACCCCGGAGGAGTCACCCTCGCGATCCGCCAGCGCGTGCTGGAATGGTAGCAAACCGCCTGCACGGATGCAAGCACGGTGCTCTCAACTCTGAGTCCCGAGGCGCGGGGACAGGCTCTTCGTCCCGCCGAGGGCGTCGTGGCCGGTGCGGGGCACGGGGCCTGGGTGGCGGAGGCCGAGGTGCGGGAGATCGTGGCGTTCCTGCGGCAGCAGGGGCAGGCGGTGTACGAGGAGGGGCTGCTCCAGCCCGTGAAGGAGGCGGCGGCGGGCGAGGGGGCGAGCGAGGCGGAGCGGGACGAGGGCTACTGGCGGGCGGTGGAGCTGGTGGTGAGCCAGAAGCAGGCCTCGATCAGCTTCATCCAGCGGCGGCTCGGCCTGGGGTACCCGAAGGCGGCGCGCTTCATCGACCTCATGGAGCAGGACCGGATCATCGGCCCCGGCGAGGGTGCCAAGCCCCGCCAGATCCTCGTCGGCCCCGACTGCCTCGTCCGCCGCGGCGCCCCGCGCGGGGGCCGCCGATCGGCGGAACCCTCGCCGCTCCTCGGGCTGTGAGGGCCGGTCCTCGTGCCATAATGGCCAGCGGAGGACGCCCGTGCTCGATCCGTCGCAGCTTCAGCGCATCGCCGAGCGGCTCGACGCCCGCTTTGGTCTGGACGCGCTATGGGTGTTCGGCTCAGAGGCAAGGGGGACGGTCCGGCGCCCGTCTGACGTGGACCTGGCTGCGCTCTTCCGCCGTCCGCCCTCGAAAGTCGAGCTGCTAGAGGCCCGCGATGAGCTGGCTGACCTCCTCGGACGGGACGTCGACCTCCTGGACCTCGAGCAGGTCTCCCCCATCCTGGCGATGCAGGTGCTCCGGCACGGCAAGCTGCTGGTCGACACGAATCCGGTTCGCCGGCAGCAGTTCGTCGCCGCCGCACCGGGTCGCTACGAGGATCTCAAGATTGTCCGGCGCGAGGCGGAGCGAGCCCTCCTCGAGCGGGTGCGTGGTGGTCGACCGTGACGTCGTGATGGCGAGGGTTGCCACGATTGACCGCTGTCTCCGGCGGATCGAAGAGACCCGCCGCGAGCGAAGTGCGGTACTCCTCCCGATCGAAGTCGAGGATATCGTGCTGCTGAACCTTCAGCGCGCGGTCCAGGCGGCGATCGATCTGGCGGCCCACGTCGTGACGACGGAGGGCTACGGGCTGCCGGACTCGCTGGCGGCGTCCTTCTCGCTGCTCGAAGGTCGCGGCGTCCTTGCCCCCGACCTTGCCGAGCGTCTCCGACGCATGGTGGGCTTCCGGAACGTCGCGATCCACAACTATCAGGCCCTCGACCCCCGGATCGTGGAGGCGATCGTCACCCGACACCTGGGCGATCTCCGGGCGTTCTCGTCGCGCGTGGTCCAGCGCTTCGGTCTCTGACCAGGACGCGTCGCCAGTCCGCGCGCCGCGGCGCCTGCGCTGAGGGGCGGCTCGGCGCCCTAGCCGGCCGGGCGGCGTGCGTCTGGGGTCAACTTCCCAGGGCTCGGCGCCCGTGGCGCGTTCTGCCCGGTCCGAATCGGACCCGCTCCCACATCTTGCTGCTACCATCCGCAAAGGCCTCGGGATAGTTCGGCGGTATCTGCGAGGGCTGGCGGAGCTCGGGGAGCCGACGGTGCGGGTATGGTGGACGACGCCGGTCGTCCCGCGGACCTGGCTTACCAGGGGGCCGGCGGCCGAGTGCGGAGTGGGCGATTCTGCGAGCAGAGGGGTCGCGACTCCGGCGGCCTTGGGCGCCGAGGTCCCAGGGAGCGGGGCTTTTCCGGCCCGAGTCGGATTTGAGAAACGTCATGGTGGCACAATCGACCCTGGGTTGTCAATCGGCATGCGGCCGCGGCCGTTGACAGCCGGGGGGCGCCTCGGGAATGATAGGGGGCGTGAAGCTGAGCGAGTTCCTGCGCGGGAACGAGCGCCGGCAGGCCTTCGGCGCGCTGACGGACGGCGACGCGGCGTGCGCCGTCGCGCAGATCTTCGAGCAGGCCTTCGGCGTGCCGGTCGACCGGGTCGGGATCGACCGCGAGAGCCGCCTCCTCCGGTCCGTCCTGGCCGCCTACCGCGTTCAGATTCCCTCACGCATGGAGACCTGCCGGAAGTGTTACCTGCCGTTCGGGCTCCCCGATCAGCTCTCCGGCTACCTGATCCACCTCAACGATGTCCACCTCGCCCCGAAGCACGTCATCATCGAAGCGCTCGAAGAACTCGGCCTCTAGCGCCATCGCCGCCGGTCTCGGCCGGCTTGTCGTCCTGCTCGTCCTCGCCGCTCTGGTCCCGGGCTTTCCGACGGCGGCGGCCCCCGCGCTCGAGGAGGCCGTGCGCGAGCTGGAGACGGCCTACCGACGCGTCGTGGACCTCCGGGCGACCTTCCAGCAGGCGGCGTTCAACCGGACGCTCAACCAGACGCTCGAGGCGCGGGGGACGCTCTACCTCAAGAAGCCGGGGAAGCTCCGCTGGGAGTATCAGACCCCCGTGCCGCAGGAGGTCGTCTCGGACGGCACGCGGCTCTGGGTCTACACGCCCGAGCTCAAGCAGGTCAACGTGACGGACGCCCCGCAGGCCCTCGCCGGGCCGGCGGGGAGCTTCCTTGCCGGTCTGGGGCAGGTCCGGGAGCACTTCCAGGCGCGCTTCCTCAACCCAGCGCAGCCGACGGACTCGGAGGGGCTCTTCGTCCTGGACCTCGCGCCGAAGACCCCCCAGCCGCTGGTCGCCCGGCTGATCCTGTCGGTGGACCCCGCGACCTGGCTCGTCCGGAAGGCCGTGCTCTACGACGCCCAGGGGAATACGGTGACCGTGCGCTTCCTCGAGGTCGCGGTGAATTCCGGGCTGGCCGACACCCTCTTCACCTTCGTGCCGCCCCCCGGCGTGGCGGTCGTGCCGACGCCGGGGATGCGGCCCTAGGCTTCGTGGCGAAGGGCGACAACTCCTTCGACGTCGCCTGCAAGGTGGACCCGCAGGCGGTGTCGGACGGCGTCCACCAGGCGACGCGCGAGGTCCAGACCCGCTACGACCTCAAGCAGACCAAGACCCAGCTCACGTTCGAGAAGGACGCGATCGTCGTCCAGACGGACAACGACTACGTCCTCCGCCAGGTGATCGACCTCCTCCAGTCGAAGCTCCACCGCCGCGGGGTCCCGCTCAAGGCCCTGTCCTACGGCAAGATCGAGCCCGCGGCCGGCGGCACCGTCCGCCAGCGGATCGCCGTCCAGCAGGGGATCCCGCAGGAGAAAGCGAAGGAGATCGTCCGGCTGATTAAGGAGACGAAGCTCCGGGTTCAGTCGCAGATCCAGGAGGACCAGGTCCGGGTCTTCGGCAAGAACAAGGACGACCTGCAGGCGGTGATGCGGATGCTCCGCGAGCAGGACCTCGGCATCGAGATGCAGTTCACGAACTACCGGTCGGAGTAAGCCCGCCCTCTCTAGCGCGACTCGCCGAGCAGCGCCTGGATGTCGTAGAACGCCTGGCGCTCGTCGAAGAAGGCGAGGTTGTAGATCTCGCGGATCCGCCCCTCGCGGTCGACGAGATAGAGCCGCGCCGGGTGGTCCACCTCGCCGTTCGCGAGCACGCGGGTCCACTCGTCGTACGCGCGGAGGACGGGGCCGAGGCGCTCCGGTTCGTCCCGGAGGAACCGCCAGCCCCCGAAGTCCACGCGGAAGCGCGCCGCGTAGGCGCGCAAGGCCTCGGCCGAGTCGCGGGCCGGGTCCACGGTGACCGTGAGGAGCCGCACGGCGTGGCGGGCGCCCGCCTCCCCCTTGAGCCGCGCCTGGAGCCGGGCCATCTGGGCCGTGAGCAGCGGGCACGCCGCGGTGCAGCGCGTGTAGATGAAGCTCAGGAGGACGACGCGGCCGCGGAGGGCCGAGAGCCGTACGGGCCACCCCTCCGTGTCGGGCAGCGTGAAGTCCGGGGCCGGCTTGATGACGGCGAGCCGCGGCGTCGCCGAGAGCGCCGGATCGGCAGGCCGGACGCCGGGCCCTGCCTGATGGCCGGCGGCGGGCGCCGCCGCCATCAGGCACAGGAACAGGAACGGGACGAGGGGGCGCCTGACGCAGGTGCTTGTCGGACTAAACCGGGCGCTTCGCGTCGGCATCGCCGCAACGCTCAAGGGGTTCCGCTCCGAGCGCCGGCTTTGCCGGCGCAACCTCCTCCGGGGGAGGTCCGGCCCCCCGAAAGAAAGGGGGGCGCAGCCCCCCTCCGGGTTAATTGAGCAGCATGTCGTGGGCCCGCGCCGGGCCGGTCGGGAGCTTGGTGAAGTCTACGTTGAAGAACGGGTCCATCTTCATCCGCCCGTCCGGGCCGATGTGGACCAGCCGGACCCAGAAGTTCCCCGAGTAGTCCATGGTCGAGAGCAGCGAGTTCGTGACGTACATGCGCTTGCCGTCACCGGTCACGTGCATCATGTTGGGCGCCACGCCCGGGATGACCGTGTCGTGGAGCCTGGGCTTGTCCGGCTTCGAGACGTCCCAGGCCTGGAGCTCGCTCCGCAGCCAGCACGAGACGTAGAGGTAGCGGTCGTCCGGCGACTGGCGCAGGTCGCCGGGCAGGCACCCCTTCCCGAGATCGGCCACCTTCTTGGTGGCAAAGCTCCCGGCCTTCGCCTGCGTGAAGAACCAGATGGAGTCGCCCAGCGCGGAGTTGGTCCAGCCGTAGGCCGCCCCCTTCTTGAGGCTCCACCGGACCTCCAGAGGGATCGGGTCCGTGGTCAGGGTCTGGAGGAGCTTCTGCTCCTTGAGGTCCCAGACGAGCAGGGTGTTGCCGCCGTCCTTCATGTCCCACTGGGCGAGCGGCTTCCGGTAGTTCCGGAGGGGCGTAAAGCTCGAGCTGATCATGCGGTTGATCTCCGGCTTCACGGCCACGTCGTACTGATAGGGGCCGGCTGCCGGGTTCTTCCACGCCCGGACGAACTGCCCGTCGTTCGTGAACTCGGCGAAGCCCCCGGGCGGGTTGCCGTCGGCCGAGGAGAGGAACGTGAGGAGCATCCGGCCGGGCAGCGCGTAGTACGTGTGGGGGCCGTGGAGGCCCGTCTGCGCGGTGATGTCGTCGATGGTCTTGACGATCTTGGGCTTGGCCGGGTCGGTGGCGACGTCGAAGACGAAGAGCTGCTTCCCGAAGAGGCTGCCGGCCCAGATCTTCGTCCGGTCGTCGGTGAAGCCCATGTGGTGGGGCTCGTTCCCGGCCGAGCCGAGGTCCACCGTCGTCAGGAGCTGCCCGTAGGTCGCCGAGGCGAGGTTGACATCGATCACGGCGAGGAAGTCGTGGTCCTTGGCGTCGGCGTCCACGGCAAGGACGTAGAGGTACTTCTCGGGACCGGCCAGGCGCTTGACGTAGGGGGAGAGGCACGGTTCCGCCAGCGCGGTGCCCGCGGCCAGGACTGCGCCTAGAAGGCCGGCGAGAGCGATCCGGGTCTTCATGGGGGACCTCCTTTCGCTTCGGGAAACACGGATGCCCCGGCGATATCCATCGGGACAGCCCGAGGATACTACCGGGGCCGGGGGTCCGCTAGTTCAGCAGCATGTCGTGCGGGCGCGCCGGCCCGTCGGGCGCCTTCGAGAAGTCGAGGTCGAAGAACGGGTCGAGCTTCATCCGCCCGTCCGGCCCGATGTGGACGAGCCGTAGCGCGTAGCGCGGCGAGAAGTCGATCGAGCTGATGGCCGAGTTGGTGAAGTACAGGCGCTTGCCGTCCCAGGTGACGTGCATCATGTTCGGCTGGACGACGCCCGCCACCGTGTCGTGGAGGCGGATCCGGTCCGGGTTCGAAATGTCCCACGCCTGGACCTCGCCCCCGCCGATGCAGCTCACGTAGATGTACTTGTCGTCCGGCGACTGGCGCATGTCCCCGGGGGCGCAGCCCTTGCCCGTCGAGGCGACCTTCTTGTAGGTGAAGGTCCCGCCCTTCTGCATCCGGAACATCCAGATCGCGTCGGTCGCGTTGGTGATCGCGTAGCCGTAGGTCGCGTTGGGCTTCAGCGCCCAGCGGGTCGCCAGCGGGATCGGGTCGCCCTTCAACTCCTGGACGATCTTCCGGGCCTTGAGGTCCCAGACGAGGAGGCTGTTCGAGAAGCCCTTCGGGTCCCACTTGTCGAGCGGGCTCATGAACGTCCGCTGGGCGACCCAGCTCGAGGTGAGCATCCGGTTGAACTCGGGCTTGATCACCGACTCGTAGACGTGGTTCGGCGCCTTGTGGCTCGCGACGAACTCGCCGTCGTTCGTGAACTCGGCCACGCCGCCGGGGCCCGTGCCGTCGGGCCCGGAGGCCATGCTGATCAGGATCCGGCCGGGGATCGCGTAGGGCGTGTGGGGGCCGGAGAGCCCGGTCAGCCGGGGCACGTCCTCGATCGTGCGGAGCAGCTTGGGGGTCATCGGGTCCGCGCCGACGTCGAAGATGAAGAGCCGGCTCGTGTTCAGGCTCGCGGCCCAGATCTTGGTCCGGTCGTCCGTGTACCCCATGTGGTGGGCTTCGTTGCCCGTGGAGCCGACCTCGACCTTGCGGAGGATCCGGCCGTAGGTCGGCGAGGCCAGGTTCAGGTCGATGACGGAGAGGTAGTCCGCCCCCTGGCCGTTGGCGGGCAGGGTCCAGAGGTACATCACCTTCTCGGCCTGCCGCAGCCCCTTGATGTACGGCGAGATGCAGGTCTCGGCGAAGACGGCGCCCGCCGTGAGCACCGTCGCGAGGAGCATTCCAACGATCGCCCAGCGTCGCATGAGGGACCTCCCTTTCCTGGTGGACTGACCGAGTTGGCCGTCTGTGATTGATAGACCGCGCCCCGGCCGCTGTCAAGCCTGGATCGGGGAGGCGCGGGTGGGTGCTAAAATAGCGAGCCACCGAGCCGTTGTCGGCTCGTCTGGAGGCCGCGCCGGATGCCGTCGCTGCGGAGACCTCGGGGTCGCCTCTTTCGCAAGTACGTGCTGCTGATCGGCGCCCTGGTGGGCGGGGCGCTCCTCGGCAGCGGCGCCATCGACGTCTACTTCATCTACCAGGAGAACACCCGCTCCCTCATCCGGGTCCAGCGCGAGAAGGCCGACGCCGCCGCCGCGCGGATCGAGCAGTTCATCAAGGAGATCGAGGCCCAGATCGGCTGGACCACGCAACCCCAGCTCGGTCCGGCGGCCCAGGCGCTCGAGCAGCGGCGCTTCGACTACCTCCGCCTCCTCCGCCAGGTCCTCGCGATCACCGAGATCACCCAGCTCGACGCCGCGGGGCGGGAGCAGCTGAAGGTCTCGCGGCTGGCGATGGACGTCGTCGGCAGCCAGGCCGACTTCTCCCAGGATCCTCGGTTCACCGAGGCCAAGGCCGGGCGCCTCTACTTCAGCCCCGTCTACTTCCGCCGCGAGTCCGAGCCCTACATGACCATCGCCATGAAGGCGAGCGGCCCCGACGCCGGCGTCACGGTGGCCGATGTCAACCTCAAGTTCATCTGGGACGTGGTCTCCCAGATCAAGGTCGGGAAGGCCGGCCACGCCTACGCGGTGGACGGCCGGGGACAGCTCATCGCGCACCCGGACATCAGCCTCGTCCTCCGCAAGAGCGACCTCTCGGGGCTGGAGCAGGTCCGGGCCGCGCTGGCGGGGCGCGAGGCGCTTGAGGAGGCCGGCATCGCGCGCAACCGCGAGGGGCGGCAGGTGCTCACGGCCTACGCGCGGATCGCGCCGCTCGGCTGGGCGGTCTTCGTCGAGCAGCCGCTCGAGGAGGCCCTCGCCCCGGTCTGGGCCGAGATCCGGGCGTTCGCGCTGCTCCTCCTGGTCGGCCTCACGCTCTCCGTCCTGGCGAGCCTGGTGCTGGCCCGGAAGATGGTCACGCCGATCCAGGCGCTCCGGGCGGGGGCCGCGCGGATCGGGGCGGGGGACCTCGGCCACCGGATCGCGGTCCGGACCGGGGACGAGCTGGAGGCCCTGGCCGAGCAGTTCAACCAGATGACCGCCCAGCTCCAGGAGTCCTACGCAAACCTTGAGCAGAAGGTCGAGGACCGGACCCGGGAGCTCTCCGAGGCCCTCGACCAACAGACGGCGACGGCGGAGATCCTCCGCGTTATCTCGAGCTCGCCGACCGACGTCCAGCCGGTGTTCGACGTGATCGTGCAGCGGGCCGTGCGGCTGTGCGACGGATTCGGCGGGGGCGTCTTCCTGAGCGATGGGCAGCAGATTCACATGGCGGCGAGTTACATCAGGACGCCCGAGGTCCTCGAGGTGCTGCAGCGCGTGTATCCGCGCCCGCTCGGTCGGGACAGCATCATCGGCCAGGCCATCCTGGATCGCGCCGTGAAGAACGTGCCGGACGTCGAGGAGCTGTCCCTCGCCACGCACGCCGTGGGCCGGGTGCAAGGCTTCCGTAGCCAGGTCTCGGTGCCGATGCTCCACGACGGCAGGGCGATCGGCGGCATCTCGGTGACGCGCCGAGAGGTCGGAGGGTTCAGCGACAAACAGGTCGCTTTGCTCCAGACCTTCGCGGACCAGGCCGTGATCGCCATCGAGAACGTGCGCCTCTTCCAGGAGCTGCAGGTCCGCAACCGCGATCTGACGGAGGCCCTGGAGCAGCAGACCGCGACCAGCGACATCCTGCGGGTCATCAGCGCCTCGCCCACGGATCTCGCCCCCGTGTTCGACACCATCCTGGAATCCGCGACGCGGCTCTGCGAGGCGCAGCTCGGCAACCTTTTCCTCTATGACGGCGACGCCTTCCAGGCCGTCGCCCACTGCGGGGCGACCCCGGCGTTCATCGACCTCCTCCACGGCGCCCTCCGCCCGGGGCGGCGGACGGGGGTGGCGCTGCTCGTCCGGAAGCGGCGGCCCGTCCACATCCACGACATCCGCGAGGGGCGCGCCTTCCGCGAGAGCGAGGCGTACGCCGTCGCGGGAACGGAGCTGGAGGGGATCCGGACGATCCTGGCGGTGCCGATGATCAAGGAGAACCGGCTCGTCGGGGCCATCACGATCTACCGGCGGGAGGTGCGCCCCTTCACGGACAAGCAGATCCAGCTCGTCGAGACATTCGCGAGCCAGGCCGTGATCGCCATCGAGAACGTCCGGCTGTTCCAGGAGCTGCAGGCCCGCAACCGCGACCTCACCGAAGCCCTGGAGCAGCAGACGGCGACGGCGGAGATCCTGAGTGTCATCTCGAGCTCGCCCACCGACGTCCAGCCGGTGCTGGATGCTGTGGCCGAGAGCGCCGCGCGACTCTGCGAGGCCAGGGATGCCCACATCCTGCTCATCGATGGCGATGCGCTTCGGCTCGTGGCCTCGTACGGGCCCCTGCAGATCGTGTCGCCCAGCGAGCGGCTGCCGATCACCCGGGGCGCCGTCATCGGCCGCTCCATCACGGACAGCCGGACGATCCACGTGCACGACCTGGCCGCGGAGATCGCTACCGAGTTCCCCGACTCCAAGGGCTACCAGCAGCGCTTCGGGACGCGAACCATCCTCGTCACGCCGCTTCTGAGAGAGGGCACCCCCATTGGGGAAATCCTGATTCGCCGGCTGGAGGTCCTTCCGTTCTCTGAGAAACAGATCAAGCTGCTCGAGACGTTCGCGAGCCAGGCCGTGATCGCGATCGAGAACGTCAGGCTGTTCACGGAGCTGCAGGCGCGGACCCGCGAGCTGGCGCGCTCGGTGGAGGAGCTCCAGGCCCTCGGCGAGGTCGGCCAGGCGGTCAGCTCGACGCTCGACCTCCAGACGGTGCTCACGACCATCGTCAGCCGGGCGGTCCAGATCTCGGGCACGGACGGTGGCGCGATCTACGAGTACGACGAGGCGACGGAGGAGTTTCGCCTCCGGGCCGCTCACCGGATGGAGGAAGATCTGGTGGAAGTCCTGCGAGCGGCGCCGATCCGGCTCGGCGAGGGCGCGACCGGACGGGCGGCGGCCCTCAGGACGCCGGTGCAGGTGACCGACATCCTGGCCGAGCGCGAGTACACGGTCACGCGGGTCCGGACCGTCCTGGCGCGGCTCGGCTACCGGTCCGTGTTGGCGGTCCCGCTCCTCCTCGAGCAGCGGATCATGGGCACCCTGACCGTCTGGCGCCAGGAAGTGGGGAGCTTCCCGCCGGAAGCCGTGAACCTGCTCCAGACGTTCGCGGGCCAGTCCGTCCTGGCGATCCAGAACGCGCGGCTCTTCCGCGAGCTGGAGGCGAAGAGCGAGCAGCTCGAGGTGGCGAGCCGCCACAAGTCCCAGTTCCTCGCGAACATGAGCCACGAGCTGCGGACGCCGTTGAACGCGATCCTCGGGTACACGGAGCTGATCCTCGATCAGATCTACGGCGAGGTGCCGGAGAAGATCCACGACGTCATGGAGCGGATCGAGAAGAGCGGGCGGCACCTCCTGGGGCTGATCAACGATGTCCTCGACATCTCCAAGATCGAGGCCGGCCAACTCGTCCTTGGCCTCGGCGAGTACTCGCTCAAGGACGTGGTGCAGACGGTCCTGACAGCCGTGGAGTCGCTGGCCGCGGAGAAGAAGCTCGCCCTCACAGTGTCGCTGCCCCCCGACCTCCCGCCGGGCCGGGGAGACGAGCGGCGGATCGCCCAGGTGCTCCTGAACCTCGTCGGGAACGCGATCAAGTTCACCGAGGCCGGCGAGGTCGCCGTGCGGGTGGCGACGGCCGACGGCGCGTTCCTCGTGTCGGTCACCGACACGGGTCCGGGGATCGCCGAGGTCGACCAGCAGCGGATCTTCGAGGAGTTCCAGCAGGCCGACAGCTCGAGCACCCGGAAGAAGGGCGGCACCGGCCTCGGACTGTCGATCGCCAGGCGCATCATCCAGTTGCACGGCGGACGGATCTGGGTGGAGTCGAGGCCGGGGCGGGGCTCGACGTTCTGGTTCACGCTGCCCGTCCGGGTCGAGCGCCAGATGGGAGCGACCGCGTCATGAGCAAGCGGATCCTGGTCGTCGAGGACCACGAGGAGAACCGGCGGATCGTGCGGGACCTCTTGACCGCGTCGGGCTACGAGATGATCGAGGCGCTGACGGGAGAGGACGGCGTCCGGCTGGCCGAGTCCGAGCGACCGGACCTCATCCTGATGGACATCCAGCTCCCGGGCATCGACGGCTACGAGACGACGCGCCGGATCAAGGGGAACCCCGCGCTGCGCCACATTCCCATCATCGCAGTCACGTCCTACGCGCTGAGCGGGGACGACCAGAAGGCCTTTCAGTCCGGCTGCGACGCCTACGTCGCGAAGCCGTTCAGCCCGCGCGAGCTCCTGGCGAAGATCCGCCAGTACGTCGGCTGACCCACCGCGCGCGGAGCCCGACCGTGCGGACCCCCCCCCGGATCCTCATCGCCGACGACAACGCGATGAACCTCGACATCCTCAAGACCCGGCTGTCAGTCCACGGCTACGAGATCCTGACGGCGGCGGACGGCGAGGAGGCCCTGGCGGTCGCGCAGCGGATGCAGCCGGACCTGATGCTGCTCGACATCATGATGCCCAAGATGGACGGTATCGAGGTCTGCCGCCGCCTCAAAGCGGACCCGGCGCTCCCGTTCGTGCCGGTGATCATGGTGACGGCCAAGGCCGACTCGAAGGACATCGTGGCGGGGCTCGAGGCCGGCGGCGACGAGTACCTGACGAAGCCCGTGGATCAGGCGGCGCTCGTCGCGCGCGTCAAGTCTATGCTCCGGATCAAGGCCCTCCACGACACGGTCCAGGAGCAGGCGGCGCGGCTCGAGGCCCAGGCCACGCAGCTCGCCGAGTGGAACCAGACGCTCGAGGCGCGCGTCGCTCAGCAGCTTGTCGAGCTCGAGCGCGTCGGGCGGCTCAAGCGCTTCGTCTCCCCGCAGCTCGCCGACGTGATTGTCTCGTCCGGGGAGGAGAAGCTGCTCGAGTCCCACCGGCGCGAGATCACGGTGGTCTTCTGCGACCTCCGAGGGTTCACCGCGTTCGCCGAGACGGCGGAGCCCGAGGAGGTCATGCGCGTCCTCCGGGACTATCACGCCGCCATGGGCGAGCTGATTTTCCGGTTCGAGGGGACGCTCGAGCGCTTCGCTGGCGACGGCCTCATGGTGTTCTTCAACGATCCGCTGGCGTGCCCCGACCCCGCCGCGCGGGCAGTGCGGATGGCCGCGGCCATGCGGGAGCGCGTCCGCGAGCTGGCCGGCGGGTGGCGGAAGCGCGGGTACGACCTCGACTTCGGCGTGGGCATCGCCCTCGGCTACGCGACGCTCGGCCGGATCGGCTTCGAGGGCCGCTTCGACTACGGGGCCATCGGGACCGTGACGAACCTCGCGGCCCGCCTCTGCGACGAGGCGCGCGGCGGCCAGATCCTCCTGAGCCAGCGGGTGCACGCGGCGGTGGAGGAGCTGGTGGAGGTGGAGCCCGCGGGGGAGCTCGTGCTCAAGGGCTTCCACAAGCCCGTCGCCACCTTCAACGTGCTGCGGGTCAAGGGGTAGCGGGATGGTCTTCCAGTGAGCCGCCGCGCGTGACCGAGCGGATCGGCGAGCTCACGCTCGAGCGCGTCTTCCCGCGCGAGGTCCGCCACCCGACCCGGCTCCTGCTCGTCCACGGGATGTGGGGCGGGGCCTGGTACTGGGCGAACTACCAGCGCGTCTTCGCCGAGGCCGGCTGGGATAGCTGGGCCCTGAACCTGCGCGGGCACCACGGGAGCCGCCCCGTCGCCGACTTCGGCCAGGTCAGCGTCCGCGACTACGTGGCCGACGTGCGGGAGTGCGTGGCGCGGCTCGGCGACACGATCCTGGTCGGGCACAGCATGGGGGGCCTGGTCGCCCAGAAGGTGACGGAGCTGGTCCCGCTCCGCGCGGCCGTGTTCCTGACCAGCGCGGCGCCGCGCGGCATCCCGGTCCTGCGCTGGCCGGTGGTCTCGCGGATCGCCCGGTACGTCGGGGCGATGCTGGCCGACCGCGCGTTCCTCCTCACGGAGGCCCACGCGGCGGCGCTTCTTGGGAACAACCTCGCGCCGGAGGCACAGCGCGCCTTCTACGGGCGCCTCGTTCCCGAGTCGGGGCGCGCGGCCCGCGAGCTGGCGCTCGGGCAGGTCGCGGTGGACGCCGCCCGCCTCCAGTGCCCGACCCTCGTCGTCGGCGCCGGGCTCGACACGATCACGCCCGCGCCCGTGCAGCGCCAGATCGCGGCGAAGTACGGCGCGGAGTACCGCGAGCTGCCGGGTCACGCCCACATGCTCATGCTGGAGGAGGGCTGGGAGGCCTTTGCCGGCGACCTCTGCGCCTGGCTGGAAAAGCAAGAGGTCTGAGGCCTCTCCCCCGCCGGGGGAGAGCGAAGTATACTGGGGCTCCACCGCTCGCGGAGGATCACCATGGCGCGACTCGAAGTCTCGAACCCCGTCGCGAAGACCGTCGAGCACTCGGTCAAGCCGGCCGCCCGGCCGCGCGACCCGTCCGGGCTGACGATCGGCCTCTACTGGAACATGAAGGCCGGCGGCGACGCCGCGCTCGACCGGACCGAGGCGCTCTTGCGACAGCGGTATCCGCAGGCGCGGTTCCGCCGCTACGTGGGCTCCGTCGGCTGGCTCATGCGGCACTGCACGGCGGAGGACGCCGACCGCATCGCGTC
>CAYQDR010000109.1:0-2261 GCA_964416315.1 uncultured bacterium
GAGCTGGCGTCGACGTGACCACGACGCGGACGATGCTCGACGTCAGCGATGTCCACACCTACTACGGGAATATCCGCGCCCTCAAGGGCGTGTCGCTCGCGGTGAACCGCGGCGAGATCGTCACCCTCATCGGGTCCAACGGGGCCGGCAAGACGACGACCCTCAAGACCATCATGGGGACGGTCCATCCCCTCCGCGGCGCCATCACCTTCAACGATCAGCGCATCGACGGCCTGACCACCGACCGGGTCGTCCGACTCGGCATCTCCCAGGCCCCCGAGGGGCGTCGGATCTTCCCGCGGATGACCGTGCTCGAGAACCTCGAGTTGGGAGCGTTCGCCCGGGTCGATCGCGAGACGATCCCGCAGGACGTCGACCGCGTCCTGACGCTGTTCCCGCGCCTCCGGGAGCGGCTCGAGCAGAAGGGCGGCACCCTCTCGGGCGGCGAGCAGCAGATGCTGGCCATCGGCCGGGCCCTCATGGCGCGGCCGAGCGTGCTGCTCCTCGACGAGCCGTCGATGGGGCTCTCTCCGATCCTGGTCGAGACGATCTTCCAGATCGTCCAGGACATCAACCGCCAGGGGACGACGATCCTGCTCGTGGAGCAGAACGCCCGGATGGCGCTGCGCGTGGCCCACCGTGGGTACGTGATCCAGACGGGGCGGATCGTGCTCCACGACACGGGGGCGAACCTCCTCCGCTCCGACCTGGTGCGGAAGACCTACCTCGGCGAGAAGTAGGAGCCGCATGGGAGCCGCCGGCGTCCACTTCGAAGAGTTCCGGGTCGGCGACCGCTACCGGACGCTGGGCCGGACGGTCGCCGAGTACGAGATCCTGAGCTTCGTGACGCTGACCGGGTTCACGGAGCCCTTGTTCATGGACCTCGAGTACATCCAGCGGGAGAGCGTGTTCAAGACGCGCGTCGCCCCGGGCGTGCTCACGTTCGCGATCGCGGAAGGCCTGACGATCCAGACCGGCATCCTCCACGGGACCGGGCTCGCGCTCCTCTCCTACGACGTGCGCGTGCTCGCGCCGGTCCTCGCCGGCGACACGATCCACGTCGAGATCGAGGTGACCGACAAGCGCGAGACGAAGAAGGCGGACCGCGGCGTCGTCACCTTCCGGCACCGGGTCGTGAACCAGCGGGGCGAGGCGGTGATGGAGGCGACGATCGCCCGCATGGTCAAGCGGGCCGCGGCGTGACGGCCGACCCCCTCACCCCAACCCTCTCCCCCGATGGGGGAGAGGGGATCTGATGCTCATCCTGACGCGGGCCGACCTGGAAGCCGTCCTGGAAGTCGACGTGGTGATCGCCGCCGTCGAGGAGGCCTTCCGGCAGCACGCTCGCCGGGCGGTGCGGCTCCTGCCCCGCCAGTCGCTCGCGCTCGAGGGCCGGGACGTGCTGCTCCTCATGCCCTGCGCCCTGCCGGGCGCGCGAGCCCTGGGGACGAAGACGGTGACCGTCTGCTTCGACAACCCGCGCCGCGGCCTGCCGACGATCCTGGCCTCCTACCTCCTCCACGACCCCGAGACCGGGGAGCCGCTCGCCTTCATGGAAGCGGGCTACCTCACCGCCCTCCGGACCGGGGCGACCTCGGCCGCGGCCGCGAAGCGGCTCGCGCGCCCCGAGAGCCGGGTCGCGGCCTGCTTCGGGGCCGGCGTCCAGGCGGCGTTCCAGCTCCGCTGCCTCAAGGCCGTGCTGCCGCTCGAGCGCGCCGAGGTCGTCAGCCGGAGCCGGGAGACCGCCGCGGCCTTCGCCGAGCGGATGAGCGGGGCCCTCGGGCTCTCCGTGTCGCCGGCGGCCTCGGCGAGCGCGGCCCTGGCCGCCGCGGACGTCGTCGTCGCGGCCACGACCTCGGCCACGCCCGTCGTCGAGGGGCGCCGGCTCCAGCCGGGGACCCACGTGGACGCGGTCGGCGCGTTCACGCCGACGACGCGGGAGCTCGACACGGAGACGATCCGGCGGGCCCGGGTGTTCGTGGACACGTTCGAGGGGGCCTGGCACGAGGCCGGGGACGTCCTCCTGCCCGTCCAGGAGGGCGCGATCGGCCGGGAGCACGTCGCGGGCGAGCTGAGCGAGCTCGTCACCGGCGCGAAGCCCGGCCGCCGCGCGGCCGACGAGATCACGGTGTTCAAGTCGGTCGGGTTCGCCGCGGAGGACGCCGTCACCGCCCGGCTGGCCTACGACCGCGCCTGCGCCACCGGGCGAGGCCTGACCGTGGACCTGCGGGGGCGCGCGTGAAGCGGACGGCTGACGTCGT
>CAYQDR010000109.1:2361-17236 GCA_964416315.1 uncultured bacterium
CGAGGCCTGACCGTGGACCTGCGGGGGCGCGCGTGAAGCGGACGGCTGACGTCGTGGTGATTGTCCAGCAAGAGGGGGAGTCCCAACCACTTCCCCCCTTGACCCCCCCACCCGGGGGTGGGACGCGGAGGCTCCCACAGTGAAGCGCAGCGCGGATGTCGTCGTCATCGGGGGCGGGGTCACGGGCTGCTCCATCGCCTTCCACCTCGCGGAGCGGGGCCTCCGGGACGTCGTCGTCCTGGAGCGGCGGTTCCTCGCCTCCGGGGGGACCGGCCGCTCGGTCGGCATCATGCGGCAGCTCTACCCGACCCCGGAGACGTCCCGCATGGTGCTCCACTCCCTCCGGGTCTTCCAGAACTTCCGCGAGATCACCGGGGGTGAGGCCGGCTACGTCCAGTGCGGGGCGCTCATCGCGGTGGCGCCCGCGCAGCGAGCGGCGCTCGCCAAGACCCTCGAGGCCCAGCGGGAGATCGGCATCCAGGCGCGGCTCCTCACCCCGGAGGACATCCGCGAGCTCGAGCCCCGGATCGACCCGTTCGCCGTCGGGGCCGCCGTGTACGAGCCCGAGTCGGGTTACGGCGACCCGACGGGCGTGACCGCGGGGTTCGCGGACGGCGCCCGCCGCCGCGGGGTCGCCATCGAGCAGATGACCGAGGTGGTCGGGCTCCGGACCGAGGGCGACCGGATCGTGGGTGTCCGGACGGCCGCGGGCGACGAGGTCGCGACCCGCGTCGTCGTCAACGCGGCGGGCCTCTGGTGCCGGGAGATCGCGACCATGGCCGGCCTGAGCCTGCCGATCGTCGTCGGGCGGCACCCGGTCTTCATCATCGAGCGCACGACCGCGTTCGGCCGGCCCCACCCGATCTACCTCGACCTCGCCAGCGGGACGTTCCTCCGGCCGGAGACGGGGGGCCTCACGCTGACGGGCTTCCTCGACGCGGACGAGCCCAACCACCCGATGGACCCCGAGGCGCTGGGGGCGGACGTCCCCTTCGACGAGGTCGCGCGCATCATGGAGCGCGCGAGCCGCTGCATCCCCGCGCTCGGCGACGCCCGGTACCAGCGCGGCTACGCGGGGGCGTTCGACATCTCGCCCGATTGGATGCCGATCCTCGACGAGACGCCGGTGCGGGGCCTCTACGTGGCGGTCGGCATGTCCGGCCACGGCTTCAAGCTCTCGCCCGCGGTGGGCCGCCTGATGGCCGATCTCGTCACGGAGGGCCGCTCGAGCCTCACGGACCTCGCCGCGTTCCGGCTCGACCGGTTCCGGACCGAGCCCCACGCGGACGCCGGCGCCTTCTCCCACTCCTACCTCCGCTGAACGCGGGCGCGCCGGGCGGCGTAGACTAGGCACAGGAGGGGCGCACGCCCCTCGGTGAGGAGGTGTGGTATGCCGACGACCTATCGGAACTACATCGGCGGGGAGTGGGTCCCCGCGGTGTCGGGGCGGACCTTCGAGGACCTGAACCCCGCCGACCGGAGCGAGGTGCTCGGCCTCTTCCCGCGCTCCGACGCGACCGACGTGGACCGTGCCGCGGGGGCGGCGCGCGAGGCCTTCCGGACCTGGCGCCTGGTCCCGGCGCCGAAGCGGGCGGAGATCGTCTTCCGCACCGGCGAGCTCCTGATCCGCCGCAAGGAGGAGCTGGCGCGCCTCATGACGCGGGAGATGGGCAAGGTGCTCGCCGAGGCCCGGGGCGACGTCCAGGAGGGGATCGACACCGCCTACTACATGGCCGGGGAGGGCCGGCGGCTGTTCGGGCACCAGGTCCCGTGCGAGCTGCCCTCGAAGTTCGGCGTGGCGATGCGCGTGCCGGTCGGGGTCGTGGCCGCGATCACGCCCTGGAACTTCCCCCTCGCGATCCCCACCTGGAAGCTCCTGCCGGCGCTCGTCTGCGGCAACACGATCGTCTTCAAGCCGGCCGAGGACACGCCGCTCCTCGCCCACACGTTCCTCGAGATCCTGCTCGAGGCGGGGCTGCCCAAGGGCGTCGTGAACCTCGTCCACGGCCACGGCGAGGAGGCCGGCGCCGCGCTCGTCCGGCACCCCGGCGTCAACCTCGTCTCCTTCACGGGCTCCACCGAGGTCGGGCGCGAAGTCGCGAAGGTCTGCGCCGACACGTACAAGAAGGTCTCCCTCGAGATGGGCGGGAAGAACGCGATCCTCGTCATGGACGACGCGGCGCTGGACCTGGCGGTGGACGGGGCGGTCTGGGGGGGCTTCGGCACGTCCGGCCAGCGCTGCACGGCCGCGAGCCGGGTGATCGTTCACGACCGCGTGCACGAGGCCTTCACCGAGGCGTTCGTCGAGCGAGCCCGGCGGCTCCGGCTCGGCTCCGGCCTCGACGAGAAGACCGACGTCGGGCCCGTGATCAACGAGACCCAGCTCCAGCGGATCCACGACTACACCGAGGTCGGGCGGCGCGAGGGTGCGAAGGTCCTGATCGGCGGGGAGATCGCGACCGAGGGGGAGCTCCGGAAGGGGTTCTTCTACAAGCCGACCATCTTCGACGACGTGGACCCGAAGATGCGGGTTGCCCGCGAGGAGATCTTCGGGCCGAGCGTCGCGGTCCTGCGCGCCCGGAGCCTCGAGGACGCGATCGAGATCTGCAACAACACCCACTACGGGCTCTCGTCGGCCATCTACACGCGGGACATTCACCGCGCATTCCAGGCGATCCAGGACATCGCCACGGGCATCACCTACGTGAACGCGTCCACGATCGGCGCGGAGATCCAGTTCCCCTTCGGCGGCGTCCGCCAGACCGGCAACGGCCACCGGGAGGGCGGCTGGACCGTGCTCGACATCATGACCGAGTGGAAGACGGTGTACATCGACTACTCGGGGAAGCTCCAGCGGGCCCAGATCGACGTGTGATGCCACCCTCACCCCATCCCTCCCCCTCCACGCGAGGGAGAGGGGGCGCGGTCGCGCTCGCGCTGATCGCGACCCTGGTGGCGGTCGGCGCGGCCGCCCAGGAGCGCGCGGACCTGCCGGAGATCGTCCGGGTCGTCGCGCCGCCCCGGCTCCGCGTCGGGACCGAGGGCGAGGTCCGGCTCACCTTCCGTGCGCCGCAGGCCAACGTCGTGGCCGTCCTCCGGGCGGTCGACGACCTCGACGGGCCCATCGCGCGCCGGGCCACGAGCCAGCGGGAGTTCGGGGTCCTGACCCGGGCCTTCGGGCACGAGGCGGGCGAGCTGATCGTGCCGCTGTCGTTCGCGACGGCCGGCTGGAAGCGCGTCACCCTGACGCTCGTGACCGACGAGCGGGCGCTGTCCGAACCCGTGATCGTGGAGGTGGAAGCGGTGCCGTGACCAGGCGCGGTTGAAAACGGGCGTGGCCGCGTGGATAATATCGCTCGTTGCGCGCCCGCCCGTGATCCCGCGCGCCACACCGAGGAGCGCGATGGTCGAGCCCGACGCCGCCCTGCTGAAACGCACCCCGCTCCACGCGGCGCACGTGCGCCGCGGGGCCCGCATGGTCGGATTCGGCGGCTGGGAGATGCCCGTCCAGTACGCGGGGATCGTCGAGGAGCACCGGACCGTCCGCTCGGCGGTCGGCTGCTTCGACGTGAGCCACATGGGCGAGTTCGAGTTCCACGGCCCGGACGCCGGGCGGGCGCTCCAGCGCCTCACCACGAACGACGTCGCGGCACTCGAGGTCGGCCAGGTGCAGTACTCGCTCCTCTGTTACGAGGACGGCGGCATCGTGGACGACCTGACGCTCTATCGTCTCGCCGACGACCGCTACATGATGACGGTCAACGCCGCCAACATCGACAAGGACTGGGCCTGGGTCACGGCGCACCTCGACGGGCGCGTCGAGGCGAGGAACGCGAGCGCCGAGACGGGGCTGATCGCGGTGCAGGGGCCGAACGCCGAAGGTCTGGTGGGCCGGCTCGCCGACCGCGACGTGACGACGATCGGGTACTACCGCTTCGTCCGGGGGCGCGTCGCCGGGGTCGCGGCCACCGTCTCGCGCACGGGCTACACGGGCGAGGACGGCTTCGAGCTCTACCTCCCCGCCGCCGACACCGAGCGCGCGTGGGAAGCGCTCCTCGGGGAGGGCGAGCGGGGCGGCGTGGTGCCCGTTGGGCTCGGCGCCCGGGACACGCTGCGTCTGGAGATGAAGTACGCGCTGTACGGGAACGATATCGACCAGACCACGAACCCCATCGAGGCCGGGCTCGCCTGGGTCGTGAAGCTCGCGAAGGGCGACTTCACCGGAAGGGCGGCGATCGAGCGCGTGAAGGTCGAGGGCCCGCGCCGCCGCCTCGTCGGCTTCGAGATGGTGGACCGGGCCGTCCCGCGGCACGGCTACCGGCTGCTCCGCGGCGGGAGCGAGGTCGGCCACGTCACCTCCGGTTCCTACGGGCCCTCGGTGGACCGGTACATCGGCGTGGGCTACGTGGCGACGGCGCTCGCGGAGGTGGGCACCGAGATCGACGTCGAGGTGCGGGGGCAGCCGCAGAAGGCGCGCGTGGTCAAGACGCCGTTTCACCCCCCGAAGGTGAAAAGGTGAAGAAGTAGAGTCGGAGGAGGCCTCATGGCGACCTATCCGGCGGAGCTCAAGTACACCCGGGAGCACGAGTGGGCCCGGGCCGAGGGCAAGCGCGCGCGGGTCGGGATCACGGACTACGCGCAGGACCAGCTCGGGGACGTGGTCTTCGTCGAGCTGCCGAAGGTCGGGACGCGCGTCAGCCAGATGCAGCCGTTCGGCGTCGTGGAGTCGGTCAAGGCCGTCTCCGACCTCTACGCGCCGCTCTCCGGCGAGGTCGTGGAGGTGAACGAGAGCCTCGCCCAGCGGCCGGAGCAGGTCAACCAGGACCCGTACGGGGCGGGCTGGATGATCGTGATCGCGCTGGCCGATGAGAAGGAGCTCGGCGGGCTGATGAGCGCGGCGGACTACGAGGCCTTCATCCAGACGGCGGGGGGACACTGATGCGGCACGGCGAGACGATGCGGTACATCTCGACGACCCGGGCGCAGCGGGAGGAGATGCTCCGGGTGATCGGCGTCCCGGACCTCGAGGCCCTCCTCGAGCGGATCCCCTCGAAAGCGCGGCTCGGCCGCGAGCTCGGGATCCCCGCCGCGGTGGCCGAGGCGGAGCTCACGGCCGAGATCGGCGCCCTCGCGGCGGAGAACGCGCACGCGGACGGGTACGTGTCGTTCCTCGGCGGCGGCGCCTACGATCACTACGTCCCCCGCGTGGTCGACCACCTCCTCCTCCGCTCGGAGTTCTTCACCGCCTACACCCCGTACCAGCCGGAGGCGAGCCAGGGGACGCTCCGCTCGATCTACGAGTACCAGACGATGATCTGCGAGCTGACGGGGATGGACGTGACGAACGCGTCCATCTACGACGGCGGCTCCGCGCTCGCCGAGGCCGCGCTGATGGCGCACGGCGTGACCGACCGGGAGCAGATCGTGGTCTCGGGCGCCGTCTCCCCGCTCGCGCGCCGGGTCGTCGGGACGTACTGCTCGGGCCCCCGCCTCCCCATCAAGACCGTGCCCTGGGCCGACGGCGTCACCGACCTGGACGCCCTGCGGAAGGCGGTGTCCGACCAGACGGCGTGCGTCATGGTGCAGTACCCGAACTTCTTCGGCTGCCTGGAGGACGTCGACGCCGCGGCGGCCATCGCCCACGAGCGTGGCGCGCTCCTCGTCGTGGCGGTGGATCCGATCGCGCTGGCGCTCCTCAAGCCGCCCGGGGAGGCCGGCGCGGACATCGTGGTGGGGGAGGGGCAGGGGCTCGGCAACCACGTGAACTACGGCGGGCCCTACCTCGGCCTCTTCGCCTGCCGGAAGGAGCTGGTCCGCCGGATGCCGGGGCGGCTCGTCGGCGCCACCGTGGACCGGGACGGGCGGCGCGGCTTCGTGCTGACCCTCCAGACGCGCGAGCAGCACATCCGCCGCGAGAAGGCGACGTCGAACATCTGCACCAACGTCGCCCTGGTCGCCCTCGGCGCGACGATCTACCTCGCCCTGATGGGCAAGGAAGGCCTGCGGCAGGTCGCGTCGCTTTCGACCGCGAAGGCCCACTACGCGGCGGCGACCCTCGGGCGCGTCCCCGGCGTGGCGGCGCGCTTCGGGGCCCCGTTCTTCAAGGAGTTCGTCGTGCGGCTCCCGAAGCCGCCGGAGCGCGTGCTCCGCGCGTTGCGCAAGCGCCGGGTCCTGGGCGGGATCGCGCTCCGGCAGTTCGACCGGGGTCTCAAGGACTGCGTGCTGGTCGCCGTGACGGAGCAGCGCACGCGCGCCGAGATCGACGCGTACGCCGAGGCCCTGGCCTCGGTCGTCGCCTAGGGGGGAGGTCGGCCGCGTGTCTTTGCCGGCGGCGACGCTTGATGGAACCGCCGTGTCCACTGACGGAGTCCAGATCCGCTATGCGGTCACGGGAGCGGGTGAGCCGACGCTCGTCTTCGTCCACTGCTGGACCGGCGATCGCGGCTTCTGGGACGCCCAGGTGGCGCGCTTCGCGCCGGCCCACCGCGTTGTCACGCTCGACCTGGCTGGCCACGGGGAGTCGGGTCGGAACCGGCGCGCGTGGGCGATCGCTGCCTTTGCGGACGACGTGCGGGCGGTAATCGAGCGCCTGGATCTGGCGCGGGTCATTCTGATCGGGCACTCAATGGGCGGGCCGGTGATCCTTGAGGCGGCGCGGGGCCTGCCCGGTCGGGTCGTCGGGTTGATCCCGGTGGACACGCTGCGAAACGTCGAGCAGCCCTGGCCGCCCGCGCAGATGGACGCGGTGCTGGCGGGCTTCCGAGGCGACTTCGCGGGTAGCGCGTCCCGCTTCATGCGGGAGCGGCTCTTCGCTCCTTCGACCGATTCCCGCCTGGTCGAGCGGCTTGTCGCCCGGGCCGCCGCGGCATCGCCGGCGATGGCGATCGCCGCCATCGAGAGCACCTGGCGCTACGACTCGGCCGCGGCCTCCCGGGAGGTGCGGGTGCCCATCGTCGCCATCAACACCGACCTGCAGCCGACCGACGTCGCCGCCAACCGACGGCACGCGCCCCAGTTCGAGGCGGCGATCATGAAGGGCGTCGGACACTATCCTATGCTGGAAGCCCCCGAGCGCTTCAATGAGTACCTGGCCGACGCGGTCGCGCGGGTGATGGCCCGGTCGGAGCCGCTGGTGGGACGACAGTGAGGCTGCGATGAGCGAATACGACAAGCTGATCTTCGAGCTGTCCGTCCCGGGGCGGGTCGGCTACTCGCTGCCCGACCCGGACGTGCCGGACGCGGACCCGGCGCGCCTGCTGCCGGCCACGCACCTCCGGACCCGCCCGCCCGCGCTCCCCGAGGTGAGCGAGTTCGACGTGGTCCGCCACTACACGCGCCTCAGCCGGATGAACTACGGCGTGGACACACACTTCTACCCCCTCGGCTCCTGCACCATGAAGTACAATCCGAAGGTCAACGAGGACATGGCGCGCCTGCCGGGGTACGCGCGGCTCCACCCCCTGACCCCGGACGAGGCCGCCGAGGGGGCGCTCCGCCTCATGGGCCGGCTCGGCGACATGCTCGCCGAGATCGTCGGGATGGACGCCGTCTCCCTCCAGCCGGCCGCGGGGGCCCAGGGCGAGCTGACCGGGATCCTCCTGATCCGCGCCCACCACATCGACCGCGAGGGGCGCCCGCGGAAAAAGGTCCTCGTGCCGGACTCGGCCCACGGGACCAATCCGGCCTCGACGGCCATCGCCGGCTACCAGACCGTCCAGCTCAAGTCGGACGCGGCGGGCGAGGTGGACCTCCTCGATCTCGAGCGGAACCTCGACGAGGACGTCGCCGCGTTCATGATCACGGTGCCCAACACGCTCGGGCTCTTCGAGTCGAAGATCCTCGAGATCACCGAGATGTGCCACGCGAAAGGCGCCCAGGTCTACATGGACGGCGCCAACCTGAACGCGCTCCTCGGCCTGACGCGTCCGGGGGACCTCGGGTTCGACGTGGTCCACATGAACCTCCACAAGACGTTCACGACGCCCCACGGCGGCGGCGGACCGGGGGCGGGGCCCGTCGGGGTGCGGGCCCACCTCGTCCCCTTCCTGCCGCTGCCCGTGGTCACGCGCGAGGGCGACGAGTACCGCCTCGACTGGAAGCGCCCGAAGTCGATCGGCAAGCTCCAGTCGTTCTGGGGGAACTTCGGGATGCTGGCGCGCGCCTACGCCTACGTCCGCACGATGGGGCCGGATGGCCTGCGCGCGGTGGCCGAGAACGCGATCCTGAACGCGAACTACATCCGCGCGCGCCTCACGCCCCATTACGATCTGCCGTACCCGGGCCCCTCGATGCACGAGGTGGTCTTCTCCGCCCGGCGGCAGAAGCGCATCGGGGTCAGCGCGACGGACATCGCCAAGCGTCTCCTGGACCTCGGCTTCTACGCGCCCTCGATCTACTTCCCCCTCGTCGTCGAGGAGGCGCTCATGATCGAGCCCACCGAGACGGAGTCCCGAGAGACGCTCGATCAGTTCTGCGACGCGATGATCCGGATCGCGCGAGAGGCCGAGACGGAGCCCGAGACCCTGCAGGCGGCGCCGGTGACCACGCCGGTCAACCGGCTCGACCAGACGCGCGCCGCGCGGCAGCCGGAGCTCCGCTGGACGCCCGCGGCGGCACGGCCGTAGGGGCCCCGCGCTCCATGCCCTCGACCTGGCGCCTGCTCGTCACGGAGCCGCTCGACGGCCCGACGAACATGGCGGTCGACGAGGCCCTGCTCCGCGCGCGCATCGCCGGCGAGGCCCCGCCGACCGTCCGGTTCTTCGCCTGGACGCCCCCGACCGTCTCCCTCGGCTACGGCCAGCCGCTCGACGACCGGATCGACCTCGCCGCGTGCCGGCGGCTCGGCATCGGCGTCGTCCGGCGCCCGACGGGCGGGAGCGCCATCCTCCACGAGTCGCCGGAGCGGGAGGTCACCTACAGCGTCGTGGCCGCCCTTGGGGACTTCCCCGGGTTCGACGACGTCCTGGAGACGTATCGCGTCGTGGGGCGCGGGCTCGCGGCGGGGCTCGCGCGTCTCGGGGTCCCGGCCGAGGTCGTCCCCGTCCTCCGCGGGCGCCGGGGCGCCCAGGCCCCCACGTTCTGCTTCGCGCGGACCGGCGCCTACGAGATCGCGGTCGCCGGCCGGAAGCTCGTCGGGAGCGCCCAGCGGCGCCAGGCCGGGGCGTTCCTCCAGCACGGCTCGCTCCTCCTCGACGCGGACCCCGACCGACTCCGGGTCGTCTTCCCGGGGCTCGAGGATCCCGGCGGGGGGCTGACGACCGTGGCCGCGGTGCTCGGGCGGCGGGTCGGCTTCGAGGAGGCCGTGGCGTGCCTCGGCCCGGGTCTCGGCGAGACGCTCGGCGGGCTGGCGCGCGGCGACCTCACGCCCGGCGAGGCCCGACTCGTCGCGCGGCTCGTCGCCGACAAGTACGGGACCGACGCGTGGACGCGGCGCGCCGAGGCGCCGGCGGCGAGCCGGACCCTGGCCCCCTCCGCCTGCTAGGCGCGTGAGGATCGCCCTCGCCCCCAGCCCCGGCGGGGTCTGAGCGTGCGCGAGTATCCGTCGGCCCCCCTCGTCGGTGTCGGCGCGATCATCGTGGACGGGGAGCGGGTCCTCCTCGTCCGGCGCGGGCACGCGCCGGCGCTCGGGAAGTGGAGCATCCCGGGCGGCCTCGTGGACGTCGGAGAAACGGTCGAGGCCGCCGTCCGGCGCGAGGTCGCCGAGGAGTGCGGCCTCGAACTCCACCTGCACGGGCTGGTGGGCGTGGTGGACCGGATCGTGCGGGATGGGGCCGGGCGGGTCCAGTACCACTACGTGCTCGTGGACTTCCTGGCGACCCCGGCGGGCGGCACGGCCCGCCCGGGATCCGACGCCCGGGAGCTCTGCTGGGCCGTGCCGGACGCGCTGCCCGGACTCGACACGACCCAGGGGCTGGAACCCATGATCCGGCGCGCGCTCGCGATGGACGCCGAACGGCGACAGCGGGAGGGAGTGGAATGAAGATCGAGATCAGCGCGCGTCCGCTCGTGGAGGCGGACGCCGACATGCTCGTCGTCGAGCAGTACGCCGGGGAGCGGGGGCTTGCGCCCGATACCCGGCGGGTCGACCGGATGCTCGGGGGCCTCCTCGCCCGCGCCCTGACGGAGGAGCGCTTCGAGGCGCACGTCGGCGACACGACGTTTCTGCACACGGCGGGACGCCTCCGGGCCAAGCGCGTCCTCGTCGTCGGGATGGGCGCCCGCGCCGAGTGCCGGGCCGACACGGTGCGCCGCGCCGCCTCGGCCGCCCTCCGGCGCGCGCGGGACCTGGGCGCGCGGAGCGTCGCCGTGAGGCTCCTGGGAACGCGGCTCCCGCCCGGCGTCCGCGCCCAAGCCGTCGCCGAGGGCGCCCTCCTCGGCCTCTACGCCTTCGACCGCTACAAGGCGCGGAAGGGCGAGGAGCGCGCCGTCGAGCACCTCACGCTCCTCGCCTCCGCCGGCGACCAGGCGGCCGCGCGAGAGGGCCTGCGCGTCGGCACGCTCGCGGCCGAGGCGACCAACTTCGCCCGCGACCTGATCAACGAGCCGGCGAACCGCGTCACGGCCCGGGCGCTCGCGCGTGCGGCCCAGGCGATCGCCCGGGAGGGCCGCCTCCGCGTCCGGATCTACGACCGCGCCGCGTGCGAGCGGATGGGGATGGGGGCGTTCCTCGGGGTGAACCGGGGGAGCCAGGAGCCGCCGCGCTTCATCCATCTCACGTACGCCTCGAAGGGACGCGTGGCTCGCCGCCTCGCCCTGATCGGGAAGGGGATCACCTTCGATTCCGGCGGGCTGGACCTCAAGCCCGCCGAGGCGATGGAGCGGATGAAGGACGACATGTCGGGCGCGGCGGCCATCCTCGGGGTCATGAAGGTGCTGCCGCGCCTCGAGCCGCGGGTCGAGGTCCACGGGCTGATCGCGGCCACGGACAACATGCCGTCCGGCTCCGCGACGAAGCCCGGGGACGTTCTCCGCGCCATGAACGGCAAGACGATCGAGGTGAACAACACCGACGCGGAGGGTCGCCTCACCCTGGCGGACGCGCTCGCCTACGCCCTCCGCGAGGTCAAGCCGGACGAGATCGTGGACATCGCCACGCTGACCGGGGCGTGCTCGATCGCCCTCGGCTCGCTCTGCGCGGGCGCCATGACCAACAACGTCGCGCTCCAGGCCCGCGTCCTCCGGGCCGCCGGGGAAGCCGGGGAGCGCGTCTGGCCGCTCCCCCTGATCGAGGAGTACAAGGAAGGGCTCCGGAGCGAGGTCGCGGATCTCAAGAACACGGGTCCCCGCCCGGGCGGCGCCATCACCGCGGGGCTGTTTCTCAAGGAGTTCGTCGACGACACGCCGTGGGTCCACCTCGACATCGCGGGGGCCGCCTTCACCGACAAGGAGCTGCCCTACGCCGCGAAGGGCGGGGTGGGGTTCGGCGCGCGGACGCTCCTCGCGTACGTGCTGGCGGCGGGGCGCCGGTGAATCCCCTCACCCCGCCCTCTCCCCCGCCGGGGGAGAGGGGGATGCCAGCATGAGCGGGGTAGACCTCCACACCCACACGACGGCGTCGGACGGCACCTACTCCCCGGCCGAGCTGGTCCAGGAGGCCGTGCGCCGGGGCGTCCGCGTCCTCGCCATCACCGACCACGACTCCACCGAGGCGATCGCACCCGCGCTCGCCGCTGCGCGCGAGCACCCGCCGCTCGAGATCGTCGCGGGCATCGAGATCAACACCGACGTGGCCGGGGCGGAAGTGCACGCCCTCGGGTACTTCGTGGACCACACGGCCGAATGGTTCCTGGCCCACCTGCGGGAGTTCCGGGAGGAGCGCGCGGCGCGGGTGACCCGCATCACCGGCCGCCTGGCCGAGCTCGGCCTGCCCGTCGACCCGGCGGAGGTCTTCGCCCTGGTGCGCGAGGGGTCGGCCGGCCGGCCGCACATCGCGCAGGTGATGGTCCAGCGGGGCTACGTCGGGTCGGTGAAGGAGGCCTTCGACCGCTATCTGCGGGCGGGCGGTCCGGCCTATGTCCCCCACCGCAAGGTGGACCCACGCGAGGCGTGCACGCTCATCCACCGGGCGGGCGGCGTGGCGGCCATGGCGCACCCGGGGTTCCACGAGGCGGCGGCGGACCGGCTGGTCCGGGAGCTGGCGGGCGAGCGGCTCCTCGACGGGATCGAGTGCTATTACGCGGAGCACACCCCGCAGCAGACGGCCCGCTTCCTCGCGCTCTGCCGGGAGCTCGACCTCGTCCCGACCGGCGGGTCCGACTTCCACGGGCCCACCGTCCGGGCCGCGACGCTCGGCCAGCCGTCCGTCCCCTGGGCCGCCTGGGAGGCCCTCCGGCGCCGCGCCGGCCGCTGAGCGGCCCGGCCCGACCCCCGTCGCAGGTGATTTCCGCAGGGAATTTCCGCTTGACAGTCGGGAGGGCGGTCCCTATCCTACCGGTCACCATGACGGCTCGAACGGCGGGTCTGACGGGGTTCGGGTACTTCTACTTTACCCCCCGTCCGCCCGCCGGCCCTGTGCCGTAGCGAACGCCGGATCAACAGGGGCCACGGGCAGACGGGACGGTCGCCCGTGGCCCTTTTCGTTTTTGTGCGGCCCTGGAGGTCGTCCCGTCGGCGTGAGGCCCCGGGAGGCCAGCCATGGCCGACGACTGGGGCCAGCTCGTCGAGCTGGTGCGGGAGGGCAGCCACATGATCATCGTGCTGAAGCCGGGGACGCGGGACGCGGACATCGAAGACGTCTGTCGCCGCATCGAGGCGCTCGGCCTCCGCGCGCACGTGAGCCGCGGCGAGCAGCGGACCATCATCGGCGCCATCGGCGACGACCGGTTCAAGATGCGGCTCCAGGCGCTCGAGGCGCTGGAGTGCGTCGAGAGCATGGTGCCGATCCTGCAGCCCTTCAAGCTGGCGAGCCGGGAGGTGCATCCGGCCGACACGGTCGTCCAGGTAGACGGCGTCCTGATCGGCGGGACCCGTCTGGCGGTGATGGCGGGCCCCTGCTCCGTGGAGTCGCTCGAGCAGCTCCAGACCGTCGCGGAGGGCGTCAAGGCGGGCGGCGCCCACATCCTGCGCGGCGGGGCGTTCAAGCCGCGCACGTCGCCGTACGCCTTCCAGGGGCTGGAGGAGGAGGGGCTCCAGCTCCTCGCCGAGGCGCGCAAGCGCACCGGGCTGCCGATCGTCACGGAGGTGCTCGGGCCCGACAAGGTCGAGCTGGTCGCGGAGTACGCGGACATCGTCCAGATCGGGGCGCGGAACGCCCAGAACTTCTCGCTGCTCAAGGAGGTCGGCCAGTGCGGCAAGCCCGTCCTCCTCAAGCGCGGGATGGCGACGACGATCAAGGAGTTCCTCCTCTCGGCCGAGTACGTCCTGGCCGGCGGAAACGCGAACGTGATGCTCTGCGAGCGGGGGATCCGCACCTTCGAGACGACGACGCGGTTCACCCTCGACCTGAACGCGGTCCCCGTCATCAAGAAGCTCTCGCACCTGCCGGTCATCGTGGATCCGAGCCACGGCACGGGGCACTGGGAGTACGTGGGGCCGATGGCCAAGGCCGGGATCGCGTGCGGCGCCGACGGCCTCCTCATCGAGGTGCACCACAAGCCCGCCGAGGCCCTGTCGGACGGGCCCCAGTCCCTCAAGCCGGACAAGTTCGCCCGGCTCATGGCCGAGCTCCGGGTGCTGGCGCAGGCCCTCGGCCGCACGCTGTGAGCCCGCCCGGTCCGACCGAGGAGCGCGCAGGGGGGAGTGTCCCGATCTGGGCGGCCGACGGTGGGGTGTCTTCTGACGCTGCGATTCTGGCGCCGGATCAGTTCCGCACTCACGACTTCAGGAGGGCGACTCTATGGCATGGCAGATGAGTGGGCAGGCGATCGAACTCTGCAACTGCAAACTGCTTTGCCCCTGCTGGCTCGGACCGGCCCAGCCCGATCAGGGTTACTGCGCGTCGGGGTGGGTGTTCGACATCCGTGAAGGGAACGCCGACGGCGTTCGGCTCGACGGCCGGAAGGTGGCGTTCGCCGCCGAGTGGCCTGGCGACTTCTGGAGCGGGAATGGCACGGCACGCCTCTACATCGACGCGCAAGCGAATGCCGACCAGCGGCGCGAGCTCGAGGGCATCTTCAGCGGGAAGCGCGGCGGATTCTTCGAGGGCGTCATGGGCGGGATCATCAGCAAGTGGCTGCCGACTCAGGTGACACGCATCGAGGTTCGTGACGGCGCGACGCCCGCAGCCACGGTAGGAGACGTCGCCCAGATCAGGATGCAGCCGCTCAAGGATCCGCAAGGTCGCGCAACCACGGTGCAGGGAGCGGCGGCCCAGGCGGCGTTTCAGATTGAGCGGATGAACGTCGCGAGCAGCAAGGGCAGTCGATGGGCCGATCCAGAGCTTCGGAGCTGGGAGGGCGACTCAGGCAACCTCGTCTCGTTCAGCTGGCGGTCCTAGGGCTCACGTCACGGGGCGCCCAAGATCTGGCTTGGCGCCCGTGACGGCCCCGGGACGGGGGCGTCAGGAGATGTCACGGGATGGCCCCCAACGGCGGTCGCCCATCGTGGGGCAAGACAGCCCCTCGGATTTCGCCGCGTGGCATAATGGTGTTGGGCCATGACTTCGCGGCGACGGCTCGCCCGCTTCCTCCGGCAGTTCCGCCGGCCGACCCTGGGCCGGGTGCTGGCCCTCTCGGTCGCGGTCCATCTCATCGCTCTGGTGTTCCTGTTCCGGTCGGATCTGATCACGGGGACACCGCCACCTCCGGCCCCGGCGCCGCTCATGGTGGAGCTGCCCGCCGCGGCGCCGGGCCGGCCGCTCGTGCGGCCCGGCGCCGCGGCGGGCAGCTCCACCACTGTCTCTTATACACATCTCCGAGCCCACGAGACTAGGCATGAT
>CAYQDR010000110.1:0-17080 GCA_964416315.1 uncultured bacterium
GACCCACGACCTACAACCGGCTGTACCGTTCGGAGTAAACCGGATAAGCAGTACCCGCGTTTCGCCCACCCGGTGAACCCCTCGTCGAGAACGGCGACGTTGCGGTAGCCGCGCTCCTGGAGGAGAACGAAGGCGAGCGCGGCGCCGCTCGTCAGGTCCGCGTAGAGGACGACCCGGCCCGTCCGGGGGACCTCGGCGAGCCGCGCTTCGAGCTCGGGGAGGGGGAGCGAGCGGGCGCCGGGCAGGCGTGCCCTCTTGAACGCCTCGCGCGGCCGGAGGTCCACCAGGACGAGCGCCTCGCCCGCGTCCATGAGCCGCTTGACGTGCCCGGCGTCGTGGCTCAGCAGCGTGCCGCCCGCCCCGTGGCCCCCGAGGGCCGGGAGGGCCAGCGCGAGCACGGCGAGGGGCAGCGCGGTCGCGATCGCGACGCGCCTCACGGCCGGGCCTCCTTCTCGATCGCCACGAGGACGAGCTGCTCGCCCCGGCGCCTCAGGGTGAACCGGACGCGGTCGCCCGGCTGGAGGCCGTCGAGGAGCTTCGGGGTCTCCGCCTCGAACCCCATCGTCATCGCGGGCATGACGCCCGGGATCGCCTCGTGGGTGAGGAACACGCCGCCGACGTTCGGGAGCACCATGCGGACGATCCCCCGCACGGTCCAGGCCTCGGGCCCGGCGCGGCGCTCGGCGAGGGCCCGACGGGCCCCGGCCAGCTCCTCCTCCAGCCGTCGCGCCTCCCGCCCCCAGCGGAGGTAGCCGGCCCCGACGCCGATGGCGAGCGCCAGGTTGACGAGCACCACCACCCTCCAGAGCCGCATCGTCAGTGGACGTGCTCGTCGAGGACCGGCGCCCGGGGTGTCTCGCTGGCGAGCTGCTGGACCTCGGCGAGGACGCGCTTCGGGTCGGCCCACCCCGGGCTGCCGTCCGGGACCCAGCGCGCGCGGAGGTACCCCTGGCGGTCGATGAGGAGCTCCATGTGCGCGGGGACCGGCGGGTCGGGGAGCTGCCCCGCGGCGCTCGTGTCGCGCTGGAAGAGCGCATAGGTCGTGGCCGCTTCGGCGGCGCCGTCCACGACGATGGGGAAGAAGATCGGCCGCGGGCCCAGGGCGCGGTAGATCTCGCCCGGCGGCGCGAGCGGAACCGCGAGCACCTCGGCGCCGAGGCGGCGGAGGTTCGCGTAGACGCTCGAGAGCTGGAGAAGGCGGCCGAGCGACTCCGGCAGGGTGAAGAGCACGAGGAGGACAATCTCCCGTTCCCGGTAGTCGCGGAGGGCGCGGCCCTCGCCGACCCCCGTCGTGTACGCGAAGTCGGGTGCGACGAGCGCGGCAGTCGGCTCGGTGACCGGGCCGAGCCCGCGCGCCTGCTCGGCAGCGCCGAGCGTCCGGAGGAAGTTGATCAAATCCCACCGCTCCTCTTCGGAGAGCCGGTCGCCGAAGGGCGGCATTGGCGAGCCGGGGATCCCGCGGGTGAGCCACCAGAAGAGGTCGCCGACCGTGTGGTCCGCCGTATGGCGGGCGGTGAGGTCGGCGGGCTTCCGCGGGAGCCCGGCCGCGGCCGGCCCGTCGCCGTAGCCCGCGACGCCGTGACACCGCACGCAGTGCTCCCGGTAGAGGGTGAGGCCGTTCGCTACGGAGATCGCGGTGTAGGGGACGCCGGGCCGGACGTAGGTCGTCGGATACGCGTCCACCACGATCGGCGGGAGGGCGACCCCGAGGCCGGCCAGGACCGCGCCGACCCCGGCGACGGCGACCCAGCGCCAGCGCCGCGTCCGGACGAGCGCCGCACAGAGGGTCGCGATGAGGCCGAACATCGCCACCTGGCTGCCGATCGCCACGCGCGTCCGCACGCCCGGGAGATCCTTCGTCACCTCCCAGGCGAAGCGAAAGGGGACGGGCCAGCTCGGCGCGACGTGGCGCCCGGGCGGCGTCACGCCGAGCGCGGCGACGAGGGCGAGAATCCCGAGCCCGAGCGTGGCCTCGAGGAGGACGTTCCGCCGGAGCCGCGCGAGGTCGCGGCGCGTGGCCTCGGGGTCGGTTGCGAGGAGCAGGCGCGGCTTGAGGCGGCGGAGGTTGACCGCGGCGATCGCGAGGAGCGGGATCAGGAGGGCGAGCTTCCCCAGCAGGAGGCGCCCGTAGGGGGTCCCGACGAGCGGTGGGACGCCCCGGATTTGCGCCGCGGCGTTGAGGGTGCCCGTCAGGAGGAGCAGGGTGACTGCGCCGAGCCCAAGGGCCGAGAAGCGGCGCACCGCGTCGCGGGCGACGCCCCGCGCGGACTCCGCCGGCTCCCGGAGCGTCCAGGTGAGGAGGAGCGCGAGCGGGCCGAGGCCGCCGAGCCAGGCGCCCGTCGCGAGGAGGTGGAGGGCATCGCCGACGAGCGGCCAGATGCCCCAGTCCTCGGCCGTCGTGGCGTGCCCGGCCCAGGCCAGGGCCGCGGCCGCGACGGCCGCCAGGAGGACGCCCTCGAGGCGGAGCGCCCACCAGTCCCGCCAGTCCTGCTCCCGCTCGCGGAGGAGGAGGAAGCCGCCGAGGAGCGCGAAGGCGGCCATGCGGATCATCCAGACGAGACCGGACTGGGTTCCGGAGAGGAGGGCGACCCACACCGATGGCGTGAACGCCGCCGCGCGCGAACCCGTCACGCTCGCGGCCTGGAGGGCGAGCGCGGCGAGCCCGGAGAGGAGGGCGACCGCGGCCGCCCAGGCGCCGAGGCGGAGCAGGGTCCGCTCGAAGCCGTGGGCGGCGGCCTCGAGCTCGGGCCCGGCGCGCCGCCACGCGGGCCGCGCGACCAGGACGAGGAAGAGGAAGACGCCGAGGAGCTGGACACCGGCGGCGAGGTGGAGGAACCGGACGACGACCGCGAGCGCCGTCATTGCGGTCCGACGTCCCGCCCGCCCTTGCCGCGCTCCTCGCGCTCCGGCGCGAGCCACGCCCACCCGGCCAACAGGAGGACGACGACGCCTCCCGCGATGAACAGCCAGACCTCGAGGCTCCACGGCGTCGTGGCGGCGGCGCCGTGGTCGGCCGACGCGATCCGGACCCGGAGCAGTGCCAGGATGGCGACGAGCGCGCGCGCGGATCGGGAGCTCACGCCCTCCATGCTACCGCCTGGTGCGGGCGCACGCGCGGTCAGGTGGCGTCCGGGAGGAGGTCCGCGACGCGTACCGGGCGCCGGGCGCGCGCCGACTCGACCGCGGCCATGAGGAGCGCGAAGGTGTGGATGTTGTCGCCGACGTGGGTGTCGGGCAGGCGTCCCGTCCGGATGGCCGCCACGAACTGGGCGAGCCCCCGGCCCAGTTCCCCCTCCGGCACGGGCTCGCCGGGGAGCTCCCGGGTCGCGCCTCCGGCGGCGAGGAGGACGCGCGACGCCGCGTCCAGGTGGAGGGTCCCGCGCTCGCCGCTGACCGTGATGAGCCCCTCCTGGGGCGTCTCGAAGCCCTGGGCCACCATGGTGCCGCCGTAGCCCACGACGCAGCCGGTCGCCGTCGTGAGGATGGCAGCGGCGGCCGAGTTGCCGGCGAGCCAGCTCCAGGCCGGGCGGAAGCTCGTCGCGACGACCTCCCGCGGCTCGTCGCCCGTGACCCAGCGGAGCAGGTCGAAGTGGTGGACGGCGAAGTCCAGGAGGTACGGCTCCGCCATCTGCTCGCGCCACCCGTCCACGGTCGTCCGGCGGATCTGCTGCCGGCACTCGAGCGTGACGTGGGCCGGCCGGCCGATCGCCCCCTCCCGCACGGCTCGGGCGAGGGCGAGGGTGTGGGGCCGCCAGCGGAAGTTCTGGTTGACCATGACGACCCGGTCCGGGCGAGCGCGGGTCGCCTGGAGGATGGCCCGGCCGTCGGCCATCGTCGTGGCGAGCGGCTTCTCGACGAGGACGTGCCAGCCGCGGTCGAGCGCCTTCACGACGGCGTCGCGGTGGAGCGCCTGGGGCAGGGCGACGATGACCGCGTCGGCGTCGCCCTGCTGGAGGGCCTCGTCCACGGTGGGGTAGCCGGGCACGCCCGGGAGCCCGAGATCCCGCCTGAGCGCCTCGAGGCGGGCGGGGGAGCGGGAGACGATCCCGGCGACCCGCCACTCCTCGCGCGCCCGCAGCGCCTCCAGCCACTTGCGGGCGAAAAAGCCCGCCCCCCAGACCATTACCCGGAGCGCCTGCATTCGTCCCCCCCCGCCGCGCGCCTCTCCGCGCGGCCCCAGCCGGTCGTGCTCGCCGCCCGGGAACCTTGACTTCCCCGGGGGCCCGCGGGGACAATATAGCCGCTTCGTCGGGGGAAGGAGGGGGAGATGGATCTCGCGCAGGTCCTCCGGGACGGCACGTCGCGCGGCGCGTCGGACTTTCACCTGAAGCCGCGCCAGCTCCCGGTCGTGCGGATTCAGGGCAAGCTCGCGCCGCTGGAGGGCTCCGCGCCGATCGACGCGAAGGAGCTCTTCGAGCTCGCGTACTCGATGATGAGCCCCCCCCAGAAGGAGCGGTACGACAGGGACGGGGGGGCGGACGTCCAGTACAGCGTCGCCGGCATCGGCCGGTTCCGCGCCAGCATCTGCCGGGCGCGGGGGACCGTGGCGGTCGCCCTCCGCGTCGTGCCGTACGAGATCCCGACCTTCGAGGACCTCCACCTGCCCGAGGTCATCTCCAAGCTCTCGGTGGAGCCGCGGGGCCTCATCCTGGTGACGGGCCCGGCCGGCAGCGGGAAGTCCACGACGCTGGCGGCGATGATCAACTACATGAACCTGAACCGGAACGACCACATCGTCACCATCGAGGACCCGATCGAGTTCCTCCACCAGGACAAGAACTGCATCATCACGCAGCGCGAGGTCGGCTCGGACTGTCCCACGTTCGCCGAGGCGCTGCGCATCTGCCTCCGGCAGGACCCGGACGTCATCATGGTCGGCGAGATGCGGGACCTCGAGACGGTCCGCACGGTGCTCACGCTCGCCGAGACCGGCCACCTCGTCATGTCCACGCTCCACACCATCACGGCGGCCGAGACCGTCAACCGGGTCATCTCGGAGTTCCCGGGGCACCAGGAGCGCCAGATCCGGAACCAGCTCTCCCAGGTGCTGCGAGGGATTCTCTCGCAGCGCCTCATCGACCGCTCGGACCAGCCGGGAATCCTCCCGGCGGTCGAGGTGCTCGTCAGCACGTCCACCATCCAGCGCTGCATCGAGGACCCCGGGCGGACGGCCGACATCCCCAAGGCGATCGCCGAGGGGAAGGACATGTACGGCATGCAGACGTTCGACCAGTGCGTGCTGGCTTACTACCAGCAGAACATGATCACCTACGAGACCGCGCTGCGGGCCTCGAGCTCCCCCACCGACTTCGAGGTCGAGGTGCAGCGGCTCGCGATGGCGCAGCCGCAGCCGAGCCGGCCGTCGACGGGCCGGGTGGGGCGTCCGCCCGGACGGTAGCGGCGTTCGACCGGGCCCGGGGCGCTCGAGCCGGGCGCGGCGGTCTCCCGAGGTCGGAGTTGGTCCACGTCGAGCGCGTGAGTGCCTACCAGTGGCGGATCCCGCCGGACGCGAAGCCCGGGATGCGGGTGCCGGGGATCGTGTACGCCGACGACGAGCTGATGGCGCAGATCCGCCGCGACGGCTCGCTCGAGCAGGTGGCGAACGCCGCGGCGCTCCCCGGCATCGTGAAGGCCTCGCTGGCGATGCCCGACATCCACCAGGGGTACGGGCTGCCGGTGGGCGGGGTCGTGGCGACCGACGCGGTCCGGGACGGCGTGATCAGCCCCGGCGGCGTCGGCTACGACATCAACTGCGGTGTGCGCCTCCTCCGGACCCACCTCACCCAGGCGGAGCTCGCCCCCCGGCTCCCGGCGCTGGTAGACGCCCTCGCCCAGGCGATCCCCGCGGGCGTGGGCTCGCGCGGCCGCGTCAAGCTGTCGGCGGCCGACGAGCGGCGCGGCCCCGTCGTCGGCGGGGCGCGCTGGGCGATCGAGCGCGGCTACGGCGAGGGCGACGACCTCGCCCGCATGGAGTCCCACGGCGTCCTGCCGGGAGCCGACCCGGAGACCGTCTCGCAGCGGGCCTACGAGCGCGGGCGTGGACAGCTCGGGACGCTCGGCTCCGGGAACCACTTCGTCGAGGTGCAGGTGGTGGACGAGATCCGGGCGCCGGCGGAAGCGGCGGCCCTCGGGCTCGAGATGGGGCGGATCACGCTGATGATCCACACGGGCTCGCGTGGGCTTGGCCACCAGGTCTGCACGGACGCCCTGGGCGCGATGGAGCCGGCGATGCGGCGCTACGCGATCACGCTGCCTGACCGGCAGCTCGCGTGCGCCCCGGTGGGCTCGGCGGAAGCCCAGGCTTACCTCGGCGCGATGCGGGCGGCGGCGAACTTCGCCTTCGCCAACCGGCAGTGCCTGGCCCACTTCGCCCGCGAGGTGCTCGAGCGCGTCCTCCAGGTCTCCCCGCGGGACCTGGGTCTCGCGCTCGTCTACGACGTCGCCCACAACATCGCCAAGGAGGAGGAGCACGAGGTGGACGGCCGGCCGATGCGCCTCCTCGTCCACCGGAAGGGGGCGACGCGCGCGTTCCCGCCGGGGCACCCGGAGCTCCCGGAGGCCTACCGCGCGATCGGGCAGCCGGTGCTGATCCCCGGGGACATGGGCCGCTACTCCTACGTCCTGGTGGGGACGGCGGGCTCGATGCGCGAGACGTTCGGGAGCACGTGCCACGGGGCCGGGCGCGTCATGAGTCGGACCGCGGCCGTGAAAGCCGCGCGGGGACGGTCGATCGCCCAGGAGCTGGCGGCGCGGGGGATCCTCGCGCGCGCGAGCGGCCGGGAGGCGCTCGCCGAGGAGATGTCGGAGGCGTACAAGGACGTCAAGAACGTGGTCGAGGTGGTGGAGCGCGCCGGGCTCTCGCGGGTCGTCGCGCGCCTCCGCCCGCTCGGTGTGATCAAGGGGTGACGGCGATGTAGGGCGCGCCACGCGTTGTCACGCGGGAGCTCGGAACGCCGGGCTGAGAGGGCGGCGAGAATCGCCGCCGACCGCCGGAACCTGATCTGGGTAATGCGGCGGGGAAGGATCAGCTCCTCCCCGGCCTCGCCGCCGAGCTCGTCCGCCTCAACGTTGACGTCATCCTTTCCCCCATGCAGGCGACTGCGCGCCTTGACCGTGCCGCGAGGCGTCTGTTAGAGTCGGATGAGGCGCATGTCCTGGAATCTCAAGGAAAAGGCGGACCGGCTCCTCGCCCAGGAAGAGGGGAGCGTCCGGAAGGACTGGGGGGGCCGGCTCTCCTTTGCGCTCGTCTACCCGAACACCTACGCCGTGGGAATGTCCAACCTCGGCTTCCAGTCCATCTACCACCATCTGAACACGCTCCCCGACGTCGTCTGCGAGCGGTTCTTCCTGCCGGATCCGGAGGACCTGCCGGAGTACGAGCGCACGGGGACCCGGCCGTTCTCGCTCGAGTCGAAGCGGCCGCTCTCGCAGTTCGACCTGGTGGGCTTCTCGATCACCTACGAGGGCGACTACATCCACACGCTCCGCCTCCTCCGCATGGCCGGGATCCCGCTCCGGCCCGAGGACCGGCGCCCCGAGGACCCGGTCGTCCTGATGGGCGGGGTCTGCGCGTTCGCCAACCCCGAGCCGATGGCGCCCTTCATGGATTTCATCGTGGTGGGCGAGGGCGAGGAGATCGTCCGGGAGATCGCCCACGCCTACCGCGACGCCTTCGGGGACCGATCCTGGGCCGCGCGGCGGCGCGAGGACCTCTGGGAGCGGCTGCAGGGCATTCCGGGAATCTACCTCCCGCACCGGTACACGGTCGGGTATCACGCCGACGGGACCGTCGCGGCCGTCGCCCCCCGAGATGGCGCGCCGGCGACCGTGGTCAAGCGGCGCCTCCGGAACGTCGACGAGTTCCAGACGCTCTCGCTCCTCCGCACGCCGAACGCCGAGTACGGCCACCTCGCCCTCCTCGAGGTGGGCAAGGGGTGCGGGCGCGGGTGCCGTTTTTGCCTGGAGGGGGAGATCTACCGCCCCGTCCGCCACCGGAGCCTCGACGCCCTCCGCGCGAGCGTCCGGGAGATCGCCAAACAGTCGAAACGCGTGGGCCTCGTCGGGGCGTGCGTCTCCGACTACCCGTGGATCGGCGGGCTCATGCGGGTGCTCGAGGAGGAGGGGCTCGAGGTCTCGATCTCGTCGCTCCGGGCGGACAGCCTCACCGAGGACCTGGTCGCCTCGCTCCAGCGCGGCGGCCACCGGACGCTGACCATCGCGCCGGAGGCGGGCACCGAGCGCCTCCGCGCCGTCATCCGCAAGAACATCTCGGACGCGCAGCTCTACGCGGCGTGCGACCTCGTCCGGCGCTACGGCATCCCGAACTTGAAGTGCTACTTCATGATCGGCCAGCCGACGGAAACCACCGCGGACGTCGAGGCGATCCCCGACCTCGCGACGCGACTGCTCGAGCGGCTCCGGGTGGCGTCGGGGGCCGGGGAGCCGTTCGGCCGGCTCACGCTCTCGATCAGCTCGTTCGTGCCGAAGCCGTGGACACCCTTCCAGTGGGTCGGCTTCGACCGCGTGCCCTCGCTGGAAGCGAAGCTCCGGGCGATCAAGGCCGGCGTGCGGCGATTCCCGAACATCCGGGTCGTCCACGAGAACCCGCGGGAGGCGTTCCTCCAGGCGGTCCTGGCGCGCGGCGACCGGCGCGTGGCCGACTTCCTCGAGCGCGCGGCGGCGCTCGAGGGCGACTGGCGGACGGCCCTGCGGGAATGGGAGGTCGATGCGGACTTCTACGCCTGCCGGGAGCGGCCGCTCGACGAGACGTTCCCCTGGGACCACCTCGAGGTCGGCGTCAAGAAGGCCGGCCTCGTCCGCGAGCACCAGCGCGCGGGGCTCGCGCCCGAGCCCGCGCCGGCGAGCTAGGGAGGAGCGACGGCACGATGGCCACCGGTGAGACGACCCCTCCGGGGCGGTACTTCCTCTACACCTTCTTCAAGGCGACGGCGGCGTACCTGCAGCTCCCCAAGGAGGAGAAGGCGCGGGCGATCGCCGACTACCTGGCCCGCATGGAGGAGTTCCACGGGCCGGTCGCCGTGCGCCCCTACTCGACGCTCGGGCTGCGGCGGGACGCCGACTTCCTGCTGTGGCTGATCGCGCGCGACCTCCCCGCGATCCAGGCGCTCTGCGAGGGGCTCCGGCGGAGCGCGCTCGCGCCGTATCTTGAGAACACCCACGCGCTCCTCGCCGTCACCCGGGAGTCGACGTACGTCAAGGAGCATCAGAAGGCGGTCCCCCACGAGGACCTGCTCGCCTCCGGGACGGGCCAGTACCTCTTCGTCTACCCCTTCGTGAAGACGCGGGAGTGGTACCTGCTCCCCCTCGAGGAGCGGCAGCGGATGATGAACGAGCACATCCGGGTCGGGCACGAGTTCCCGGGGATCCGGATCAACACCGCGTACTCCTTCGGCCTCGACGACCAGGACTTCGTGGTCTCGTTCGAGGGGAACGAGCCGAAGGAGTTCGTCAGCCTGGTCATGCGCCTCCGGGAGAGCGGGGCGAGTCGCTACACCCAGCGCGACACCCCGATCTTCACCTGTGCGAAGCGCCCGCTCGAGGAGATCCTCTGGGCGCTCGGGTAGGGCGGAGTCCGGGGAAGGGATCGGCCGCCGCCTGGCGATCTGACGCCGGCTGAGTCAAGCCGGAGGGGGCCTCGACGGCCCCCTCCGGGACCTCCCCCAGGAAGGATTGCGGAGTTCGGCCACCCCGGACCCTCGATCAGCGACCGCCGTCGTCGGCCTTCTGCAGGAGCTCGACGAAGCGCGCCGCGGCCGGGGTGAACCGCTTTCCCCGGCGATGGATGATGCCGATCGGGCGGACGAGGCCCGGGAGCGACAGCGGAACGGCCGCCAGCGCCCGGATCCCGATCTCCTTGAGCACGGTGGGCCGGGGCAGGATGCTGATGCCGGCCGCGATGGCGATCGCCTGCTTGATGGTCTCCACGTTGTCGAACGCCATCACGACGTTGACCCTGACGTTGTGCTGCCTGAGCGCGCGGTCGATCGCCTTGCGGATGGCCAGATCGTGATCGAAGGCGATGAAGGCCTCCCCGTTCAGATCGGCGGGGCCCGCCATCCGGCGGCGGGCCAGGCGGTGGCTCGGGTGCGTCACCAGCACCATGGGCTCGGAGCGGAGCGGCAACACGGTGAGGGCCCGGGTGGCAACCGGGTAGGAGAGGATCCCGAGGTCGGCCTCGTCGTTCAGGACGGCCTCGACGACCTTGTGCGGGTGGAGACACTCGAGGAGAACCCGCGCCTGCGGGTAGGCCGACATGAAGGGCTGCATGTGGCGGCTCATGTCGTGGAGGCCGACCGAATAGATGGCCGCCACCCGCACCGTCCCCTCGACCCGCTGTCGCGACGTCGCGAGCTCGGCCCGCGCCTTCTCGAACCCCTCGAGCAGCGTGCGGCAGGCCTCGTAGAACCGGTGCCCCTCCTCCGTGGGTTGCGGGGGCCGACGGGAGCGATCGAGCAGCGGCACATCGAGCTCGGCCTCGAGCTGCCGGATCGACTGGCTCGCGGCCGACTGCGTGACGCCGCTCGCCGCGGCTCCGCGGGAGAAGCTGCGCAGACGCACCACGTCACAGAACAGCCTCAGGGTGTCCAGGTTCACGAGGGCCAGTCTACACCATTAGTAATACTAATGTCATGATGTCTTAATTTTGGGCTTGGCTAATGCTCGGATATGGTGTAGTGTCTCGCACTAACTTGGAGCTGGTTGGCGAGCCTCGCACGATCAGGACGGACATGACACGCGGGGGAGCGCGATGACCCCTCCCGGCCTCCCTCCGGCGCAGGGTCTGTACGACCCGACCCGGGAGCACGACGCCTGCGGCGTCGGCTTTGTCGTGGACATCGAGGGCCGCAAGTCGCACGCCATCGTGCGTCAGGCCCTCACCGTGCTCAAGAACCTCCTCCACCGGGGCGCCTGCGGCTGCGAGCCGAACACGGGAGACGGGGCCGGCATCCTGATCCAGATGCCCGACCGATTCCTCCGGCGCCAGTGCGGGCGGCTCGGGATCGGGCTGCCGCCAGTCGGCGCATATGGCTGCGGGCTCGTGTTCCTGCCCCGGGAGCCTCAGCAGCGCGACAAGGTGCGGGCGCTCCTGCACTCGATCGTCGAGGAGGAAGGCCAGCGGATGCTCGGCTGGCGGAGCGTGCCCACCGATGACAGCCCGCTCGGCGCCACCGCCCGCTCGGTCGAGCCGGCCGTCATGCAGGTCTTGATCGGCCGCGGCGCTGCCGTGGCCGACCCGGCCGCCTTCGAGCGGAAGCTCTACGTGATCCGCAAGCAATTCGAGAAGGCGATGGCGGGGCTCGACATCCCGGAGAACAAGTACGCCTACATCCCGAGCCTGTCGACCCGGACGCTGATCTACAAGGGGATGCTGAGCGCTGACCAGATCGAGACGATGTACCCCGACATCACCGACCCGGACGTGGAGTCGGCGCTGGCCCTCGTCCACCAGCGCTTCTCCACCAACACGTTCCCGTCGTGGCCGCTCGCCCACCCCTACCGGATGATCGCCCACAACGGCGAGATCAACACGCTGCGGGGCAACATCAACTGGATGCGGGCCCGCGAGGCCCTCTGCCGGTCGGAGCTCTTCGGCGACGAGCTCGCGAAGGTCCTCCCCGTCACCCGCGAGGGGCTCTCCGACACGGCCACCTTTGACAACGTCCTCGAGTTCCTAGTGATGAATGGGCGGTCCCTGCCGCACGCCATCCTCATGATGATCCCGGAGCCGTGGCAACGCCACGAATCGATGAGCCCCCAGCGGCGGGCCTTCTACGAGTACCACGCCTCGCTCATGGAGCCCTGGGACGGCCCCGCCTCCATCGCCTTCACCGACGGGACCGTGATCGGGGCCGTCCTCGACCGCAACGGCCTCCGCCCCTCGCGCTACTGCGTCACCAAGGACGGCCTGGTGGTCATGGCCTCAGAGGTGGGAGTGCTCGACATCCCGCCCGAGAACATCCTGGTCAAGGAGCGCCTCCACCCCGGCCGCATCTTTCTGGTGGACACCGCCCAGGGGCGGATCATCGATGACGAGGAGATCAAGGCGCAGCTGGCCGCCGAGCACCCTTACGCCGAGTGGCTCCGGGAGAACCTGGTCCGACTCGAGGACCTGCCCGCCCACCCGGTCCCCGCGCCCGACCACGCCACCGTGCTCCAGCGCCAGATCGCCTTCGGCTACACGCACGAGGACCTGCGGATCCTCCTGGGGCCGATGGCTCGGCAGGGCGAGGAGCCGATCGGCTCGATGGGGACGGACACGTCGCTCGCCGTGCTCTCCAACCGACCGCGGCTTCTCTACGACTACTTCAAGCAGCTCTTCGCCCAGGTCACCAATCCCCCGCTCGACCAGATCCGCGAGGAGCTGGTCACGTCCATGGAGTCCACGATCGGGCCCGAGCGGAACCTCCTCCAGCCCGAGCCGGAGTCGTGCCGGCAGATCGTCCTCAGAGACCCGGTAGTCTCCAACGAGGAGCTGGCCAAGATCGCCCACGTGAGCGCGCGGGGCTTCAAGGCCATCACGCTGCCGATGCTCTTTCCCGTAGCGGACGGCGCCGCCGGGCTCGAGCGGGCGCTGGCCGACCTCCAGCGAGGGGCCAGCCAGGCCATCGCCGACGGCCACAACGTCGTCATCCTGTCCGACCGCGGCGTGAGCCGGGAGCGGGCCGCCATCCCGAGCCTGCTCGCGACCGCCGCCGTCCACCACCACCTCGTCCGCCGCGGGGAGCGGACGCGCTGCGGGCTGGTGGTCGAGACCGGCGACGCCCGCGAAGTCCACCACCTCGGCCTCCTGATCGGGTACGGCGCCGGCGCCGTGAACCCGTGGGTGGCCTTCGAGACCCTCGACGACATGATCCGCGAGGGCGTGCTCGCCGGGATCGACCACGCGAAGGCCGTCAAGAACTACATCAAAGCGCTGAACAAGGGCATCCTGAAGGTCATGGCCAAGATGGGGATCTCCACCCTGCAGAGCTACTGCGGGGCGCAGATCTTCGAGGCCATCGGGCTGAACGGGGAGCTGGTGGACACGTACTTCACCGGCACCGCCTCCCGGGTGAGCGGCATCGGCATCGACGTCATCGCCGAGGAGGTGCGCCGGCGGCACCAGCGGGCCTTCCCCGACCGGCCGGTGGGCCAGCCCGAGGTGGACTGGGGGGGCGAGTACCAGTGGCGCCGTGACGGGGAATACCACCTGTTCAACCCGGAGACGGTCTTCAAACTCCAGCACGCCACCCAGAGCGGCCAGTACCGGATCTTCAAGGAGTACACGAGCCTCGTGGACGACCAGAGCCAGCGGCGCGCGACGCTCCGGGGGCTCTTCGAGCTCAAGTTCGCCGAGCAGCCGATCCCCATCGCCGAGGTGGAGCCCGTCGCGTCGATCATGAAGCGCTTCGCCACCGGCGCGATGTCGTACGGCTCCATCAGCCAGGAGGCGCACGAGACGCTGGCCATCGCCATGAACCGGTTGGGCGGGCGGTCCAACACGGGCGAGGGCGGCGAAGATCCGGCGCGCTTCAAGCGGGACCCGAACGGGGACTGGCGGCGGAGCGCGGTCAAACAGGTCGCCTCGGGGCGCTTCGGCGTGACGAGCGAGTACCTCGTCAACGCCGACGACCTCCAGATCAAGATGGCCCAGGGGGCCAAGCCCGGCGAGGGGGGCCAGCTGCCCGGCCACAAGGTCTACCCCTGGATCGCCAAGGTCCGCCACTCGACGCCCGGCGTGGGGTTGATCTCCCCGCCGCCGCACCACGACATCTACTCGATCGAGGACCTGAAGCAGCTTATCCACGACCTGAAGAACGCGAACCCCAGGGCGCGCATCCACGTCAAGCTCGTCGCCGAGGTCGGGGTGGGAACCGTGGCGGCCGGGGTCGCCAAGGCCTTCTCGGACGTCGTCCTCATCTCCGGCCACGACGGCGGCACCGGCGCCTCGCCGCTCACGTCCATCAAGCACGGTGGCATCCCCTGGGAGCTGGGGCTGGCCGAGACCCAGCAGGTGCTCGTGCTGAACAAGCTCCGGGACCGGATCGTGGTCCAGGTGGACGGGCAGATGAAGACGGGCCGCGACGTGGTCGTTGCCGCACTCCTCGGCGCCGAGGAGTACGGCTTCTCGACGGCGCCGCTCGTCGTGATGGGCTGCATCATGATGCGCGTGTGCCACCTGAACACCTGCCCGGTGGGGGTCGCGACCCAGGACCCCGAGCTCCGGAAGAAGTTCACCGGGAAGCCCGAGTTCGTCGAGAACTTCTTCCGCTTCCTCGCCGAGGAGGTGCGGGAGCTGATGGCCGGGCTCGGCTTCCGGACCATGGACGAGATGATCGGCCGGGTGGACAGGCTGGAGACCCGGAGGGCCGTCGATCACTGGAAAGCCCGGGGGCTGGACTTCTCGGCCATTCTCCACCGGCCCGACGTCGGCCCCGAAGTCCCCATCCGGCGGGTGCGCGAGCAGGACCACAGCCTCGAGAAGTCGCTGGACATGACCACCCTGGTCCCGATGTGCCGGGAGGCCCTCGAGCATGGGGCCCCGGTGGACATCCGGCTCCCGATCCGTAACGTGCACCGGACGGTCGGGACGATTCTCGGGCACAAGGTCACCACCCTCTACGGGGCCGAGGGCCTTCCCGACGACACGATCCGCATCCACTTCACCGGCTCCGCGGGGCAGAGCTTCGGGGCGTTCATTCCGAAGGGGATCACCCTCCTCCTGGAGGGAGACGCGAACGACTACCTGGGGAAGGGGCTGTCCGGCGGCAAGATCATCGCGTTCCCGCCCAGGGATGCGACGTTCGTCCCCGAGGAGAACATCCTCGTCGGCAACGTCGTGCTCTACGGCGCGACCGGCGGCGAGGCGTATTTCCGCGGCGTGGCGGGCGAGCGGTTCGCGGTGCGCAACAGCGGCGCCCACGCCGTGGTCGAAGGCGTCGGGGATCACGGCTGCGAGTACATGACCGGCGGGCGCGTCGTCGTGATCGGCAAGACCGGCCGAAACTTCGCGGCAGGGATGTCGGGTGGCATCGCCTACGTCCTCGACGAGGCCGGCGATTTCAGGCGACGCTGCAACCTCGGCATGGTCGACCTCGAGCCCCTCGTGGCAGCCGAGGACGTCGAGGAGGTCAGGGAGCTGCTGCGGCGCCACATCCGGTACACCCAGAGCAGCGTCTCCGAGCAGCTCCTGGCGAGCTGGGAGCAGGTGCAGCCGAGGTTCGTCAAGGTCGTCCCTCGGGACTACAAGCGCGCGCTCCTGGCGATGAAGCGTGCCCAGGAGGAGGGCATCCCCTGGGAGAAGGCGGTGATGGAAGGCGCGCATGGGTGACGCGCCGGCGGGTCTGTCAGACGGGCGTGTGGGCCAGTTGCTGGAGAGGGATGGGTAAGGTCACCGGGTTCATCGAGTTCAAGCGCGACAAGCAGCCGTACCGGGCCGTCCAGGAGCGGGTCCACGACTGGAAGCAGGTCATGCTGCCGTGGCCCACGGACAAGCTCAAGAAGCAGGCGGCCCGGTGCATGGATTGCGGAATCCCCTTCTGCCATCAGGGCTGTCCCCTGGGGAACCTCATCCCCGACTGGAACGACCTGGTCTACAAGGGCGACTGGAAGGAAGCGATCGATCGCCTCCACGCGACGAACAACTTTCCCGAGTTCACCGGCACGCTCTGCCCCGCGCCGTGCGAGGGCTCCTGCGTGCTCGAGCTCAACGACGACCCGGTGACGATCAAGGCGATCGAGCTCGCCATCATTGGCCATGCCTTCGACGCCGGATGGGTCACCCCCGAGCCGCCGGTCGCGAGGACCGGAAAAGCGGTGGCGGTGGTCGGCTCGGGCCCTGCCGGGCTCGCCGCCGCCCAGCAGCTCAACCGCGCCGGCCATCGGGTGACAGTCTTCGAGCGCGACGACCGCCTCGGCGGCCTCCTCCGCTACGGGATCCCCGAGTTCAAGATGGAGAAGCGGGTCCTGAATCAGCGGCTCGCCCAGATGGAGGCCGAGGGCGTCCGGTTCGTGGTGAACGCCCACGTCGGCGTGACCGTGCCGGTCGAGGAGCTCAGAAAGGGCTTCGATGCCCTGCTCCTCACGGGCGGCGCCTGCGCGCCCCGGGACCTGCCGATCCCCGGGCGGGAGCTCCGGGGGATTCACTTCGCCATGGAGTACCTGACCTTGCAGAACAAGCGCTGCGAGGGAGACCGGGTCCCGGACGACCGGTTCATTACCGCCCACGGGAAGCATGTGGTGATCATCGGGGGGGGCGACACGGGAGCGGACTGCCTCGGCACCGTCCATCGCCAGGGCGCCGCGTCGGTCCACCAGTTCGAGATCCTGCCGCGCCCGCCCGACCGGCGGGCGCCCGACAACCCGTGGCCGCAGTGGCCGAACATCTACCGCGTCTCCTCGGCCCATGCGGAGGGCGGCGAGCGCGTCTACTCGGTCTCGACGAAGCGCTTCCTCGGGGACGAGCGCGGGTGCGTGAGGGCCCTCGAGGCGGTCACGGTCGAGATGACGCGGCAGAACGGTCGCATCGGCTTTCAAGAGACCCCGGGCACGGAATTCACGCTCCCGTGCGACCTGGCGCTCCTGGCCATGGGGTTCCTGGGCCCCGAGCGCCCGGGGATGCTGGCCGAGCTTGGCGTGAGGCTCTCCGAGCGGGGCAATGTCTGGCGCGATGAGAACTGGATGACGAGCGTGCCGGGGGTCTTTACCGCCGGGGACATGCAGCGGGGGCAGTCGCTCATCGTCTGGGCCATGGCCGAGGGACGGAGCGCGGCGCGCGGCATCGACGTCTACCTGATGGGGCGGTCGGACCTGCCCGCCCCGCTCGCCTAGTGCGGGTCCAACTAACTTCGCCTAGCGTCGTCCTCCAGCTCGCCGGGACGCGCTCGGCCTGCGGCCTCGCGGACGTCCCGCCCCTCCGGTGGGGTCGTCGGCGCCCCTCAACGTATGCGGCATACGCCTCGGGGCGCCTCCTCCCTGCGTCCCTCGCTATGCTCGTTACTTGGCCCCGCACCTCTAGCAAACGGCCCTAGCCCGAGTTTACCGAGTTAGCGAGGCGCTTTTCAGCGCCTCGCTCGTGTCG